>JAFKLT010000065.1 GCA_017309275.1 Sphingomonadales bacterium | reverse complement strand
AAGCGTCCCCGCCGCACTGGCGATCGTCTGGACGATATTGTTCTCGACCATGTTCGACCCGCCGAGCGTGCGCAGGACGGCCATCGAAATCACTGCGGCGGGAATCGCCGTCGAAAAGGTCAAGCCGACGCGCAGGCCGAAATAGACGTTCGCGGCGGTGAAGAGGAAGGTCAGCAGACCACCCAATATGATCGCCCGAAACGTCAGTTCGCGCATCGCTGTGCCATCCCGGCTCATGTTCGTCATGGTGATCCTCCCAATGCGCCGTGTTGCGAGCAGTTACGCCGGTAGACAAGCAAAAAGGCGACGAACCGAAGCCGATTTGACGTATCGATCCAATATCTCCCGTCGCCCGCGATTCATAAGACCAGCCATGATGAATACCGACCTTTCCAAGCAGCCTCCCCTGCTCCCGCCTGTGCCCGCCAAGGCATCGAAGCGGCCCACGCCCTGTGCCGGGCTGTTCGGCTGGCGCAAGGATGCGCCCGCCGCACCGTGCGGCAGCGACCCCGCCCATGCGATCGAGCGCGACCACCCGCTCGGCTGAGCGGTTCAGGGAAGCGCGCGCCTTCCCGTCAGCAGCGGATAGGGATTGACCGGCTCGCCGTCCTGCCAGCCGCTTCCTGGCACCGTCTCCAGAATCTGGAAGTGCAGGTGCGGAAAGGCGGGGTCGGCATTGCCGCTCGCGCCGACGGTTGCGATCACCTGCCCCCGCTCGACCTCCTGCCCTTCGGCCAGGCCGCGCCGATAGCCCTGCAAGTGCGCGTAATAGAGGATCAGCCTGCCGTCGGCCGACCGCTGATAGATGGTCAGGCCGCCGCGCTTCGACGCGAACAGTTTTTCGATCCGTCCGTCCATCGCGGCCAGCACCGGCGTGCCCAGCGGGGCCTGGATATCGATCGCGCGGTGGACGCGCCCTCCGGCGCGCGACTTGCTCCAGCTATCGACAAGGTCGGACGCCTTCAGCCCCTCCACCGGGATGACGATGGCCACCCCTTTGAACGCCGCAACCGTCGCAGCGAGAATCGCCGCCGCGCCCAGCGAGCGGGCGACCGCCCGCCTCACCCCGCCAGCAGCTTATCGAACGCGCGCACCGCCGCAGCAGGGCCCTCGGGGTAAGCCCAGACGCCGCCTGAAACCGCCAGAAAGTCGGCGCCGGCATCGACAAGCTGCTGTGCATTGTCGATCGTGATCCCGCCGATCGCCACGCAGGGCAGTTCGAACAACCCCTGCCACCAGGTCAGGATTTCGGGATCGGCGCGATGCTCGACTGCCTTGGTGCTGGTCGGAAAGAAGGCGCCGAACGCCACATAATCGGCCCCCGCCTCGCCCGCATCCATCGCCAGATGGCGGCTATTGTGACAGGTGACGCCGATTTGCGTATCGGGACCGAGCAAGCGCCGTGCCTCCTTCGGATCGCCATCGCCCTGCCCCAGATGCACGCCATCGGCGTTCAGCCGTTTCGCCAGCGCCATGTCGTCATTGACGATGAACGCGACCTCGTGCGCGGCGCAAATCGCCTGCAACGGCTCGGCAAGGCGCGCCGCCTCATGCTGGCTCATGTCCTTGACGCGAAACTGGAACGCCGCAACCGGCGCGGCGGCAAGGGCTTCTTCGAGTTTCGCCGGGAAATCGCCGCCGACGTCGAGCGGAGAGATCAGGTAAAGCTGGCAGCGGGCGGCATTGGCGGTCGTGGTCATGGCGGGTTCATAGCGAGGGCGGCAGACTCGGGCAAATGCAGAACTTCCCTCGCCTCGGCCTTTCGATGACGATCGCCGCGCTCGCCCTTTCCGCCTGCGCCGCGACGAGCCAGCAGACCCCGCTTCGGGACGGCAGCGACGTCGCACTCGGCCAGCGCGCCTATGTCGACGGCCCGATCGTCCAGCCTGTGAAGGTGCTGGAAGACAGCCGCTGCCCGATGAACGCGCGCTGCATCTGGGCCGGTCGCGTCCGCGTCGAGATGCTGTGGATCCGCGGCAATGGCGAAAAACAGACATTCGAAGCGACGCTCGGCGAACCGACGCAGCTTGCCGACGGCCAGTTCACGCTCGAATCGGTCCGCCCCGAAAAACGTACCGACACCGCCATCAAGCCGCAGGATTATCGCTTCTCGTTCCGCTTCGCCGGCGGGCTTTAACGCACGCGCGCCAGGACGAAGCCGTCCCAGCCTTTGGCCCCCACCGTCTGGACCGCGGTGGCGTCGAGGCGCGGATGGACGCTGAGCATGTCGAACAACGCGCGCGTGCCCTCGATCCGTTCGTCGCCGCTATCGCTGTCGAGCACGCCACCTTCGCGCACGACATTGTCGACGATGATCGTCATGCCGCGCCGCCCGAGGCGGATCGCTTCGTCGACATAATGCGCGTTGCTCTGTTTGTCGGCGTCGATGAACACGAAGTCGAAGGGCTCTTCGTCGCCCATCGCGGCGAGGCTTGCCGCTGCAGGGCCGACGTGGACATCGATCCGGTCGGAAAGTCCCGCGCGCGCGAAATTCTCGCGCGCGACGGCCGCGTGATGCGCCTCGAGCTCCAGCGTGACCAGTTCGCCGCCGTCGGGGAGCGCCCGTGCCAGCCATATCGTCGAATAGCCGCCGAGCGTTCCAACCTCGAGAATGCGCTTCGCTCCCGCCATCTGCGCGAGCAGGAAGAGCATCTTGCCTTGCGCAGGCGATACGTCGATCGGCGGCAACCCTTGCGCCGCGTTATTTGCGAGAGTGGCGGCAAGCGCGTCGTCGGCGCCGAGAAGCTTCCCGGCGATGTAATCGTCGACGGCTTGCCACCTCTCTCCCATCACTAAGCCACCGAGGCGGCGTGAATTTCGTTGATCGCGCCGCCGAGCGAGGCGTTGAATTCCTCGTCGCTCATTTGGTGCCGCAGATCCTCCAGCAACGCGCGGCTGAAGCTGGCGATGATACCGGGGTTCTTCGCCAGTTCGACGCAGGCTTCGGGGCGGGCAAAGCCGCCCGACAGCGCAACGACACGCAGAACCTTCGGATGGTCGACAAGCGGCTGGAACAGGCCCGCCTCGGTGGGAAGCGACAGCTTCAACATCACCGGCGCGCCCTCCCATGCGTCGAGCGCTGCGAGCGTTTCCTTGAGCAACAGGCGATCGGCCGCATCGCGCTCGGCGCTCTTGATGTTCACTTCGGGCTCGATGATCGGGACCAGGCCGTGCGATGCAATGCGCGCGGCTTCGGCGAACTGCTGATCGACGATAGCCTTGATCCCGGCGGGATTTGCAAGATTGACGACGCTGCGCATCTTGGTGCCGAACACACCCTTGGCGACGGCGCGTTCGCACAGGTCGTCAAGGCCGGGGTTCGGCTTCATAAGCTGGACGCCGTCGGCCTCATCTTCCAGGCCCTTGTCCACCTTCAGGAACGGCACCACGCCGCGATCCCACAACAGGGCCGGAACCGGCTTGCCGCCGGCGTCGCCGTCCATCGTGCGTTCGAACAGGATCGCACCGATGACCTTTTCGCCGTTGAAGCAGGGCGCGGTGACGATGCGGCTACGCATGTCATGGATCAGTCCGAACATTTCCTCGTCGTTCGAAAAGGCATCGGACTCGATGCCATAGCCCTTCAGCGCCTTGGGCGTCGAACCGCCGCTCTGGTCGAGCGCGGCGATGAAGCCCTGGCCCGATTTGATCTGTTCCAGCATGTCGGCATTGGCGGTCATAACGTCTCCGTGGCTTTGCATACGTATGTGGCGGCGCGCATAGCGACCCCTTGCGGGGGATGCAAATGCGCAAGGTTAATGGCGCAGCCCGCGGGCTGCCCGAACGTCAGCAGCGGGTCAGCGTCGGCCCTTCGACCAGGCTCTTCTTCCCGTTGCGCTTGTCGCGCGTATCGACGCGAACAACCAGGCCATCGGCGACCATTTGCTTGAGTTCGTCGTCGCCGCACATCAGGCGCTGCATCTGGTTGATCGGCTGCAGGAACGACGTCTGGGGATGCGCGTCGAGATCACGGTCCATGATAAAGACCTGCACGCCCCGCTCCGCGCCCTTGTACGAGAGTTCCCATCCCTTCGGGATCGAGAATTCGGACATATAGAATTCGGCGATCAACGCGCCGGGGAAGTCCTGGGCGGCCGCCGGAACGGCAACGCTCGCGAGCATCAACGCAGCCAGAATCTTCTTCATGTCCAATACCCCCCAGTGTTGAAACGATCAGTCCTTCAGTGCATCCACCCCAGGGAGCGGCTTGCCCTCCATCCATTCCAGGAAGGCACCGCCTGCGGTCGAAACGAAGGTAAAGTCGCCGGCCACGCCGGCATGATTGAGCGCCGCGACCGTGTCGCCACCGCCCGCGACCGAGATCAGCGAACCTTCGCGCGTCAGCGCCGCGGCGGTCTTGGCAAGGGCGACGGTCGCCGTGTCGAACGGCGGCGTCTCGAACGCGCCGAGCGGGCCGTTCCAGACAAGCGTGCGACAATTTTTCAGGACATCGCCCAGCGCCTCGACCGCGGCGGGGCCGACGTCGAGGATCATTTCGTCCGCCGCAACCTCATGGACATTGACCGTGCGCGTCGGCGGATTGGGCGCGAACTGCTTGGAGACCACCACATCATAGGGCAAGTGGATGGTGCAGCCCGCGGCATCGGCGCTGTCAAAGATCGCGTTCGCCGTATCGACCAGATCATGCTCGCACAGCGACTTGCCGACATCGACCCCGCGCGCGGCGAGGAAGGTGTTTGCCATGCCGCCGCCGATGATCAGATGGTCGACCTGACCGACCAGATTGCGCAGCACGTCGATCTTGCTCGAAACCTTGGCGCCGCCGACGACCGCGGCGACCGGGTGCGCCGGATTGCCGAGTGCGGCGTCGAGCGCCTTCAGCTCGGCTTCCATCGCGCGGCCGGCATAGGCGGGCAGCCGGTGGGCGATGCCCTCGGTCGAACCATGCGCGCGATGCGCAGCCGAGAAGGCATCGTTGACGTACAGGTCGCCGATCTCGGCGAGCGCGTCGGCAAAGGCCGGATCGTTCTTTTCTTCACCGGGATAGAAGCGCGTGTTTTCCAGCACCGCGACGTCGCCGGGGGCAAGCACCGCGACACCTGCCTTGGCGCCGTCGCCGACGCATTCGGGGATGAACATCACCGAATGGCCCAGAACATCCTCGACCCCACCCATGACAAGGCTCAGCGACTGGGTCGGGTTCTTCGCGCCCTTCGGCCGCCCGAAATGCGCGAGAAGCAGGACGATCGCGCCCTTGTCCGACAATTCGCGGATCGTCGGCATCGCTGCCTCGATCCGCGTCTTGTCGCCGACCGCGCCGTCGATCATCGGTACGTTCAGGTCGACGCGCACCAGCACGCGCTTGCCGGTGACGTCGCCAATGTCGTCCAGAGTCTTGAACGCGGTCATCGCTGCTTTCCTTTGGTTCAGAGGAACTTGGCGATCACGCCCGCCGTGTCGATCATGCGGTTCGAGAAGCCCCATTCATTGTCGTACCAGCTCAGCACGCGCACCAGCTTACCGTCGATAACCGCGGTTTCCAGGCTGTCGATGGTCGAGCTGGCGGCATTGTGGTTGAAGTCGATCGAAACCAGCGGTTCCTCGGTATAACCCAGCACGCCCTTCAACGGACCTTCGGCAGCCGCCTTCAGGACCGCGTTGACCTCTTCCTTGGTGGTGTCGCGCAGCGGCGTGAACGTCAGGTCGACGACCGACACATTCGGGGTCGGAACGCGGATCGACGATCCGTCGAGCTTGCCCTTCAGTTCGGGCAGGACCAGGCCGACGGCAACGGCCGCACCGGTCGAGGTCGGGATCATCGACATCGCGGCGGCGCGGGCACGACGCGGATCGTCATGGATCTGGTCGAGGATCTTCTGGTCGTTGGTATAAGCGTGGATCGTGGTCATCAGACCGCGCTCGATACCGATCGCCTCGTGCAGCACCTTCGCAAAAGGCGCGAGGCAGTTGGTGGTGCACGACGCGTTCGAAATGATCAGATGCTCGCCGGTGATCTTGTCGTCGTTGACACCATAGACGACAGTCAGGTCGACTTCCTTGGCGGGCGCCGAGATCAGGACGCGCTTTGCGCCTGCGTCGAGGTGCTTCTGGCCGCCGGCCTTGTTGGTGAAGAAGCCGGTGCATTCCATCACGATGTCGATGCCATTGGCGGCATGCGGCAAAGCGGCCGGGTCACGCTCGGCGGTCACCTGGATGCGCTTGCCGTTGATCACCAGGTCATTGCCGTCGACTTCGACGGTGCCGTTGAAGGCGCCGTGCACCGAGTCATTACGCAGCAGGCGGGCATTCGCCTTTGCGTCGCCCAGGTCGTTGATCGACACCAGTTCGAGATCGTGGTCGGTACGTTCGAGAATCGCGCGCGCCACATTGCGGCCGATGCGTCCGAAACCGTTGATTGCAACCTTCACTGCCATCTCGAAATTTCCTTTCTGCGTGGGGCGAGCCGGTCCTTAATTGCCGAGCTTTGCCAGAATCTTGGGGGTGATTGCATCTACGGTCAGACCGAAATGCTTGTACAGGTCGTCGATCGGTGCCGAGGCGCCAAAGCTGTCGATACCGAAGCGCAGGCCGTGGCGGCCCGTATAGCGCTCCCAGCCAAACGTCGTACCCGCCTCGATCGAGACGATCAGCGCATCGGCCGGCAGGATATCGGCCTGATAGGCGGCATCCTGTTCGTCGAACAATTCGGTCGAAACCATCGAGACGACGTCGGCACCATGACCGGCGGCTTCCAGAGCATTCGCCACATCGATCGCCAGCGACACTTCCGAGCCCGTTGCGACGAGTACGACCTTCCGCGAAGCCGAAGCATCGCGAAGGCGGTAACCGCCTTTCAGGCAAAGATTTTCCGTGACGTCATGGCGTTGCGGAGGGAGGTTCTGGCGGGTCAATGCAAGCAAGGACGGCCGGTCCGACTGCGCGAGTGCGATCGCCCAGCATTCGGCGGTCTCGACCGCATCGGCGGGCCGCATGACGAGGAGGTTCGGCATGGCGCGAAGCGACTGAAGATGCTCGATCGGCTGGTGCGTCGGCCCGTCTTCGCCCAGGCCGATGCTGTCGTGCGTCATGACATAGACGACGCGCTGACGCTGCAGCGCCGACAGGCGGATCGCGGCGCGGCAATAATCGGCAAAGACCAGGAATGTGCCGCCATAAGGAATGACGCCGCCGTGCAGCGCCATGCCGTTCATCGCGGCGGCCATCCCGAATTCACGGATACCGTAGTAGATGTAGCGGCCCGAATAGTCGCCTTTTGTCAACGGCTTCGTCGACGAAGTTTTGGTATTGTTCGAACCGGTCAGGTCGGCACTGCCGCCCAAAAGCGCATCGATATCGGCGGTCAGCGCCGACAGCGTGTTTTCGGAGGCCTTGCGGGTCGCGACCTTCGGGGGTTCGGCGACCAGTCCGTCGAGATAGGCCTTGAAGGCGTCGCCCGGCGTCACCTTGCCACCAAGGCGATCCTGGAAATCGCTTTTCTTATCGCTGGTTGCGAGGCGATCGTTCCATTCCGCGTGAAGCTTCTTGCCCTTTTCGCCGAAGGCCGCCCATGCCGCCGCGAAATCGGCCGGAATGACGAAGGGTTCGGCGGTCCAGCCCAACGCTTCGCGCGTTGCGGCGACTTCATCGGCGCCGAGCGGTGAACCGTGCGTTGCCGACGTGCCCTGCTTGTTCGGCGATCCGAAGCCGATCAGCGTCCGGCAAGCAATCAGCGAGGGGCGATTGTCGGCCAGCGCCGCATCGATCGCGCGGCGGATATCGGCGGGGTCGTGCCCGTCGCATCCGTCGACGTGCCAGCCAGTCGCCGCATAGCGCGCCTTCACATCCTCGCTGGTCGACAAGTCGGTCGATCCATCGATGGTGATCTTGTTGTCGTCCCACAGCACGATCAGGCGGCCGAGGCCCAGATGGCCGGCCAGGCCGATGGCTTCGTGGTTGATGCCTTCCATCAGGCACCCGTCGCCCGCGATCACCCAGGTGCGGTGGTCGACCAGCGCATCGCCGTAAAGCGCGTTGAGGTGACGCTCGGCGATCGCCATGCCGACGGCGGTCGCAAGCCCCTGCCCCAACGGGCCGGTCGTCGTTTCGACGCCTTCGAGCTCGAAATTCTCGGGATGGCCGGCGCACGGGCTGTTGATCTGACGGAAATTGCGGATGTCGTCGATCGTCGGCCGCGCATAGCCCGCCAGATTCAGCGTGGCATAGGCCAGCATCGAGCCATGGCCTGCCGACAGGACGAATCGGTCGCGATCGGCCCATTTCGGATCGGTCGGATCGAATTTCAGATAATCCGAATATAGGACGGTGGCGACATCGGCCATGCCCATCGGCATCCCGGGGTGGCCGCTGTTCGCCGCCTGTACGGCGTCCATCGCAAGCGCGCGGATTGCGTTGGCGAGCTGACGTTCGGGCAGTGTCATTATTCCCCCGGATGAAGATAGGAAGGTGGCCGGATTCGGTGGGGACAGCCCTTTGCGGGGGTGGGGGCAGGAGTCAACCGCTGGCGGCATAAAATAGCACGCATTTCGGCGTGGAGAGGCGATTGCACCCCTCCCGCCGCGCTGCTACCTCGTGATCATGGAACTCGATCTCGACGAATCCAGCCTGGCCATCGGCCGCATCGAACGCGCACTCAGCCGGATCGAAAAGGCGCTGACGGAACGGGCGACCCGCCCTGCCCCCGAACCCGCCTCCTCCGAATCGAACCCCGATGACCAGACGGCTCTGAAGGCCGAGGTTACGGCGGTTATCGGCGAATTGGACCGGTTGATCGCGGAGGCGAAAAATGGCTGATGTGAAGCTCAACATCGCCGGGCGCGTCTACGACGTGCACTGCGCCGACGGCCAGGAAGCGCAACTCTTAAACCTGGCGGCACTTGTCGATGCAAAAATACGCACAATGCCGGGCGGGACCGAAATCCGCCAAATGCTCTTCGCCGCGCTGATGCTGGCCGACGAGGCCCAGGACGCGAATGGCATTGTCGAAAAGACCGACTCGCTCCGCGCCGCCATCGCTCTTGCGGAAAGCCGCGAAGCGCAGGCGCGCGACGAGCTCAAGGCGGCCCTGTCGGAGTTGGAAGCCCTCAAAAAGGCGCCCGCCGCCGAATCTGCACCGCGCCCGTCGCATGACCGCGCGCTGCTGCAGATCGCGGATCGTATCGAGACGCTCGCTGCAAAGGTAGAACAAATCCCCTGACGAAGGGGCTTTGGCACCTAAACATCTTGAGGACGAGCACCCCTGCCCCTACATAGAGGGCGGCGGGTACTGCCCGGCACGAGCTTTTGCGAATATCCCTGAGGCGATACATCATCCTAGGGGGCTGTCCCTGCCCGGACCCTGGTCCGACGTATATGGTCCCCACCTGACGTTACTGGCGTCAGAGGATCTTCCAGCAAACGACCCACGGTGGTCCCGCCACCCGCCATCCATGTTCCGAGGAGCCGGAAGAGACATGCTTTCCGACGACCTCGCGGAGCGGAAACGCCAATTGCGCGAACGACTGCGTTTTCGCCGCAAGCATTTCGCCGCGAACCTCGACGACATCGCGCGGCTGACGGCCTTTCGCGCCCTTCCCGCCTCGCTCTCGGAAATCCTCGCGGATCGCGCGCCTGTTGCCGCTTATGTCCGTTGGGGTGACGAGCCCGATATCGTTCCCATGCTCGCTGACCTGGATGAACTGGCCTTGCCGCATCATGCCGAGCGCGGCGAAACGATGGACTTTCGTCGCTGGAGCCCCGGCAGCGCGCTGATCAAGGGCCCATGGAGTACGCAGCAGCCAGCAGATACCGCGGAAACTCTCACGCCCGGCCTCATCTTCTGTCCGCTCCTCGGCTTCGACCGGCACGGCGGGCGCCTAGGCCAGGGTGGCGGGCATTATGATCGCTATTTCGCGCGCCATCCCGAAATTCCCAGAATCGGAATCGGCTGGTCGGTGCAGGAAGTTGACGCCGTTCCACTCGAATCGACCGACTTCGCGCTCGACGCGATCCTTACCGAACAAGAATTCATCCTGACCGGAGACCGTTTGTGAGCCAGCTTCCTCCCGACCCGCCGCCTAGCTGGCGCAAGCCCGCCGGCATCTTCATGATCCTCGGCTTGATCATCGCCTGGGCAGCGATCATCGTCGCGCTGTCGCCGTGGGTCGGCGGGTGGCCGATCCTGGTGCAGGCGATCTTCTACCTCGTCGCGGGCATCATCTGGGTCCTGCCGCTGAAGCCGTTGCTGCGCTGGATGGAATTGGGGAAGTGGCGCGCATAGCGCGCGCCCAAGCGCTCAGCGATATACAAATCATCGATTTGAGGAGGGGCGCCTTTCCGCCGAAATCGGCAGGAAATGGCGCGAGTGACGGGGCTCGAACCCGCGACCTCCGGCGTGACAGGCCGGCGCTCTAACCAACTGAGCTACACCCGCTTGCGCTTGGGAGAGGCGCCAATATGCGCCGCGCTCCGACCTGTCAACCGTCGCTTTCGTCCTTTGTGCGATTTAGCCTGTCGCGGACCTCTTCGGCGGTCGTCAGCGTTCCATGCTCGAAAAGGAAACCCGCCAGATCCGGCGTTCCGGTCGACGCAAGGACGGTCTGCAGGATCAGCAGCAAGGGCACCGCAAGCAGCGCGCCCGGCGTCCCCCACACCCACCCCCAAAAGCTGAGCGACACCAGAATCAGCAGCGGATTGACCGTCAAACGCTTGCCGAGAACCAGCGGCGTCACGAGATTCGCCTCGACCAGATGCACCCCGACGAAAATCAGCGCGGGCAACAGCGCGAATCCGACCGCGTCGAAGGTCATCAGCCCGCCCAGCCCCAGCAGCGTCGCCGCAACGATCGGCCCCAGATAGGGCACGAAATTGCAGATGCTGACGATCCCGCCCCACATGAAGGGCGACGGCATGCCTAGCGCCCACAGGAGAAGCGAGACCGTAAGCCCCAGGATCGCGTTGATCATCGTGATCGTCGCCAGATAGTCGGCGGTCGCATCGACGACATTCTGGATGACGCGCGCGGTCTGCATCGCGCCGTCGAAGCTGCCCCGACGACGAATCGTCCCGCGCCGCAGCCGGGTCCAGCCGGAAAGGAAGAAAAAGATCACCAGCACCGCGAAAAACAGCTGGATCGCGGCAGCGGGCGCCGCCGAAATGAAATAGTCGACGACCGACGCCGGCGCCTGCGCGGCCACCGCCTGCGCCGTCGCCTCGGTCCCCGTCGCGACCGAGGTCAGCGTACGATCGACGAATTTCTGCAGCGTCGAGTAAAAGTCGATCAGTGGCGCAAGGTTGCTCTGAATACGCGGAATCGACTCGGGAATTCGCGCGAACCACCCGGTCGCCGGCAGCACGATGATCGCCAGCGCGGCGTTGATCACCGCCAGAAAGCCCGCGAGCGACAGGAAAGCGGCCAGCGCGGATGGCACGCCATGCCGCTCGAGCCATTCGAGCAAGGGCACCAGCGCGATCGAGATGACGATCGCGGCGGTCAGCGGCAGGAAAAACTCGGCCCCCGCCTTGAGCGCAAAGGGCAGACCCAGACAGAAAGCCGCGCCAAAGATCAGCGCCATCGCGGCAAGCAGGCGGTCGCGGCGAAAGTCGTCGATCTCGATCTGGCGCAGGGGGTTGTCGCGCGCTTCGCGTGCGTCCTTTCGTCCCCTGTCCTCGGCCACGTCGCGTCCTTCCCCGGTTAACCGTTTCATCTTACGCGACCTTTACCGCTCGCGCCAGCCCGCCGCTTTTGCGACGAACAGGGGCCTCGGCTGTCCCCATTTGGGTCAAAATGCCGTTCCAGGCCGGTATCTTAACCGGAAATTACCCTTTTTCTCCGATGTGTGACTTCACGGACCAGCCTTTGGAGTCAAACATCATGATGAAAGCGCCTGTGGGGGGCGCGAAGCATCATCGGCTTCTACATCCCTCTTCAACCGCCCTTGCGTTAACCATGGCGCTCATGCTGCCGTCACAGGCTCATGCCGCCGGCACGCGCGCGGGCACCACGATCAGCAACACCGCCAGCGCGAGCTACGACAATGGATCGGGCACGCAGACGATCGATTCGAACCGCGTCGATCTGCGCGTCGACGAACTGCTCGATGTTACCGTGGCCACTGCCAATCCGTCCGACGTCCCGACGACGCCGGGCGCCACCAATCAGGTGCTGACCTATTCGGTGACCAATACCGGTAACGGACAGGAAGCTTTCAGCCTCAGCACGATCGCCAATGTCGGCGGCGACAATTACGACCCCGTCGTCACGCAGATCTATATCGATAATGGCGACGGCGTATTCGACGCCAGCACCGACACGCTCTACACACCCGGCGCCAACGATCCCGTGCTGAATCCCGACCAGGGCATTCGCGTTTTCGTCCTGGCGACGACGCCGGGCACCGTCACCGACGGAAATCGCGGCATCGTGACGCTCGTCGCAGCCGCGAAAACCGGCACGGGCACGCCCGGCACCACCTTTGCCGGCCAGGGTGAAGGTGGCGGCGACGCCATCGTGGGCTCGACCGGCGCCGACGGGCAAGACAATGGCGCGTTCCGCGTCGCGGCCGCCACCGTCTCGCTCGTCAAATCGGCAAGCATCACCGACCCCTTTGGCGGCAGCGACCCGGTCCCGGGCGCGATCATCACCTATACGATTACGGCAACCGTCGCCGGCTCGGGTTCCATCAATGCCCTGGCCATCACCGACAATGTTCCCGCCGACACCGCCTATGTGGCCGGGTCGATTACGCTTGGCGGCGGTCCTTTGACCGACGCCGCCGACGCCGACGCCGGCGATTTCAACGGCACTCGCATTCGCGTCCTCCTCGGCACCGTAGCCGGCGGCCAGACGCGGACCGTAACCTTTCGAACGAGGATCAACTGATGAAGATCAAAGCCTTTTTCATCGCACTCGCGACCCTTGCACCCACGCAAGCCATCGCTTCGAACCAGGTTGCACTCGACAACAGCGTGTTCGTCGAGCGCGTAACGACGGACGCCAGCGGCAAGGAACGCGTGTTGCTGGAAGAACCGAAGATCGTCGTTCCGGGCGACAGGCTCGTGTTCGTGCTCAACTATCGCAACGCGGGGCAGCAGCCCGCAGACAAGTTCGTGATCACCAACCCGATGCCGTCGGCGGTGCGCTTCGCCGGTGCCGGCGATACCGCACAGCTCGTTTCGGTCGACGGCGGCAAGGCCTGGGGCACGCTCGATACACTGACGATCATGCAGCCCGACGGCACGCGCCGTCCGGCGCAGCCCTCCGATGTAACGCACATCCGCTGGGCATTTCAGAAACCCATTCCCGCTGGGGGCACCGGGAAGCTGATGTTTCGGGGAGTAGTCAAATAAATACGTGATTAAAGCCGCTTAACGGTCGCCAGCGGTGGGGAATAGGGCGACCAACCAAGCCTAGGAGCTCAGCTATGACCAGCAAGCTGACTTACTGGGGCACCATCGGTGTGGCAGCGGCGTCCGTCGTCGCAGCCAACCCGGCCTATGCGGCCGGCACCACCGCGGGCGCCTCGATCACGAATACCGCCACCGTCGATTATCAGGTCGGTGGCGTTTCTCAGGGACAGCAGAGCGCGTCGAACAGCTTCACGGTCGACCGCAAGATCAACCTGCTCGTCGAAGAGGTGGGGACCGTCACGACCAATGTGGTTCCTGGCCAGACCAACGCCGTTACCACGTTTCAGCTGACCAACAGTTCGAACGAAGTGCTCGATTTCGCGCTCGCCGCGACACAGATCACCGGCGGCACCGCCGCGCATGGCGGCACCGATAGTTTCAACGTCAACAACGTACGGATTTATCGGGACAATACGTCATCGGGTACGGTCGGAAGCTGGGACGCGGGCGATACGCTCGTCACCTTCATCGATGAACTCGCGGTCGATACGCCGATCCGTCTGTTCGTCGTTGCCGATATCCCGACCGGCCTCGCCAATAACGCGGTCGCGGGCGTACAGCTGCGCGCGACCGCTCGCGAGGGCGGTACGGCGGGCAGCCAGGGTGCGGCGATCACCGAAACGACCGGCGCGAATACGGCGGCGAAGGACACGGTGTTCGCCGATACGGCCGGCGTCAACGACGGCAGCCGCGACGCGTCGCACAGCGCCGCCGACGACTATACCGTCCAGACTGCGACGCTGGCGGTGACCAAGACCAGCCGCGTCATTTCGGATCCGTTCAACAATACGACGAATCCGAAACTGATCCCGGGCGCCGTCGTCGAATATTGCATCGCGGTCGCCAACAGCGGCAGCGCGGCGGCGACAACCGTGCTGATCAACGACCCGGTTCCGGGCCAGCTGACCTTCGTTGGCAGTTCGATCCTGCTGAACGGCACGGTGACGAGCGGCACCTGTAACGCCGATGGCGCAACGGGCGGAAGCTATGTGGCGCCGAACGTATCCGGCACGATCGCGACGGTTGCGGCGGGCGACACGCGCACGCTCGTTTTCCGCGCGACGGTCAACTGACCTGACGGATTGACGGGGCAGCGGGGTCGGCGTTCGAAAGCGCTCCCCCGCTGCCCTCTTCGGGACCAGCGATGAAGCTCCGTCAGAAATATATGTCCTTCGTGACCGCCCTGGTCGCGGCAGCCATGCTGCCTGCGGCTGCTGGGGCACAGGTCATTTCGAACACGGCCTCCGCCGAATGGACGGACGGCGGCAGTCCTGCCGCGACCTTTTCGAATCGCGTCGACGTGACCGTCCGCGCGCGTCCGAACGAGCAGCCCGTCATCAAGACCTATCGCCTCGTCGATCAGGGCGGCAACAAGACCGCGCCGCTTGTCCCGACGCGCTGCGGCGGAACGATCATCGCGGCGCAGAGCATCACGGCCGCGAGCAGCGGCAACCTCATTCAGCTTGGCGGCGCCTATGCCGGCATGCCGACCAGCCCGGCTTCCCTCCAGAGCAGCGATGCATTCCGCGCCGGAGAAGTGCTGGTCGTCGGCGTCACCCTCGCTTCGGCCAATATCGATCCGACTGCGATCGACACGCTGCCGGTCGTGCTCGATCTGGCGAATGGCGACAGCGAACGCATCACCTTGACCGAGACTGCCGCGAACAGCGGCGAGTTCGTCGGCTTCATCAACACGATCGGCGTTCCGCCCGCCGTCGTCCCGGGCGATTGCCGCCTGTCGGTCAATCCGGGGACGCCGATCCAACTCCGCGTCACCGATCAGGCCAACGCCAGCCTGGTCGCGATCGCGACAATCGACTTCCTCGTCGACCCCTTCGGCATCGTTTTCGACAGCGGCGATGGTTCGGCCGTTCCGGGAAGCCGCGTGACACTGATCAACACCGCGACGGGCCAGCCCGCGCAGGTGTTCGGCGACGACGGCGTCAGCGCCTATCCCTCGACCGTCGTCACCGGACAAAATGTCACCGACGCGAGCGGGCGGGTCTATAGCTTCCCGCCCGGCGACTATCGCTTCCCCTTCGTGGCGCCCGGATCCTATCGTTTGGTGGTCGAGCCGCCCGCGCCCTATACCGCGCCCTCGACATCGAGCGCGGCGGACCTGGCGGGCCTGCGCCGTCCGGACGACGGCCTGCCCTTCACCATCACCGATGCGAGCTATAGCCGGTCGTTCACGCTCGACAGCCCTGCCCCGGTGCGGGTCGATATCCCGGTCGACCAGCCGGGCCTGCCGCTGATCCTGCGCAAGACGACGTCGACACAGACCGCGGTCGCCGGCGACGTCGTGCAATACCGCATCGAAGTGGCGAACCGCGATGCCCGCCGTACCACCGGCGCGGTGACGGTCAGCGACACGCTGCCTCCCGGCATGCGCCTGCGCGCCGACACGGTGCGAGCGAACGGAACGCGGGTCGACGCCGCCGTGAATGCGAACGGACGCGACTTCACCATCACCCTGCCCCCGATCGCTCCGTCGGGCACCGCCCTTCTCACCTATGTTGCCGAAGTCACGGTGTCCGCGCAGCCCGGCAGCGCGCTCAATCGCGCCTCGGCGGCGGACAATCGCGGCAGCAAGAGCAACGTCGCCGAAGCGACGATATCGATCAAGCGCGATCAGGTCGGCGACCGCATGACGATCATCGGCCGCATCACCGACGGCGGCTGCGCTGTCGACCCGGCACAGGCGTCAGGCATCGCGGGTGTTCGCGTCATGCTGCAGGACGGCAGCTATACCGTCACCGACGAGGACGGCCGCTATCATTTCGAGGGCGTCCGCCCCGGCCTGCACGTCGTCCAGATCGACCCCTCGACGCTGCCGCTCGATCGCGAGGCAATCGACTGTGCGCGTTCGACCGCGAGCGGGGACAGCCCGATCTCACGCTTCGTGGAGGGGCGCGGCGGGGCACTGAAGCGCGCCGACTTCCGCGCCGTGGACGCGGCTCCGCGCATGGCGCCCGGCGCCATCCGGTTCGAGGCGCCGACGCCGATGAGCGATCCCGACGCCGCGGGCGCGAACCGCGACTGGATTGCGAACCAGGCACCCGGCATCGACTGGCTCTTCCCCGAACCCGACCATAATCCGCGTACAAAGGCTATCCGCGCGGCGGTCAAACATGCGCCGGGCCAGAAGGTCACGCTGACCATCAACGGCAAGTCGGTCGATGCCCTCACCTTCGAAGGGGTGACCAAGTCCGCCGACGGATTGGTCGCCGTCAGCCTGTGGCGCGGAATCGAGATTCGCGAGGGTGAGAACATGCTCGTCGCGCAGGTGAAGGATGAAAATGGCGGGGTGGTCGCGACAATCGAGCGGAGCGTCCATTATTCGATCACACCGATGCGGGCGACGCTGATCCGTGAAAAGTCCGTTCTGGTCGCCAACGGCGTGACGCGCCCGGTGATCGCGGTCCGACTGACCGACCGCGCTGGCAAGCCGATCCGCGCCGGCCTGACGGGCGATTTCAGCGTTCCCGCCCCTTATTATCCCGCAGTGGAAGCCGATGCGCAGCAGGCCCGCCAGCTCGCAGGCCTGGAGCGTGCGCAACCAGTCTGGCGTATCGATGGTGACGACGGCATCGCCTATATCGAGCTCGAACCCACGACCGCTTCGGGCACGCTGTCGATCGATTTCAATTTCCGGGACGACAAGGTCGAACGCAAGCAGACGATCGAGACCTGGCTCGACCCGGGCGATCGTCCGTGGACCGTCGTGGGCTTCGCCGCCGGGACGCTGGGATACAACACGCTCGACGACCGGATGGAGCCGGTGGCCGAGACGACGAGCGATCTCAACGCCGATGCGCGGCTTGCGCTCTATGCGAAGGGACGCGTGCGGGGAAAATGGCTGATGACGCTGTCCTACGACAGCGACAAGGACAAGGACGACGCCCGGTTCGGCGGCGTCATCGATCCGCGCGCCTATTACACCATCTACGCCGACCGCAACGAGACGCGGTATGACGCCGCATCGGTCCGCAAGCTCTATCTGCGCCTGGAGCGCCCGCAATTCTATGCCATGTTCGGCGATATCGAGACCGGCATCGCCGAGCCCCAGCTGGCGCGCTATCAGCGGGCGCTGAACGGGGGCAAGGCCGAGTATCGCGGCCGAAACCTCGCGATGACTGCGTTTGTCGCCGACACGCCCTATCGCTTCCGCCGCGACGAGATTCAGGGCAACGGCCTGAGCGGGCCTTACCGACTCGGCGCGCGAGACATTTTGCCGAACAGCGAGCGGATCGTGATCGAGACGCGCGATCGGCTCCACAGCGATCGGATCGTCGAAAGCGTCTCGCTGACCCGTCATATCGATTACGACATCGATTATCTGGCCGGCACGATCCGTTTCCGGTCGCCCGTGCTCAGCCGCTCGTCGGACCTGAATCCGCAGTTCATCGTTGCCGAATATGAAGTCGACGGCGTGGGCGAGCGCGTACTCAATGCGGGCGGTCGCATCAGCTATCGGTCGAACGACGAGAAGCTGCGCGTCGGCGCAACCTTCATCCACGACGAGAACAACAGCGTCAGGACCAATCTTGGCGGCGTCGACGCGCGCTATCGCCCCGATGTCGATACCGAAGTGCGCGCCGAATATGCCGTGAGCGATGCGCGCGCAAAAAGCGGCAGCGGCAGCGCGGCGGCTGGCACTGCAAAGGCGTGGCTGGTCGAGGCCGAACATCACGGCAGCACCGCTGACTTTCTTGCCTATATTCGCGAACGCGAGGCCGGTTTTGGCACCGGTCAGTTGAATCGCGGCGAGGATGGCACGCGCAAGTTCGGGTTCGACGCACGCCTCAAGGCCGGTCGAAACCTGTCGTTGACGGGCAGCGCGTGGCAGGAGGATTATCTCGACGTCGATGCGCGGCGCCGTGCGGCGCGGGCGCTGGCCGAGTATGACAATGGCACCACGGTCATGCGCGCCGGCCTGACGCACGCGGATGACCGCCTGTCGAACGGTTCGCGCAACATATCGAACATCGTCCAATTGGGCGCGACGCAGCGGCTGTTCGACAAAAAGCTCGAACTCGACGCACAGACCGAGTTTGCGCTGGGCGGCAAGGACGCCAGCGTCGACTTCCCGACCCGCCATCGCATCGGCGCACGCTATGCCATTACGCGCGACGTCAATCTGGTCGGAAGCTACGAAATCGCCGACGGCGACACGATCCGCGCGCGCACTGCCCGCGTGGGATTCGACCTGGCTCCCTGGGCCGGCGCCCGCCTGCTCGCGACCGCCAATCAACAGGAAGTTGGCGAATATGGCCCCCGCACCTTCACCGCCTACGGCTTGTCGCAGTCGCTATTGCTCAACAACAAGCTAACGGTCGACCTGTCGATCGACGGCAATCGAACCATCGGCGGCGTTCGGGCGAGCGATGTGCCGAATGTCGCGCATCCCGTGGTTTCGGGCGGTTTTCTGGGCGGCAACGGGACGTTGACCGAGGACTTTACCGCGGTCAGCGTCGGCGCGACCTATCGCAGGGAGCGGTGGACAATTACCGGTCGCGCCGAATATCGCGACGGAGAACTGACCAATCGGTACGGCCTGACGCTGGGCACGATCCGCCAGCTTGGCGAGGGCCAGGCGCTCGGCGCGCTTTTCACCTATGCCAAGGCTAGCGGCGCGGGCACGACGCCGACGACCGAGGTCGTCACGTTCGAGGCGAGCTGGGCGCACCGCCCCGCCGACTCCCGGATCGCATGGCTTAACAAGAGCGAGTTCCGGTCGGACAAGGTGCGCGATGCCGTCGCGGGCGCAGCCGGGCCGATCGGCGGCACGCTGACGATCGATGGCGACGCGACCAGCCGCCGCCTGCTCAACAGCCTGTCGCTGAACTGGACCCCGCTCGGCAAACGGAGCGTCGATGACGGCGACAACAATGGCTGGTTCGAGCGCGCCGAAATTGGCCTGTTCTGGGGAACGCGATACAATTTCGATCGCTTTGGCGCCGACGACGTCAAGGGCTGGTCGAACCTGCTGGGCGCCGACATGCGGTTCAACCTGGGCGAACATGTCGATGTGGGCGCATCGGGTACGGCACGGATCGGGACCGGCGGCGACACCATCGCCTGGGCAGGCGGCCCGACGGTGACGCTGGCGCCGATGAAGAACGCCAACATCACCTTCGGCTATAATTTCGCCGGCTTCCACGATCGCGACTTCGAGGATGCGCGCTTCTCGCGCTCGGGCGCTTACGTGACGTTCAAGCTGAAGTTCGACCAGACCAGCTTCGCGGGGCTCGGCCTTTGATCACTCATTCTCTGGTCACCCCGGATCGCGTCCGAGGTGACGAGAATGAGGAAAGGGTTCAGTCCGCGAACAGAAGGACTGGCGTTTCGATCAGCTTCTTCAGTGCCTGAACATAGCTGGCGGCATCCCAGCCATCGACGACGCGGTGGTCGCAGCTGATCGACAGGTTCATCAGCTTGGCGCGGCGGATATCATCTCCGTCGAATACCGGACGCTCGACGATCTTGTTGGGGCCGATGATCGCGACTTCGGGCCGGTTGATCACCGGCGTGGTCGCAATACCGCCGAGCGGGCCGAGCGACGTGACGGTCAGCGTGCCGCCGGTCAGTTCCTCGACCTTTGCCTTGCCGGTGCGCGCGGCCTCCGCCAGGCGCGTGATCTCGCTAGCAAGCTGCCAGACGTTCATGTCCTGCGCATCGCGGATGACCGGAACCATCAGGCCGGCATCGGTCTGCGTCGCCATGCCGAGATGCACCGCGCCATGCCGCGTCACCACGCCGGCTTCGTCGTCGTAGCGCGCGTTGATCATCGGAAACTGCGGAATCGTGCGGCAGATCGCGACGATCAGGAAGGGCAGCATCGTGAGCTTCGGCCGGCCGCCGCGGTTTGCGTTGAGGTCGGCGCGCATCTCCTCGAGCGCGGTGACGTCCATTTCCTCGACATAGGTGAAGTGCGGGATCGCGCGCTTCGACGCGGCCATATTCTCCGCGATCTTGCGGCGCATGCCGATGACCTTGACCGGTTCGTCGGCGCGCGCGCGCGAGGCGCCGGGCGTGTGATAGCCCTGCCCGCTGCTGTAGCGCAGGAAGGCATCGAGATCCGAATGGCGGATGCGGTCCCCCTCGGCATGAACTTGGCCGAGATCGACGCCCAGATCCTTGGCGCGGGCGCGCACGGCAGGCGACGCAAGGACGGCGCGGCCGTGAGCGGTGGAAGCAACGGGAGCCGGCGCGGGTTCGGGCGCAGGCGTCAGTGCGGGTGCGGGAGTCGGTGCCACTTCCGCGACCGAAACCTCTTCTGCGCCGGGCGTTTCGGCCACGATCTCTTTCTCGACCGGTGTATCGGCCGGCGGCGCGTCGGCCGTAGCCTCGCCCTCGGTCTCGATCACCGCGAGGGTCGAGCCGATCGACACCATGTCGCCGACCTCGCCCGCCAGTTCGACGACGATACCCG
Organism: Sphingomonadales bacterium; assembly: GCA_017309275.1. Lineage (GTDB taxonomy): Bacteria > Pseudomonadota > Alphaproteobacteria > Sphingomonadales > Sphingomonadaceae > Sphingopyxis. The sequence continues at coordinate 28,792 of JAFKLT010000065.1, read as the reverse complement.
AAACCGGCGATTCCATTTCGACGGTCGCCTTGTCGGTCATCATGTCGGCAAGCTGCGCGTCTTCTTCGATGCGATCGCCGATCTTGACGTGCCAAGCGACGATTTCAGCCTCGGCGATGCCTTCGCCGATGTCGGGCAGACGGAACGAATAACGAGCCATGGCGATCAGTCCTTCAGAATCTTGTCGAGCGCGGTCGCGATACGCACCGGTCCGGGGAAATAGGCCCATTCGAGGCTGTGCGGATACGGCGTGTCGAAACCGGTGACACGCTCGACCGGCGCCTCGAGGTGATAGAAGCAACGTTCCTGCACCAGCGCGGCAAGCTCGGCGCCGAAACCCGACGTCCGCGTCGCTTCGTGGATGATCAGGCAGCGGCCGGTCTTTTTCACCGACGCCTCGATCGCCTCGATGTCGAGCGGCAGCAGCGTACGGAGATCGAGAATTTCGGCGTCGATGCCGCGTTCCTCGATGATCGTCTTCGCGACATGGACCATCGTTCCGTACGCGAGCACGGTCAACGCCTCACCCTCGCGCACCGTGGCAGCCTTGCCCAGATCGATGCGGTAATAGCCTTCAGGCACCGCGCTGGCGTCGTGCCGCGACCAGGGTTCGACCGGACGGTCGTAATAGCCGCTGAACGGACCGTTGTAGATGCGTTTCGGTTCCAGGAAGACGACGGGATCGTTGTCCTCGATCGCCGCGATCAGCAGTCCCTTGGCATCATAGGGGTTCGACGGGATCACCGTCTTTACGCCGCAGATGTGCGTCATGATGCTTTCGGGCGACTGGCTGTGCGTCTGGCCGCCGAAGATGCCGCCGCCAAAGGGGGTCCGCACTGTCATCGGACAGATGAAGTCGTTCGCCGAGCGATAGCGCAAGCGCGCCGCTTCGCTGACGAGTTGGTCGAGACCGGGGTAGATATAATCGGCGAACTGGATTTCAGGCACCGGCCGCAGGCCATAGGCGCCCATGCCGACCGCGACGCCGATGATGCCGCATTCATTGATCGGCGTGTCGAACACGCGAGTCTTACCATGCTTTTTCTGCAGGCCCGCGGTCGCGCGGAACACGCCCCCGAAATAGCCAACATCCTCGCCCATCACCACGGTGTTGGGGTCGCGTTCGAGCATGATATCCATGGCGCTGTTGATCGCCTCGATCATGTTCATGGTCTTGATCTCGTCAGCCATTATTCGGGCTTCCAGTTCGGGCCGAATTTGGCCTCTTGTTCAGCAAGCATCTGGTCGCACTGTTCCTTGAGATGCCATGGCATCTCCTCGAACACGTCCTGGAACATCGTTTCGAACGGCTGGTGCATGCCATGCCCCAAAATGCCGAGCTTTTCGGATTGTTTCTGGGTCGTCTTTACCAGATCGTCGAGTTCCTGGGCCTGTGCGGCGTGGCGTTCGTCGTCCCATTCGCCCAGCATTTCGAGATGCTGTTTCAGACGCGCGATCGGATCGCCGAGCGGCCAGGCGGTCGCTTCGTCGGCGGCGCGATAGGCGCTGGGATCGTCGGAGGTGCTATGACCTTCGCTGCGATAGGTGAAATGCTCGATCAACGTCGGGCCGTTGTTCGTCCGCGCGCGATCGGCGGCCCACTGCGTCGCGGCATAGACCGCCAGCGGGTCGTTGCCGTCGACGCGCAGCCCGGCGATGCCATATCCCACGGCGCGCGCGGCGAAGGTCGTCCGCTCGCCGCCGGCAAAGCCCGAAAAGCTGGATATCGCCCACTGGTTGTTGACGACGTTGAAGATGACCGGCGCATTATAGACGGTCGCGAAGGTCAGCGCCGAGTGGAAGTCGCCCTCCGCCGACGATCCCTCGCCGCACCACACGGTCGCGATGCGCGTATCGCCCTTGGAAGCCGAGGCCATCGCCCAGCCCACCGCCTGCGGATATTGCGTCGCGAGGTTACCCGATACGCTGAAGAAGCCATGTTCGGGCGCCGAATACATGATCGGAAGCTGACGACCGAGCAGATGATCGCCCCGGTTCGAATAGATCTGGTTCATCATCTGGATCAGCGGATAGTCACGCGCGATCAGGATGCCCTGCTGGCGATAGCTGGGGAAACACATGTCGGCGCGGTCGATCGCCATCGTCGAGGCGACCGACGTCGCCTCTTCGCCGGTGCACTTCATATAGAAGCTGGTCTTGCCCTGCCGCTGTGCGCGGAACATGCGGCCATCGAATGCGCGGACGAGCATCATGTAGCGCAGCATCACGCGAAGCCGGTCGGGGGTCAGTTTCGGATCCCAGGGGCCCTTCGCCACGCCGTCGAAATCGAGCACGCGGACAAGGCCGTAGCACAGGTCGCGCATCGCATCGGGCTTGGTCGCCTCGCCGGGGCGCGGGGTCGCGTCGACTGCCGGAACCTCGATATCGCCGAAGTCAGGCGTATCGCCAGGCCGGTAACGCGGTTCGGGGACGTGAAGCGACAACGGCGGCAGGTTGCTCGCCGGTCGCCGATGCGACTCAGGCATATCTTCTTCCCTTCGGGCGCGAATCGCCCACCTAGTTATATTTCAACGTGGCGACATAATATTACGGTCGCCATACGAATGCAACGGCAGCGATCAGACCGCGACAGGCGCGGAAATATGCGCTTGCGGCGCGTAAGCCTCGACCGCGAAATCTTCGAACCGATAGTCGAAAATGCTCGAGGGCCGGCGAAGGATGCGCATCTTGGGCGCGCCGTCCGGAACGCGCTGAAGCTGCTGCTCCACGAGTTCGGCATGATTGAGATAGAGGTGCACGTCGCCGCCGGTCCAGACCACCTCATGCGCATGGAGATCGCATTGCTGCGCGATCATCCGGGTAAGCAGCGCCGCCTCGAAGATGTTGAAGGCAAACCCCAGCCCCAGATCGCACGAGCGCTGGAACAACAGGCAGGACAGGCCGCCGTCGCTGCGCACGTGAAACTGATAGGTCATGTGGCACGGCGGCAGCGCCATGCGGTCGAGATCGGCGACGTTCCAGCCGGTGAAGATATGCCGCCGCGACCCCGGATTGTTGCGCAGCGAGTCGATCAGCGCCGCGATCTGGTTATGTCCCTGTTCGGCGCGGCGGAAGAGCCCCTCACCCGCCGGCCCCTCACCCGCCGGTTCGTAACGCGGCCAGTTGACCCACTGATGCCCATAGACCGGGCCCAGGTCGCCCCACTGCGCGGCGAAGGCCTCATCCGCGACGATCCGCGCCTCGAAATCCTCGGCGCTTATCGCGTCGCCCGTTGCGCGACGATATTTGTCGAGCGGCCAGTCTGTCCAGATCCGCACGCCCTGCGCGACCAGCGGCCGGATATTGGTGTTGCCGGTCAGGAACCACAGCATCTCGCGCAGCGCGGTCTTCCAATAGACGCGCTTGGTCGTCAGCAAGGGAATCGCGTCGTCGGCCAGCGAGAATCGCATCGTCTCGCCGAAGAGCGAGCGCGTCCCGACGCCGGTACGGTCGACACGCTCGTCGCCCTCCACCCAAATGCGACGCATAAGATCGAGATATTGCAATTCATAATGGATGGAATCGGGCAAGACTCGCTCCTGTCTGTGGCCTTCTTTGCTAGGCTTCGCGTGGCGACGCGACAAGGGGCGGCGCCGGTGGACGACACCAATCGTCCGATACGGCCCAGTCCCCGCTTTCGCCGACGTTTCCGCCAACGCATCACTCGCGTCATGACCTTGTTCAAATCTGTCCGGAAGCTGCCGCAATCGGCGATCGTCGCCGGCTTCGTATCGCGCGAAGCCGAGGATGTCGTCGCGCGTCAGCTGTTGCGCCCGCTTTTCCCCACCGACGGCGAAGCCATGTTGCTGGCCGGCTTCGACGCCTATTCCAGGCTGATCGGATTCGAATGCGCGCCGGGCGACAGAGCCGGGCGCTGCGTCATCGCGCCGGGGTGTTGGAACCGCCTGTTGGGCATCGGCGTCTCCACCATCGTCATGGCGCACAACCACCCCTCCGGAATCGCGCGCCCCAGCGACGCCGACCTTGCCTGCACGCAGGAGGCCGCGCACTTTCTCCGACTCGTCGGCATCGATCTGGTCGATCATCTGATATTTGTCGAAAGCGGTCATTTCAGCTTTCGCAATGCCCAGCTGATCTAGTCCGAACAATCGTGACGACTATGCCGATTGACGCTTGATGTTCGCAAAATGCGCGTCTAGAGGACCGCCCTGCCTTCGCGCCGGTCCGCCGGCGCAAAGATCGGTCGGGGAGTAGCTCAGCCTGGTAGAGCACTGTCTTCGGGAGGCAGGGGCCGGAGGTTCGAATCCTCTCTCCCCGACCAATATCTTTTGCATTCATCAGACCTTGTAACCGGAACCGACAATCCCTAGATTGTCGTTACGCCGCCATGGTTTTCCCCCTTTCCATCGCGGCGAGTACCCCGTCAGATTGACGTGGGTGCGTCCTCCCTGGACCCTGGCCACCTCGTACCCCGGTACGAGGTGGTTTTTTATTCGGCAGCGAGCGGAACGCTCTCTTCGCCTGGGCGAAGGTCCGCCGATCGTCGCACCAAAGCGGCAAACCACCCCTTCAGGCGGTCCAGACGGGCGGGATCGGGGACGCGATCGGCAGTCAGATACAGACTGCGGTCGATCTCGATCTGGACGGCGTGAAACGCCTCGGCCGGCCGGCCATGCGCGCGCACGATATGTCCGCCGGCATAGGGCTGGTTCCGCGACACGGGCTCGCCGAGGCGGGCGGCCTCTTCCATCACCATATCGGCGAACCAATCGCCCGCGGTGCCACCGAAGCGATCGCCGACGACGATTCGCGCGCCATGGCCGGGCTGTCCGGCCGGAATCGGCGGCATGCTGTGCAGGTCGATCAATATCGCATGGCCAAAACGGTCGCGCGCGGCCGCCAGCTCCTCGGCGAGCGCGACATGATAGGGCCGATGAAAGGATTCGAGCCGCCAGTGCAGCGCCGCCCGGTCGATCGGACGCTTCCACAAGGGGCCGCAATCGGCGAGGCGCGTGGGTATCACGCCGAGTCCCGCTCGCTCCTTGCGTCCCGGAACCGAAAATTGCGGGCGCAGCGCGGGGGCGACCTCGCCCGGCGCCATCTGTCCTTCCCCGCGATTGCAGTCGGCGACCGCCCTCGCCCACAGCGCCTCGACCACCGTCGCGCCCGCCTGAACCGCATCCTTTGCGATCTGGTCGCACCAACCGTCCTCGAGCCGTTCCAGATCGGCGCGGCCGACGCGCGTTGCCGCCAGAATCTCGGGCGGATAGATGCGACCGGCGTGCGGAACGGACACGACGACCGGACTGGTCACCGTCGGCCGGGTGACAGCGATCGCGGCTGGCGGGAGAGTGCGGCGCGGCATCCGTTCAACGTGGCAAAAATTTCGCGACGAATCCAGCGACGCGGGAATTTGTTAAATCTCTCAGGCTATATGTCCGCTTTACCATGTTATAGGGTGCCGCCGGAACCGGCGCCATGAGGGACCAGGGGGCGTATTTCGGCATGATTCGCATTTTGCTCGCGGAAGACGACGACGTGATGCGCGAGTATCTGGCGCGGGCGCTGACCAACGCCGGATATCATGTGACGGCGGTCGATCGCGGCACAGCGGCGGTCCCCTATATCGATTCGGGCACGTTCGACCTGTTGTTGTCGGATATCGTGATGCCCGAAATGGACGGGATCGAGCTAGCGCAGCACACCGCCAAGGCGGCGCCGCAGACGCAGGTGATGTTCATCACGGGCTTTGCCGCCGTATCGCTGCGCGCCGAGGAAAATGTCCCGCAGGCCAAGCTGCTGTCGAAGCCGTTTCACCTCAAGGACCTGGTGCGCGAGGTCGACAGTCTCTTCGGGCGGGCCGACCGGTCGAGCCAACAATAAAGACGCAAGTTCGCGCGAAGGGGTTGCCAAGCCGCGCAGAGCCGATTAGGGGGCGCGTCACCCCAAAGGATGGGCGTGTAGCTCAGTGGTAGAGCACTGTGTTGACATCGCAGGGGTCGCAAGTTCAATCCTTGCCACGCCCACCATTAAAAACGCCGCCATCCCATCGGGTTGGCGGCGTTTTTGCTTTCCGGTTGCCATGGGCGGCCAGGGCTCAGGCCATGCCGCGCGCCAGGTCGCCGCGCGACGCGTCGCCGATCTGGCTGCCGCCGTCACAATCGAGGATCGTGCCGGTGATGTACCCGGCGGCGGGCGAGCAGAGGAACACCGCCGATTCGGCGACCTCCTCGACTTTGCCCCAGCGCTTCATCGCGATGCGATCGTAATGCGCCTGCCGCGTCTCGGCATCGGGGGCGAGGCGCTTCATCCCCTCGGTATCGGCGATCGGTCCGGGCGAGATGCCGTTGACGCGCACCTCCGGTCCCCATTCGAGCGCGAGCACGCGGATGAGCTGGTTGATCCCCGCCTTCGCGGCGCAGGCATGCGCCTGGAGCGCCGACGCGTTGATCGCCTGCCCCGCCGTGATCGCGATCAGCGACGCGCCAGGCCGGTTGAGAAGGTCGTGACACCCGCGGAATACGTTGAACGTGCCGTTGAGGTCGATGTCGACCACAGTGCGGAATGCGTTCGACGACATGCCGAGTACCGGCGCGAGGAAATTGCCCGCCGCGCCCGAGATGACGATGTCCATCGGACCGAATTGCCCCGCGACCGTCTCCATCACCCCGCGAATCGCCGCATAGTCGCGAACGTCGGCCGACAGGCCGATCGCGTCATGCCCGATCTCGGCGGCGGCGCGCTGCGCCTTGTCCGGATCGCGGCCCGCGACCGCGACCTTCGCGCCCAGCGCGGCAAAACGCTTGGCGATGCCGAGGTTGATGCCGCTCGTGCCGCCCGCGACGAAAGCCGTCTTGCCTGCCAGCAAATTATCCCGAAAGGTGGTCATACGCTCTCTTCTCCCTGTGCCGTCGAACCGCTGTGGGGTTGACGGATGTCATTAGGTCGCCTTTTGAAACCCGATCAGACAGCAAGGAAAAGACGATGGCAAGTGGCCCGACCTCCAACAGCTTCATCTCGCAGCGGCTGAAACTCCACTATGCCGACTGGGGCAATCAGGATGCACCGCCGCTTTTGCTAGTCCATGGCGGGCGCGATCATTGCCGGAGCTGGGACTGGGTCGCGGAAAAGCTGGCCGATCGCTATCATGTCATCGCTCCCGACCTGCGCGGCCACGGCGACAGCGCCTGGGCGCCCGACGGCAATTATGAAATGGGCGCCTTTATCTATGACCTGGCGCAGCTGATCCACCAGCTCGACCTGGCACCGGTGACGATCGTCGCGCATTCCATGGGCGGCAATATCTCGCTGCGCTACACCGGCCTTTATCCGGAGAATGTCAAAAAGCTCGTCGCGATCGAGGGGCTGGGTCCGTCGCCCAAGGTCCTCGCGCAGCGCGCCGAGACACCCTTTGCCGAACGCTTCCGCAAATGGATCGACAACAAACGGCAGGCCTCGGGCCGCCAGCCGCGCCGTTACCCCACGCTCGACGACGCGCTGGCGCGGATGGCGGCGGAAAACAGCTATCTGACCCCCGAGCAGGCACGCCACCTGACCATCCACGGCATCAACCGCAACGAAGACGGCAGCTGGAGCTGGAAGTTCGACAATTATCTGAACGTCTGGCCCGTCGTCGACCTGCCGCAGCCCGACCTCGAATCGCTGTGGACGGCGATCAGCTGTCCGACGCTTCTTCTCTATGGAGCGGATAGCTGGGCCTCGAACCCCGAGAAGGATGGCCGCCTGGAGCATTTCAAGACTGCCAAGGTGATCGAATTCGAAAATGCCGGCCATTGGCTGCACCACGACCAGTTCGACCGGTTCATGTCCACGCTAGAGGACTTCCTCTAAGCCGGGGCCGCGCGGCACGGCGCTCGCGCGCATTCGGAACCCAGCCATGACTTACACGGGGCAGATTGCAGGACGGCAGCGGCTGGTCGCCGCCGGCGGCGCGCTGTTGGCCGCGCTGGGGATCGGGCTGGGCCTGGCGAGCGGGCTCGACCTTCATGTGATCCGCAGCGCCAGCGAGACGATCAGCGCGATCGCCCTGCCCGCCCCGCCGCCCCAACAGGCCGAACCGGCGCCCCTGCCCGTCGCGCAGGAGAAGCAGAGCGGCAAGGCGTCGGCGGCGAACAAATATGCCAAGGCCGCGCCGATCGCTGCGCCAAAGCCCAAAATCCTCCCGCCAAAGCCGCCACCGATCGCCGCCGCGCCGCAACCTGCAACCGGCAGCGATGCCTCGGCAGGCGCAACGCCCGACCCGGGCCCCGGATCGGGCGCTGGCGGGCGCGGCAACGGCACCGGAGCCGGCGGATCAGGAAACGGAACCGGAGGCGGCACCAAAGCGGCATGGCGCAGCGGGACGATCCGCGACCGCGATTATCCGAGGGACGCCAGCCGCGCGAAAGTCGGCGGCGAGGTCGAGGTGCGCTTTACCATCGAGGCGACCGGGCGGGCCACCGGCTGCCGCATCACGCGGTCGAGCGGCGACGCCTCGCTCGACGCGACGACCTGTCGCCTGATCGAGGAACGTTTCCGCTTCAAACCCGCGACAAACGGCGCGGGCACGCCCATCGCGAGCCAATATGGCTGGCGCCAGAGCTGGTGGCTGGAAGGCCGGAATTGACCCACCCCTCTTTTTGATAATCAGTCGCATCTTTCAGCAACATGTTTATGCGAACGATTATCAATATACGTTGACTTTGAAAACAACTCGCAATAGCGGCGCGATCGACCAAACCAAAAGGGGGTTTATCGTGAAAGTTTCGACGTCCGCTTCATTCCTTGCGCTCTCCTGCGTCGGATTCATTGCCACTTCGCCCGCGATGGCAGCAGAGACTGGAGACGACGCCGCAGCCGCAGCCGATTCCGACAAGGAACGCGAGACGATCATCGTCAACGGCCAGCAGGTTCAGACCGACACCCCCAAGGCGACGGCACCGCTGATCAACACGCCGCGCTCGATCGTCGTGGTCGACAAGCAGGTCATCAAGGAAACCGGTTCGGCCACCCTCGTCGAAGCCCTGCGCACGGTTCCCGGCATCACCTTCGGTGCGGCCGAAGGTGGCAACCCGATCGGCGACCGTCCCTTCATCCGCGGCTTCGACAGCCAGGGCAGCACCTATCTCGACGGCGTCCGCGACATCGGCGCTCAAAGCCGCGAGGTCTTCGCGGTCGAGCAGATTCAGGTCGTCCGCGGGTCGGACTCGACGCTTGGCGGACGCGGCAGCGCCGGCGGGTCGCTGAACATCGTTTCCAAGCTGCCGCAGCGCGAGAATTTCGTCGGCGGGTCGGTTTCGGTCGGCACCGACAATTACAAGCGCGTCACCGGCGACCTCAACTATGTCATCGCCGATAATGTCGCGTTTCGTATCGCGGGCATGTGGCACGATCAGGACGTCGCCGGACGCGACGCGATCTTTCAGAAGCGTTGGGGCGTTGCGCCCTCGCTGACGATCGGTATCGACGGGCCAACGAAGCTGACGGCGTCCTATTACCACCTCGATACCGACGAGCTGCCGGACAGCGGCATCCCCTATTTCTACACGATCGGGAACGCTCCCCTTGGCAACAAGGTCTATTCGGAGCCCCTCATCGGTACCGGCACGACGATCGGCGGCACGACCGGCACCGTCAAGCGCGGCACTTTCTATGGCCTGGTCGATCGCGACTTCCGCAAGAGCAAGACCGATCAGCTGACGCTGCGTTTCGATCACGACTTCGGCAACGGCGTTCGCTTCCGCAACACGGCGCGCTACAGCCACACGACGCAGAACTATATCTACACCCAGCCCGACGATCAGCAGGGGAATGTGTACGGCACCGCGGCGACCAACCCCGCGGTCAATCCGGCGGGAAGCGTCGTCACCGGCGGCTATGTGTGGCGCCGCGCCAACACGCGCTTCGGCTATACCAACAGTATGACGAACCAGACCGATCTTTATGGCAAGATCAAGACGGGCGGCATCGAGCACAGCTTCGCACTGGGAGCCGAATTCTCGCTCGAGAAGGCAAGCCGCGGCGCCTATGTTCTGGCCACTGGTTCGACCGTCAGCCCGCGCTGCAACACGCTGACGCTGAGCCGCTATAATTGCACCAGCTTGTTCAACCCGAACCCGAACGATCCGTGGGTGAACTATGCCAGCGACGTGGCCGGCGCGGCGACGGCACCGATCACGAAGGGCGTGTCGAGCACCCGGACGATCAACGAAGGCAATACGAGAGCGATCTATGCGTTCGATTCGATCTCGATCGGCGAACAGCTCATCGTCAACCTCGGCGCCCGCTTCGACAGCTTCAAGTCGAAGACCACCCTGCCGCTGATCAACGGGACGCGCCCGCAGGTGCGGCGCAAGGATGACATCTTCAACTGGCAGGCGGGGCTGATCTTCAAGCCGACGCCGAACACCAGCCTCTATGCCTCCTATGCGACCGCGGCGACGCCCCCCAACAGCCTGCTTGGCGAAGGCCAGGAAGGAAACAGCCTGGGCACCGTATCGGCGACCAATACGCAGGAAATCGTCCAGGCAGCGGCGAACGCCCTCCGCGTCGAGCGCACCAAGTCGATGGAAATCGGCGTGAAGGCCGACCTGTTCGACTCGCGCCTGTCGCTGACCGCCGCGGTCTTCCAGACCAAGACCAAGAATGCGCGCGTCACCGGCGACAACAACACCGTGCAGTTCATCGGCGAGCGTGAAATCAAGGGCTTCGAAGTCGGCTTCAACGGCACGATCGTCAAGGGCTGGACCGTGTTCGGCGGCTACACCTTCCTCGATGCCGAAATCGTCGACGGCGGCTTCACCGCGCTGACGGCGGCGGCGGTCACCGGCCAGGCGGCAAAGGTCGTGCTGGTGCCGTCGGTGAACAACGGCAAGCCGTTCCCGCAAACCGCGCGGAACAGCTTTACCTTGTGGACCAATTTCGAGCCCGTCGAAGGACTGACCCTGGGCGGCGGCGCGTTCTACACCAGCCGCGTCTTCGGCGGCTATTCGGACAACCGCACGGCCACGCAGACCACGGCCGGCGTCGTCACGGTCAATCCGGCGACCAAGGTGGTGTACCGCACGATCCCGTCCTACTGGCGCTTCGACGCGCGCGTCGGGTACAAGATCAACGACCAGATCGACCTGTCGGTCAACGTCAACAACCTGACCAACAAGGTCTATTTCAACCAGGCCTACACCGCGCACTACGCCAGCATCGCGCCGGGCCGTTCGGCGATTGCGACGCTGAACTTCAAATATTAAAAGCCACGCATGACGACGCTCGACATTGACCGGTTGAAAGCGATGAGCGCGGACGAATTGTCCGTGCTGCTGACGCCGGGCAATGCCGAGCGGCCCGTCGCAATTCGCCTCGCTGCCGAAGCCGGCTTTGCCGATGCGCAGACCGTCTATGGCCAGATGCTCCTCGACGGCGACGGGGTGGAACAGGACCAGCGTGCCGCCATCGGATGGTTCGGCAAGGCGGCCGAACAAGGCCATGCGATGGCGATCAACATGATCGGCCGCTGTTACGACCTCGGCTGGGGCGTCGAAACCGACAAGGCGCGCGCGGCGCAATGGTTCAAGATCGCTGCCGACCTGGGGCTCGACTGGGGCCTCTATAATTATGCGACGCTGCTGGCGTTGGGACAGGGCGTGCCGGAAGACAAACCGTTGGCACTGACGCTGCTTCGGCAAGCGGCCGCCATGGGCAATCCGAAAGCGATCAATTTCGTCGGCAGCTTCTACGAGGACGGCTGGGTGGTCGAGCGCGACATGACGGTCGCGGCCGACCATTATCGACGCGCAGCCGAAGGCGGCGACTTTCGCGGTCAGTTCAACCACGCGCGCATGCTCGCCGACGCGGGCGACATCGACGGCGCGTTGCAATGGCTGGCCCGGATTCGCGAGACCGCGACCCCGGCCTTTCTCGCGAAGGCCGAGGCATGGCTGAAAGCCTCGGGCCATGATCGACTTGGTTCTGAAGGCGTGGCGGCGCTCGATGGCGGATCCTGTACGCCGTTCGCTCCCATTTGATTGCGCGCGCCGCCTGTGGCAGCACGCCAGTCCGTCTTCTCAATCGCGGTTTCGATCTCCAAGGGCTGACCCATGATGATTTCCGTTCCCGACCTGCTGGACGCCGAAAGCGTGGCGCGCATTCGGCAGATCATCGACGCCGCCGAGTGGGTCGACGGCAATATCACCGCAGGCTCGCAATCGGCGCTCGCGAAAAAGAACGAGCAGATACCGGAAGGCAGCGCGGCAGCACGCGAAGCGGGTGGCATCATCCTGAAAGCGCTTGGGAATTCGCCGCTCTTCTTTGCGGCGGCCCTGCCCCTGAAAGTCTATCCGCCGCTGTTCAATCGCTATGGCGAAGGGCAGACGTTCGGAACGCATGTCGACAACGCCGTGCGTATCCAACGCGGGTCCGACTTTCGGCTGCGCAGCGATCTGTCGGTGACGGTGTTCCTGGAAGACCCGGCGGCCTATGACGGCGGCGTTCTGGTCGTCGAGGACTATTTCGGGACACAGCAGGTCAAGCTGCCGGCGGGCCACGCGGTCGTCTATCCTTCGTCCAGCCTGCATCACGTCACCCCTGTGACGCGCGGTACCCGCGTTGCATCCTTCTTCTGGCTGCAGTCGATGGTGCGCGACACCGACGCACGGCGGCTGCTTTTCGGCCTCGACCAGTCCATCCAGCGGATAACGGGGCAACTGGGCGGCACCGATCGATCGGTGATCGAATTGACCGGCGTCTATCACAATCTGCTGCGGCGCTGGGCCGACAGCTAGTAGAGCATCGCGCGCCATTCGCGGGCGCTATATTCGCGGTCGCCGACCACCATCGACGCGGCCAGGCCCTGTGCATCGGCAAGCGCGATCGCCTGTTCCGGCCCCAATATCGTCAGCGCGGTCGCCCAGCCGTCGGCCATCATGCAACTGCGGTGCACGACGGTCACCGAGGACACGCCATTGACGATCGGGCGGCCGCAGCGCGGATCGAAGCTGTGCGAATAATGCCGCCCGTCGATGGCAAAGCCGCGCCGATAATTCCCCGACGTCGCGACCGAAGCATCGTGCAGCGCGATGCGCCACGGCGGCACCGAGCTGGTCGGCGGCATCTCGACATCGACCCACCAGGGCTGGCCGTCGGGGCGGATGCCCTCTCCGCGCAACTCGCCGCCGACCTCGATCAGGAAGTGGCGGAGACCCAGGCCAAGCAGACGCTCGGCGACCAGATCGACGGCATAGCCCTTGGCGATGCCGGAGAGGTCGAGCGCGGCCCCCGCATCGCGGCGGATACGCGAACCGTCCAGCTCGACCTTGCGATTCGAAGGGGGCGGATCGTCGGGGATATTTTCGACAGGGCCAGCGGCGCCGAAACCCCATCGTTCGGTCAGATTGCCGAGGCAGGGATCGAAAGCGCCTCCGCTTGCGGCGGCAATCTCCAGCGCCGCGGTGACGACGTGCGCCAGTTCGGTGGGCGCCGGAAACCATTCGCCCGCGGCCGCGCGGTTGAAGCGCGACAGGTCGGACTCCGGTTCCCACTGGCTCATCTGCGCGACGACGCGGTCGAGGGCGGACCGAACGACTTCGGCCGCGTCGGGCGGCGCCGACACGGCCTGAAGCGACCAGCTCGTCCCCATCGACTCGCCTGAAAACATCTGGACATCCCCGCCCGCGACGCGCGCCGCAAAGGCGGCGGGCGTCAGCGCGCGCGGGATCAGTATCCGATCGCTCAGGGCGCGAGCACCTCGAGCGTCGTGACATAGCTGGCGCGGCGCGCGACCGGCTGCGGCCCGCTTTCCTCGCCGCCGGCCTGCGGCGTCGTGACGTTGACCCAATACATGCCGGGTTCGGGCCAGGTCACTTCGACCTTGCCGTCGGCGCCGGTCTTGAGGTCCATCTGGCCAAGCTGATCGCGGTAGCGGATACCGCCGGGGATCACCGTGACCGGCAGGCCAACGGCGGGCTTTCCGTCGAGCAGGAACTGGAACGTCGCAGCCTCACCCGCGAACAGGTCATTGGGATGCGTCACCGGGACGAGCTCGATGCCCTTGCCGGTCGGCTTGAACAGCGTGGTCGTCGGTTCGCCGACTGTCACGAAAATCTCGTTGCGGTTGTTCGCCTCGGCCGTCTTCACGTTCGTCGCGCCGGCGGGGATACGCTCGGCAAGGTTCGCCGCGGTCGTACCGCGCGGCAGGCGCTCGGTCTTGCCGTTCAGGTCATAGCTGCCCATCAGCATGTCGGCGACCGACGCGATGCGATAGGTCCCCTTTTGCAGCAGATGGACGTCGAACGTGCTGCGATAACGGCCCGTGGCCTTGTTCTCGATCGCCACCTCGGTGCCGTCAGGCGCCCAGGCCTTCACCGCGTCGAGGCGCAGCGGCTGATGCTCGAAATAGAACAGGTCGTTCGACACCGCAGCGTCGACCGTCACCCAGACATCGTCGCCCGACAGCACGGTCGACGACGGCATCATCCACTGGCGGTGCGCGCTCGCCGGAACCGCCGCCATCGCCGCGACCGCAACCGCCGCGGCCAAACCCAGAATCTGCTTTTTCATTGCCCAGTCCTTTCGAAAGATCAGCGGAAGGCGACCGTGACGGCGCCCAGTTCGGTCTTGCCCGCGGCGCGTCCGCCGGCCCCGGCCTTTGCCGGCCAGGTGAACGGAATGCGGAGCAGTTCGCGTCCGCCGACCTCGCGCGACGCCTCGATGACGAGCGTATATTCGCCGGGTGCGGTCGCGCCGAGCTGTGCGCGACTGAACGATATCTTCTGCGCGCCGGGCGCACGCGTCGCGCCGGTGATGCCGCTGGCGGGGAACTTCATCGAACGGCCCGAGGCGCGCCACCATTGGCGCACTTCGCGAAGCCACTTCGTGCCCTCGTTTTCCTTCATGTCATGGTCGTACCAGACCGCGACCGTCTTGGCCGGCGCACCGGCCTTCTCGACCCAGATCGCCACATACGGGCGATGATATTCGGCGACCTTGAGCTGCGGAATGGTGACGGTGACATCCATCGTCGTCGGCGCGGCGGCGGCGGCCATCGCGGGCGCGGTCAACACGGCGCCGAGCGAGCCGCCGATCAGAAAGGGACGCGGGTTACGCTGCATGAAGAGCCTCCTAGTGGATGAAGATGACGGCGATGGCCGCGGGAAGGACGAGCCCGGCGCCGACGAGCGGCCAGGTGCTCTTGCGCTTCGCCGAATGCAGCCAGAGCAGGAACAGCCCAGTGATGGCGAAGATCAGGCAGGCAAAGGCGAAGATGTCGATGAACAGGCTCCACTCGCCGCCCGAATTGCGCCCCTTGTGCAGGTCGTTGAGATAGGAGACCCAGCCGCGGTCGGTGACTTCGCTCGTCACCTCGCCGCTCACCCGGTCGATCGCGACCCAAGCGTCACCGCCAGGCCGCGGCGCGGGCAGATAGACCTCATCGGCGGACCATTCGGCCTCGCTGGACGCGCGAACCGGGAAATTATCCTCGACCCATTGTTTGACCGGAGCGGGCAATACGCCCTTTCCGCCCGCCGGATCAGCGCCGAGCTTGCCGAGCACGTCCTGCGGCATCTGCACCGACTTTTCGGTGACGACCGGCGACGCCTCGATGTCCGCAGCATGATTGAGCGTGAAGCCGGTGATCGCGAACAGCACCAGCCCAATCAGGCTGATCGCCGAACTCATCCAGTGCCACATATGCAATTGCTTCAGCCAAAAGGCCTTGCGCTGCTTCTTCGTGTTGGGTCGTTGGGTTTGGGGAGCGTGCATCTGCAACTGGTCTGAAGGAAAAGATGCACGCCATTATCGCGAACGATTCTCAATTACAATGATTATTCCAGCATTTCGGATAGTTTGGCGCACGCGCACAGCCCAACCTCGCTCGGTAGGCGCTTCGGCTTCGAAAATCGGAAAGAAGTGGCGGAGACGGAGGGATTCGAACCCTCGGTACCGGATTTACCAGTACGACGGTTTAGCAAACCGTTGGTTTCAGCCACTCACCCACGTCTCCGCATGGTCTGTCGCGCTAACGACAGGCTGGCCTTAGGCGGGTCGCTATAGCCATGCGTTTCACGCCCCGCAACGTCTAACATTGCCCTTTTTCGACCTTCTGTTGCGCGGCTCGCAGCAAAAATGATTCGGTCTGGCGCAAAATCGACTCAAGTCATCGCCCATTCATTGCTCGCGATTCACACTCGGAGTCATGGTTAACTCTCGCGGCGCGCGGCGCGCCGACCGATTTGGGGGAAATATGCGTAAGACGCTCACCGCCTTTGCCGTAACGACGTTCGCGTCGATCGGCTTGATGTTCTCTCCGGTCGCGGCGAGCGCGCAGATGACGTCGGTCGATCCCAACGCGGCGATCGATTCCGACCTCGACAATCCGCGCCCTCAAACGACGCCCCCGCCAGCCTATAACGATCCCTCGATCAACAGCGACCTCGCGACGGGAGATCAGCAATATGCGACCACACCCGACACCGACGGCAGCACGACGGCAACCTCGACCAACACGGTCGTAAACACCGCGCCTCCGGGTACGACCTACAAGAAGGACGACCTTATCGGTGCGGCCGAAGGCGTCTTCGGCAAGGGAGCCCAGGGGCTCGCCGGGCTGATCGAAGATATCCTCAAGAAACAGGGCGAACCCAACGCCTATATCGTCGGACGCGAGGCGGGCGGCGCGCTGGTGCTTGGCGTGCGATATGGCTCTGGCACGCTGTTCCACAAGGTCGAGGGTGAGATGCCGGCCTATTGGACCGGCCCGTCGGTCGGATTCGATGCCGGGGCGAACGCAGGCAACACCTTCGTTCTCGTCTACAATCTGTTCGACACCAACGACCTGTACAAGCGCTATCCGGCGGGCGAAGGCGCCGCCTATCTGATCGGCGGCTTCAACGCGTCCTATCTGCGTCGCGGCGATGTCGTGCTCATCCCGATCCGCGTCGGCGTCGGCGCGCGCCTGGGCGCGAACGTCGGCTACATGAAGTTCCGCAAGAAACAGAATTGGGTGCCCTTCTGACACCAACCATCTTGCCAAGGGGGCGATCGGCCCGCGCCTTCGGGCGCGGGCTTTTTCCATTGGAGCGAGCGGTTTAGCTGAATGTGTCCTGGATATGCGTGTCGGACACCCAATGCTTGTTGTAATGACGCAGGCGCTCGAAGAAGGCGGCGACGCCGCTGATCGCATAGATCGTCCCGGCCAAGAGATAGCTGCCGCTGTTGTAGCCATAGAGAGCGGTCGCGATCACCCAAGCCGTCAGTACCGTCGCGGTCGCACGCTTGTGCGGCTCCAGCGACTTGAACGCCACGAAGCTGACCAGCCAGCAGAGGATGATCATCCCCAGAATTCCGCCGATCAGCAGACCCAGAAGAACCATACCCCTTCCCCTTCCAGCCTAGTCGCCGTCAAATGCGATCAGCGTCTCGCATTGCAGGCCAGCAGCCTCCAGCCGCTGCGAACCACCCAGGTCGGGCAAGTCGATGACGAACAGCGCGGCAGCAACCTCCGCGCCCACATTGCGCATCAGCTGCGCCGCGGCGAGAATCGTGCCGCCGGTGGCGAGCAGGTCGTCGACCAGGACGACGCGGTGCCCCGCCGTAACCGCACCTTCATGCAGTTCGAGCCGGTCGACGCCATATTCGAGTTCATAGTCGACGCCGATCGTCACGCCCGGCAGCTTGCCTGCCTTGCGGACCGGAACCAGCCCGATGCCCATCGCGGTCGCCATCGCCGCACCGAACAGAAAACCGCGCGCCTCCACCGCCACGATATAATCGGGACGATGAACAGCCGCGCGGTCGGCCAGACGGCGAACGCTCTCAGCAAAACCGGCGGCGTCGCCGATCAATGTGGTGATGTCGCGGAATTGGATGCCCGGCTTGGGAAAGTCCGGGATAGTGCGGACGAGCGACGCCAGGTCGAGGTCCGGTCGAGGCGGGAGGGCGATCATCGGAATGGCCGCCCTCCCCTATATCCTCAATGCTTCTTGTCGGCCCAGATGTTCCGGTACGACATATAGGTCAGGCCGGTGAAGATGAGCAGGAAGAGGAAAGCTGCCCAGCCCACCTGAACGCGCTTCACGAGCTTCGGCTCCGCGGTCCAGACCAGGAAGGCCGAGACGTCGCTGGCCATCTGGTTGACGGTCGACTTCGTGCCGTCGGCATAAGTGACCTGACCGTCCTTGAGCGGCGGCGCCATCGCGAGGTTGAGGTTCGCGAAATAGGGGTTGAAGTGCAGCCCCGTGGCCGGCTGAAGTTCCTTGGGCAGGTTTGCCGGGGGATTCTGGAAACCGGTCAGCAGCGAATAGACATAGTCCTTGCCGCCTTCGCGTGCCTTGGTGATCAGCGAAAGATCAGGCGGAAGCGCGTTGTTGTTGGCCGCGCGAGCCGCAACATCGTTCGCATAGGGCGACGGGAAATAATCCGACGACAAGCCATCGCGGGTCGCCGGTTCGCCGGTATCCGGGTTGATCGACGGAACCTGGAAGCTCTTGGCAAAGCTCTTCACCTGGCCTTCGGTGTAACCGAGATCGCCGATATCGCGGAACGCGACGAGGTGCAGGCTGTGACAGGCCGAGCAAACTTCCTTGTACACCTGAAGGCCGCGCTGCAGCTTCGCCTTGTCCCAGTGCGGGAAGAGGCCATCGCTCGACAGGGCGAGGTGACGCGGGTGCTTGTGGAACTCGTGCGAAGCGTTGGGCTCATTCTTGAGCGGCGTGGTGAGAATTGCACACACCAGCGCCGCGATGAAACCCAGGCCGACGAGAAAACCGAGCGGACGAACCATGGCTGTATCAGCTCCTATTAAAGTCCGGCGCTCAGGCCGTGGCCGCCGACGACGTGTCGGCATGCTTTGCGAGGACCGCTTCGGTGATCGAGTTCGGCATCGGCAACGGTCGTTCGATCCGCGACACGATCGGCAGGATGATCAGGAAGTGGGCGAAATAATAAGCCGCACCGATCTGGCTGAAGATCACCCACGGCTGTTCCGCCGGCTTCATGCCGCACACCGCCAGCAGGACGATGTCCGCCATCAGGATCCAGAAGAAGATGCGGTACAGCGGGCGATAGTTCGACGACTTCACCGGCGAGCTGTCCAGCCAGGGCAGGAAGAACAGCAGCGCGATCGCTGCGAACATCGCGATGACGCCCCACAGCTTCGCATCGATCCAGAGGAAGTTGAAGGTGAAGGCGCGCAGGATCGCGTAGAACGGCCAGAAATACCATTCGGGTACGATGTGCGCGGGCGTCGAAAGCGGGTTCGCCTGGATATAGTTATCCGGGTGACCCAGCAGGTTCGGGCTGAAGAAGGTCAGCGCGACGAAGATCAGCAGGAAAACGCCGACGCCGAAGCCGTCCTTCGCGGTGTAATAGGGATGGAACGGAACCGTGTCCTGCTCGTCCTTCACCTCGATACCCGTCGGGTTCGACGAACCCGGGATGTGCAGCGCCCAGATGTGCAGGATGATGACACCCGCGATCACGAAGGGCAGCAGATAGTGCAGCGAGAAGAAGCGGTTGAGCGCGGCGTTATCCGGCGCAAAACCGCCGAGCAGCCATACGCGGATCGGATCGCCGACGACCGGAATCGCCGAGAAGAAGCCCGTGATCACCTGCGCGCCCCAGAAGCTCATCTGACCCCAGGGAAGCACATAGCCCATGAACGCGGTCGCCATCATCAGCAGGAAGATCACGACGCCAAGCAGCCACACCATTTCGCGGGGCGCCTTGTACGAACCGTAATAGAGGCCGCGGAAGATGTGGAGATAGACCACGATGAAGAACATGCTCGCGCCGTTCATATGCGCGTAGCGGATGAACCAGCCCGCGTTCACGTCGCGCATGATATGCTCGACCGAATTGAACGCGACGCCTGCGTTGGCCGCATAATGCATGGCCAGCACGATGCCGGTGACGATCTGGATGACCAGCGCGACGCCCGCGAGGACGCCGAAGTTCCAGAAATAGTTGAGGTTGCGCGGAACCGGATAGCCGGCACCGATGGCGTTGTAGACGAGGCGCGGCAGCGGCAGCTTCTCGTCCAGCCACTTCATCAGCGGCTGCTGGGGTTCATAGTTCTTGGCCCAGGGAAAGCTCATCTTATCTCGCTCCTCAGCCGATCGTCACGACGGTGTCGCTGTTGAATTCATAGGGCGGCACAACCAGATTCTTGGGCGCCGGCCCCTTACGGATACGTGCTGCGGTGTCGTAGTGCGAACCATGGCACGGGCAGAAATAACCGCCGAAATCGCCGCGATTCTCTCCCTCGGCAGCGCCGAGCGGCACGCAGCCCAGGTGGGTGCAGACGCCAAGCGTGATCAGCCAGTTTTCCTTGCCGGGCTTGGTACGTTCGTCGATCGTCTGCGGGTCGCGCAGGTCGCCGAGCGGCACCTTCTTGGCTTCCGCGATCTCGACCGGGGTCAGGTTGCGAACGAACACGGGCTGCTTGCGCCAGCTCGTCTTGATCGCCTGGCCCGACTGAATCGCCGAAATGTCGATTTCCGTCGACGACAGCGCGAGCACGTCGGCCGAGGGATTCATCTGGTTGACCAGGGGAAGTACAACCGCGGCCGCACCGACACCGGCAAAACTAACTGCTGCGATGTTGATGAAGTCCCGGCGCCGCACGCCATCTTCGATGCCGGCGGTAGTATCGGTTTCACTGGCCATTCGACTGCCCTTGCATGGGTGAACTGACAATAGTTCTCGAAGGAGTGACCCGCCCCTGTTGCGCACGCACGAAACGGCACAGCCCGGCGGCCCCTCCGGGAATTGCCGGCCTGATAGCCGCACTGTTCGGGCTTGCCAACAGTCAATTTCCGCTTCTTGCGCTGTCGGATGACGCCGCGGCCAAGCCTCTCGATTCCCGGCGGCTTCGCCTTTATGGCAGAGCCATGGAAATCGCCCTGTTTCAGCCGGATATAGCCGGCAATGTCGGCACGATCCTGCGCACCGCGGCCTGCTTCGGCGCGCCGGCGCATATCATCGAGCCTTGCGGCTTCCCGTTCGGGGATGCGGCCTTGAAGCGCGCCGGAATGGATTATGCCGTCCGCGCCAATGTCCGCCGTCATCCGGGTTGGGACGCCTTTCGGCAGTGGGCGCAGATCGGCGGGCAGCGGATCGTGCTGTTGACCACCGCGGGCGCCACGCCCCTGCCCGACTTTGATTTCGATCAGGGCGACGTCCTGCTTTTCGGGTCGGAGAGCGCCGGCGTCCCCCATCATGTCCATGACGCCGCGACCGCGCGGGTCGCGATTCCGATGCAGTCCGGCTTTCGCTCCTTGAATGTCGCGGTCGCGGCTGGCATCGCGCTCGCCGAAGCGCTCAGGCAAACGAAAGGCTTTCCCGCATGATCTCGCTCGACACCCAGCGGCAGCAGGCGCGCGACTGGTTCGAATCGCTGCGAGACCGCATCTGCGCCGAATTCGAAGCGATCGAGCGCGAGGCGGGAAGCGACGCTTCCTTCACCTACATGCCCTGGGATCGCGAAGCCGACGGAACCGCGCCAGGCGAGGGCGGTGGCGGCGTCCGTGGGGTGATGACGGGCCAGGTCTTCGAAAAGGTCGGCGTCAACGTATCGACCGTCGGCGGCGAGTTCGCGCCCGACTTCGCAAAGTCCATCCACGGCGCGGGCGAAGACCCCAATTTCTTCGCCACCGGCATCAGCCTGGTCGCGCATATGGCGAATCCCCATGTCCCCGCCGTACACATGAACACCCGCTTCCTCGTAACGACGAAGCGCTGGTTCGGCGGCGGCGCCGACCTGAACCCTCCCATTCCCTATCAGGAAGATACCGACGCCTTTCATGCGCGGCTGCGCGCGGCATGCGCGCCCTATGGCCCCGACGTCTATCAACGCTATGCAAAATGGGCTGAGGATTATTTCTATATCCCGCATCGCGGCGTGCATCGCGGCGTCGGCGGCATCTTCTATGACCATCTCGAATGCGCCGACGACGCCGAGTTCGACCGCAATTTCCAGCTGACGCGGGACGTTGGAGAGGCGTTTCTGGATATTTTCCCGCGGATCGTCCGCCGCCGCA
Organism: Sphingomonadales bacterium; assembly: GCA_017309275.1. GTDB lineage: Bacteria > Pseudomonadota > Alphaproteobacteria > Sphingomonadales > Sphingomonadaceae > Sphingopyxis. The sequence continues at coordinate 6,803 of JAFKLT010000065.1, read as the reverse complement.
TGGGGATGCCCTTTACCGAGGCCGAGCGCGAGGAGCAGCTTGTGTGGCGCGGTCGCTATGCCGAATTCAACCTGGTCTATGACCGCGGCACGCTGTTCGGACTGAAGACCGGCGGGAATATCGACGCAATCCTGATGAGCCTCCCTCCGCTCGCCAAGTGGAGCTGACGGAAAAGCGGCGTTGAGGAAAAAGGGGCGCCCCGTTTCCGGAGCGCCCCCTTCCCTTTTCAACATATCGCTTCGGATCAGGCGAAAACGTCGCCCGCCGCGCTCGGCGCGATCGCGCGATAGATGCCCATCGGCATCGAGAAGGACACGAGCAACAACGGGACATAGACGACGATCGCCATCACGATCGCCGATATCATCGCGCCCGTCACCGATCCGCTCATCATCGCCCCCATGATCCCGCCGAAAATCATCCCGGCGACGAAGCCGTAGACGATCGAGAGGATCGTGAAGAGGATATAGAATCCGACGATCGACCATTGCGACGCCCCCGTAAGCCGCCACGATTCGCCGATTCCGGTAACCGGATTGCGCGTCAGCCGGTCGGCCATCACCGGACCCGCGACCGAGATGCGGCTTTGAATCCACAGGAAGAAGACGAGAATGGCGATGTAGAAGACGATCATCAGCACGATCGCGCCGCCGCCCACCGCGCCCGATGTCAACGCGTCAGGCGAAAAGCCGCCAGCGCCGGCAAAGGCTGCGCCAAAGATCAGCGCCAGAATGAGCGAGATGATGAGGATCACGACATAGGCCGCGATATAGACGACAAACATGCCGAACGCGAAAGCGGGTCCGGCCTGTAGGGCCCAACCGAAGTTCGGCGCCTCGCCCGGATGCAGGCCGCTGCGCCAGATGAGCATGCAGGCAGCGTAAAGGATCACGCCCGCGAGCATGCTGAACAGGATGATCCGCCCCACGGCGCCTGCCAGCGCGGTCGGATCTTCGCCGCCTGCCATTGCCATGGTCGTAAAGAGCGACCCCAACATCAGATAGCCGAGCAAGCCCACCACCAGGACCGCTCCGCCGATCCATATCAGCATCTGCGTCCAATTCGCCTTCAGAAACGCGAACGTCTCCGAAAAGGCTGCCCCGATACTCATTTTCCTCATGCTATTTCCCCCTACTCCTGTGTGTCACATCATGACGATCCCAGTCCCTGCCTCTTTATCTATTGAAACGGATCGCCCGCGCCGCGCACGGCGAGCTGGCGATAAATGGCGGCGAGTATCGCCGTGTTGAGCAGCCCGAAAGCGGCGGATACCGCCGAGTTGATGATGCTGCCGATCATATAGCCGAACGATCCGTGCGGGCCGAAGATGCCGGTCACGCCGCCGACGATCATCGTTATGACGACCATCGCGATCACGAACAGGAAGACGAACAGCGCGATGCGCCAGCCGTTGCCGCTGGTCAGCTGCCAGCTGCCCGAAAGCGATGCGAAGGGGTTCTTCAGATTGCGGTCCGCGAGCATGGGATAGACCGCCGCCAGCCGCCCGATCAGATAGAAGGCCGGAATGATCAGCAGCAGCATCGCGATGCCGAACAGCGCCGACTGGATCAGGAACAGCGCCAGCATCGTCGGGAGCATGACGAAGGCGAAGCCGAGCGCTTCGCCGACACTCGTCCCGGTACGCGCGAGCCACAGCCGCAGGATGGCGACCGAGCCGAGGGTCGACGCGACCATGACGGCACCAAGCCACGGAATCTGCTGCGCAAACTGCTCGCGCAGCATCGCGCTGAGCTGATCGGGGGTGGCATTGGGCGGCGGCGCGAGCGGCGCGGGGCCCAGCAGCGCGGCGACCATTCCGGGCAGGAAGAAAAAGAGCCCGGCGAGGACGCTGGTCAGCGGAAGATGCGCGCGTACAAGCGTCATCGCATCGTCCCAGGCCGCACCCATATCGAATTTCAGCATTGATACCCCATTGTTTTTTGGTTCCCCAATCGCGGCTGAAACTGACCGTGTTCCACCGCAATGTCCAGCCTTGTTGCGGACCGACATCGACACCCTTGCATCCGCGCCGCCAAAGGGCCACGTAGCCCCCGCAATGCCCAGCCTGCCCGCACCCGAATGGAAACTGTCGCCCGGCCTTACCGATTATGCCGAGGCGCTGAACGACATGGAGACGCGCGCCGCCGCGATCCACGCGGACACCGGTGAAGAGCGCCTCTGGCTGCTCGAGCATCCGCCGCTCTATACTGCGGGGACGAGCGCCGATCCCGCCGAGTTGCTCGACCCGCGCTTTCCGGTCTTCGATGCCGGGCGCGGCGGGCGCTATACCTATCATGGCCCGGGACAGCGCGTCGGATATGTCCAGCTCGACCTGTCCCGCCGCGGGCGCGACGTGCGCGCCTATGTTTCCGCGCTTGAAGGCTGGGTGATCGACGCGCTGGCGCTGCTGGGCGTCGCATCGCGCCGCGCCGAGGGACGCATCGGCATCTGGACCGACGCCCCCGATGGCCGCGAGGCAAAGATCGGCGCGATCGGAGTGCGCGTTCGGCGCTGGGTCACGCTACACGGCTTTTCGCTGAACGTGAATCCCGACCTGATGCATTTCAACGGGATCGTGCCGTGCGGCATCGCCGAATTCCCCGTCACCAGCCTTGCCGCGCTGGGCAATCCGGCGACCTTTGGCGACGTGGATGTGGCGCTGCTCGAGGCCCTGCCCGCCTTTCTCGACAAGCTTTCGCCGAGTGAGTAGGAACGACCGCATGACGCGAACCATCTTCATCGCCCTGCCGCTTGTCCTGCTCGCCGGCTGTAACGGAGAGCCTTCGGGCAAATCGACAGCCAAGCTCGATGCGGTCGAGGTACAGCCGGGCACGATCAGCGATTCGATGATCATCCTCGACAACAGCAGCGGCGACGGCACCGCCATCGACAACAGCATTCCTGACGACGGCACGAAGAAAGAGGCGGCGAAGTCCGCCGACCAATCGACCGAGGAAGACGCCGCCGATACCGCGTCCGACAATCCCGACGCGATCGTGGTTCCTGGCGGTCAAAAGGCCGTGACGCCCGACAGCACCGCCAAGAAGGGCGAATAAGCGCCTAGCGCAGCCCCAGGCTCTTGTGCGTCTGCAGCGACAGACGCCAGCGCGGATCGGCCATCACCAGATCGATGCACGCCTGCACGTTCGCGGCGGCGTTCGTATCGTCGAGCGGCTGGACCAGCCGGTGCGCAAAATCGAGTTCAGCAAGCGCCGCGATATCGCTGCCCGGCTGCGGCCAGACGAGCTTCAACTCGTCGCCGCTGGTCTGGACGAGCGCGCTTCCGGCCTTCGGGCTGATGCAGATCCAGTCGATGCTGCGCGGGACGTCATGTGTCCCGTTGCTCTCGATCGCGATGGTGAAGCCCTCGGCATGAAGCGCATCGATCAGCGCGGCGTCGACCTGCAGCATCGGCTCGCCACCTGTCAGCACGACATAGCGATCGTCGGCTCCCGTCCCCCAGCTTTCCGCGATGACGCCCGCAAGTGCCGCCGCATCGGCATATTTGCCGCCGAGCGTACCGTCGGTGCCGACGAAATCGGTATCGCAGAACTTGCACACCGCCTTCGCCCGGTCCTGTTCGCGCCCCGTCCAGAGATTGCAGCCCGCAAAGCGGCAGAAGACCGCACGGCGTCCCGCCTGTGCGCCCTCGCCCTGCAGGGTCAGGAATATCTCTTTGACGGCGTAGGTCATCGGATCAGGCGTAACGCGTCGGATCGGCCAGACCCGCGTCGGCGAACCCCTTGCTGCGCAGGCGGCAGCTGTCGCAGGAACCGCAGTGCAATCCCTCCGGCGTCGGATCGTAGCAAGACCAGCTCATCCCAGCGTCCATACCGAGCCGCGCGGCCTCGGCGGCGATATCTGCCTTGGTCATGTGCTGAAGCGGCGCGTGGATATGGAAATCGACGCCTTGGTCACCATCGCGCGTCGCAAGGCGGGCGAGCTTTTCGAAGCCCGAGATGAATTCGGGGCGGCAGTCGGGATAGCCCGAATAGTCGAGCGCGTTGACGCCGATTACGATGTCCTGCGCCTGACGCGCCTCGGCAAGGCCGAGCGTCAGCGACAGGAAGATCAGGTTGCGCGCGGGTACATATGTGACCGGTATATCGCTTCCCACGCCATCCTTGGGCACGTCGATATCGGCCGTCAGAGCCGAACCGCCGAAGCGGCGCAGATCGAGCGGCAACACGATATGCTCCGCCGCGCCGACATAGTCCGCGATACGCGCCGCCGACTCCAGTTCGACGCGATGGCGCTGGTTATAGTCGATCGTAAGCGCGACGATGCGCGCGCCGGCTTCGCGAGCGAGGCCCGCACAGACCATCGAGTCGAGCCCGCCCGACAGGAGGACGATCACCGTTTTTCCGGAAACTTGCTGCATCGGCGCCAGATAGGCCTGCGACGCGAGGGGTGCAAGTGCCGCACCGCACCAAAGAAATGGGCCGCGCAACTCTCGCCACACGGCCCAGTTTGGCATGAAAGCCATTAGGGAGAAGGACACACCTAGGTGCGTCGTGCCCTCAATTTAACAGCCCATGGTTAACAATCAGTTAGGAGCAGGCGCCCGTTCGCCGTGCCTCGATGGCCTGCGAAAAGGGGCGTCCCTCGGCGATTCCCTGCGTATCGATCTGCACCAGCCGGTTCGTCTCGCTGCGGATCGTCGTGCGGCCGTGGCCGGCGCCAGGGCAGGTATAATGAACGGTCACCGAATTCGGTGTATCCTCGATGACATAGCGCGAGCAGTTCGACCGCGGATGCTCGATCTGGATCATCCGGCGCGCATCGCCCAGGCAGACGGTCTGCAACACCGCATCCTTGCCGCGCTCGCGGAGCTGCCAGCTTCCCTTTTCCAGCCGGTCGAGCATCGCGAGCGACGGCGCCTGCGCGGGTACGGCGCTGGCACCGGCAACGCCAAGCGCAATGAGAGACATTCGAAACATGGGAGAGAAGATCGCCATTCCACCTATCCATCGGCCGCCCGCAAGCGAGCGAGTTTGCGACCCCGTTTCGCCTTAGCTAACAATCCGGGGGCTCAATTTCAACCGATTGGCGCTGAATTGGCTCCTCTCATCGTCGAAAAAGCCGAAATGGTCGGCCTAGCCCACGCTGTCGTGCGTCGATATTTCGGCCAGAGGAATCGGGAAGAAACGCGAACAAAAGGCACAATCGACGACGATCTTGCCCTCTTCGTCCGCCATGTCGGCGCGTTCGGTCTCCGGGAACTGCGCGAGTACCCCGGCGAAATAATCGACACTGCACCGACAGCCGCGCGAGACGGTCGCCCCGGGCTCGACGCGCACCTCGTCTTCGTGGAACAGCCGCCAGGCCAGCGTCTCGAGCGAGGTCGCGGGGTCGGTCAGCTCCTCGTCTTTCAGCGTCGCGGCGATGGCCTTGGCATGTTCCCACTCCGGATGGTCGTGGCGGACATGCAGGCGATCGCGCCCGACCTCTCCTTCCGGCAGGTGCTGGAGAAGAAGTCCGCCCGCAACGCAGCCCGCCTCGGCATCGTGACGCGCGGCCAGGCTGATCAAGCTGGGAATCTGTTCGGACTGCTCGAAATAATGTTCGGCGGCGTTGCCGATCGACGAGCCTTCGAGCGGCACGATGCCCTGATAGCGTTCGCCGGTGGTTTCCTGGTCGAAGGTGATCGCCAGAAAGCCTTCGCCGAACAGCGCGAAGAGCGTCGGATCCGGCCCGACTTCGACGAGCCGTTCGGTATCGAACTTCAAATAGCCGCGAAGCTCGCCGGCTTTGTAATCGCAAACGAGCAATTCGACGGGACCCCCGCCGGTCTGCGCCTGCAAGGTCAGTTGACCGCCCTGCGTCTTGAGCGTGGAGCCCAGCAGCACGGTAAGCACCAACGCCTCCGCCAGCAGCTTTTCGGCCACCGGCGGATAGTTGTGCGCCGCCATGATGGTGTTGAGCACCGGCCCAAGGCGCACCAGTCGACCGCGCACATGGCGTTCGGCGATGGTAAAGACCAGCGGCTGGTCGAACCAGGTTTCGATCGTGTCGGTCACAGCTTTTCCAGCGCCCACAGAAGGACGGATTTCTGCGCGTGGACGCGGTTTTCAGCCTCTTCCCACACGCGCGACTGCGATCCGTCGATGACCGCATCGACGACTTCCTCGCCGCGGTGCGCGGGAAGGCAATGCAGGAAGAGCGCGTCGCCCTTTGCCGCGCCCATCAGCCGTTCGTCGACCTGATAGGGCGCCATCGCGGCCAGCTTGTTGTGCGCATGATCCTGCCCCATCGACACCCAGGTGTCGGTGACGACCAGGTCGGCGCCCGCCACGGCTTCGCGCGCGTCGCGAACGATGTCGATCCGCGCTCCCTTGGCACGCGCCGCCTCGACGAAGCGTGCGTCGGGTTCGTAACCTTGCGGCACGCCCGCGCGGATGTTGAAACCGAACAGACCAGCCGCCTCGATCAGCGAAGCGAGGACATTGTTGCCATCGCCCAGCCATGCGAGTTCGAGCCCCGGAAGCGCCTTGCCGCTTTCGACGATCGTCAGCAGGTCGGCGACAATCTGGCACGGGTGCGACAGGTCGGTCAGCCCGTTGATGACGGGCACGCTGGCATATTCGGCCAGCTCTTCGGCCTTCTCGTGATGATCGGTTCGGATCATGATCGCATCGGCATAGCGCGACAGCACGCGCGCGGTGTCGGCGATCGTCTCGCCGCGGCCGAGTTGGGTCGTCCCGGCGTCGAGGATCATCGGCACGCCGCCAAGCTGACGGATCGCGATGTCGAACGAGCAGCGCGTGCGCGTGGAGTTCTTTTCGAACACCATCGCCAGGACA
>JAFKLT010000064.1 GCA_017309275.1 Sphingomonadales bacterium | reverse complement strand
GCACCCGGCGGCAACCGCCGATCACGAGCACCCGGCCGCGGCCGTTCTTGTCGACATTGTCATGATGATCGGGAAGCGGATGCGCCTTGAGCCAGGCGGTGTCGAGCGGGGTTGCCTCAGCCACGCGCGGCCACCATCGCATCGGGTTCGCGGGTGACCGGGACTTCGCCCTCCATTGGCGCAGTCACATTGTAGCGCGACAGGACGAGGTTGCCGTCGCGGCCCACGTCAGCGTCGAAGCGATATTCGGTGATCGCGCAATTGGCGACGTCGCCCTCGCTGTCGATTGCCAATATCTCGGCCTCTCCCAGATTTTCGATGATGGTGCGCAGGCAAAGGACGACCACCTGGTGCGCGACGATCATCACGCGCCGCCCGCCATAATGGAGCGAGACGGTGTCGAGGAGCGAGCGGAGGCGCAGAATCACGTCGCACCAGCTTTCGCCGCCCGGCGGGCGGTGATAGAATTTACCGAGCGCCAGCCGGAATTCGGCCTGATCGGGATGCGCCGCCTCGATGCCGCGGCGCGTGAGGCCGTCGAGGATGCCGAACTCCTTCTCGCGCAGCCGCTCGTCGATGCAGATTTTCTCGTCGGCCGCGCAGCCTCCCGCGCTGCGGAAGATTTCGGCGGTCTGCACGGCCCTCACATAGGGCGAGGCGAGCATGATCTCGGGGCGACCGTCTTCCTCGCCCGCCGCGAACCAGCCGCCTAGCGCCTGCGCCTGTTGCTCGCCCAGCGCCGAGAGGGGCACGTCAACATCGCGGTGGTCGAGCGCGATGCGCAGGTCACCCGCCGCGTCGGCGGCATCGCGCGCGACATTGCCCGCGCTCTGGCCGTGGCGAACCACCCAGAGCACCGAAGGCCAGCGCGGGGTCATCGAATGGTCTTCCTCGTCATCGAGACGCTAACGCCTCCAAAGCCGAACTCGTTGCGTTAGGCTCGCGGGTCGCCCAGCGAGCGGCCCCGACCTTGCCGCGGCCGCGGCATGCCGACAACGACGGCCCGCCATCCTTCCCCGCCACGCCCGCTCCCGCCGTGCTCGTCGCCCCGCCTTTGACATTTTGCCCGCGAGGTAGGTCGGGGCGAGTTGCCCGCAGGAACTTCAAGAGGCTTCAGGCGATTGGGATGCTTTGCCGGCTGCGCGTCGGCGACAGCGAACAGAGGAGACAATCATGAAGAAACTCGTCGCCTTCGATCTCGATGGAACCCTGGCGGAAAGCAAGCAGCCGCTCGCCCCCGAGATGGGCACGGCGATCGCGAAGCTCCTGGGCGTCGCCGAGGTCGCGGTGATTTCGGGCGGCGACTGGCCGCAGTTCGACAAGCAGGTCGCGAGCCGGCTTCCGGCAGACGCCGATCGGGGTCGGCTCTGGCTGATGCCGACGACGGGCACGAAGCTTTTCGTCCACCGCGGCGGCGGCTGGACGCCGCTTTATGCCGAGCTGTTCAGCGACGAGGAAAAGGCGCGCATCCTCGCCGCCTTCGACGCGTCGCTCGAGGCGACGGGGTTCGTTCCCGAGGAAGTCTGGGGCGATCGCATCGAGGACCGCGGCAGCCAGATCACTTTCTCGGCGCTCGGCCAGCAGGCGCCGATCGCCGCCAAGGAAGTCTGGGATCCCGACTTCGCGAAGCGGCGGATCATCCAGGCGGATCTCGGCGAGCGGCTCCCGGGCCTGTCGATCAACATGGGCGGCGCGACCTCGATCGACGTCACGCGCGAGGGCGTCGACAAGGGCTATGGGCTCAAGAAGCTGAGCGCCGAGAGCGGAATCGCGCTCGGCGACATGATCTTCATCGGCGACGCTATCTTTCCGGGCGGCAACGACTATCCGGCGAAGTTGCTAGGACTCGACACGGTGCGCGTGCGCGACCCCAGGGAGACGATCGCGGTGATCGAGGCGATCGTCGCCTGCCTCGGTTGAAGGTGCGTCAGGCGACTGCGAGCCGCGCCGCGCGCCGGGCCCTTTTTGGCCGCACCGGCGCCGCGCCGCCGCCCTCCCGCACGCATGATAAGTCTGGCGAAGCGCCGAACGCGCCTGCCCGCCTCGCCCCACCGCCACGCGGCCGCGCCGTCGCGAAAGGCGGCCGGAACACGCACGGCGTCCCGGACCGTTGCCGCACGCCAAAAGCGTATAACTTCGATCAACCCGGCTCCTCTTTCACGCAACAAGCCGGACAAGCGCGGGGTTTCCATATTGGCCCGCCTCGGGCCGCATGGAAAGGATGCGTCATGGCACAGAATGAGAAGAAAGACGGCAAGCAGCAGGGTAGCTCGTCCGGCAAGGGCAGCCAGCAGCAGCAGGACGGCAGCAAGAGCCAGTCGGGAGCCGACAAGCAGTCGGGAAGCAAGGACCAGGGCAAACAGCGCAGCTGACCTCCGCCCCCGCTTTCCGGGTGAAAGACCGGGCCGCGCGCGCTGCGACCCGGTCTTGCATGCGGAAAAGCCGAGAGGCCAAGGCGCAGAAGATCATTTGAGGAGAGACGAGATGAAGACATGGATTGGAGCCGCGGCGGTCGCCGCGATCGTCGCGGGATGCGGCGGACCCGATACGCGCGACGAGGAGCAAGCCGCCGCGTCTGCTGACACGGCCGTTGTGGCATCCGAGCCCGGTCCGGCCGCCGCAACGCCGGCGCAAGCAGTCAGCACGGCCGATTATGTCGCGCAGGCGGGTGCCGGCGACCTCTGGGAGGTCGAATCGTCGAAAGCCCTGCTCGCCAAATCGAAAGATGCAAAGGTCAGGGCCTTTGCCGAGATGATGATCGACAATCACGGAAAATCGACCGCGAAAGTGAAGGCGGCCGCCGCGAGCGCCGGGGTCGAGGCGCCGGCACCGACACTTGCTCCCGACCAGGAGAAGATGCTGGCGGACATCAAGGCCGCCGATGCCGCGGGTATCGACAAAATCTATCTCGACCACCAGAAGACCGCGCATGGTGCGGCACTGGCGCTGCACCAAGGCTATGCTGCCTCGGGCGAGGCGGTCGCACTCAAGCAGGCGGCAGCAGAGATTGTGCCGGTGGTGGAAGCGCACCGCGCCGAACTCGGCAAGCTGGCCCCCTGACAGAGGCTCGGAACCGGCGTCTCAAAGCCGCCGCGCGATTAGCGCGGCGGCTTTCGCTCGCCGCATTTCGTCCTCCTCCCGGCAACCGCTTCATGACATCTTAGTTCATTCCCGCCGCACCTTCTCAGTTCAGGAGCATTCATGACCGACCGGATCGCGCCCCGCAGCGGCGTCGCCTTCACGCTTCCCAAGGACAAGATTCTCTGCGTGACCGACCCCGAGGGCGGCCAGGTCGGCGACCTTCTTGCGTTTCGTGCGGCGGATCCCCGCGAAGCGATCTCGAACGGGCGAACGTTCGACTATGAAGAGACGATCCGGCTGACGACCGGCAACCGCTTGTGGTCGAACCGGTCAAACGCATTGCTCAAGATCGTCGAGGACAGCTGCGGGGTGCATGATTTTCTGCTGACGCCGTGCAGCGAGGCGACCTTTCGCCATTTCTACACCGACAAGCCCGTTCATCGCGGCTGCTTCGGCAATCTGGCCGAAGCGCTCGAGCCATATGGGATTGCTGCCGACGCCATTCCCGTCGCGTTCAACCTGTTCATGAATGTGCCGGTCGGCAGCGACGGCAAGATCCGCGTCCTTCCGCCGACGACGAAGGCCGGTGACTTCATCCGGCTTCGCGCGCTCGACGACCTGATCGTCGGGCTCACCGCCTGCTCGGCCTACGACAGCTGCGGCGGCAGCTTCAAGCCGATCGACTACCGGATCGAGTGAACCGGCGGGTACAGCGCTGCCACAGCGATTGCGCCGCGCCGCCCGACCGCCGCGACGGCCTAACGGCTCCCGCCAACCGGCGCGTCCGCCCCCTTGCCGGGCGGGGGCGTGTCGGGTTCGGCAGCGCGCCCGCCGCCTCCCTGCGGGTCGCTATCATAATCCTCGGCATTGCCCTTGCCGCCGGCACCCGCGCCGCTTCCGCTGACCGGACCGCTGCCGGTGCTGCGCCGATGGCCGCGGTTGGCGGCGCCCGATACGTCGCCGGCCTCACGCTCCCCGGCGGGATAGCGGTCGGGCGTCGTCGTTCCGACATTCTCCCGGCGTTCCACGGGCTCTTGCGGCAGCGACCCGTCCCCGGCGGAGCCCCCATCCCTGCTGTCATTGCGATTGTTCATGATCGTCTCCTCTTCACCAAATGATGCCGGATCGGCCAGATCAGCCTTGCTTCCCCGACCCCGGCTCGGCCAGCTTTCGGTGCATCTCGGCTGTCGCCGCTTCGCTGAGAACGCCCGATACGAGGACCTGCGCCTTGTTCTTGAGGCCGTGAACGACCGCATGCTCTCCTGCGAGGAGCGCGTCCCATCCGGTTTTCGCCACATCGGCGGGATCGTCCTTTTCCGATTGCCCGACCTTGGTGTCGAGCATGCCGGCCCGCTCGAAAAAGCGCGTCTCGGTCGCGCCGGGTTTGAGACAGGTGATGGTGACGCCGCTGTCCTTCAATTCATTGCCGATCGCCGCGGCGAAACTGTCGACGAAGGCCTTGGTGCCGTTATACACCGCCTGGAAGGAGCCGGCGAGATGACCGGCGATCGAGCCGGTGATCAGCACCTTGCCTTCGCCGCGCGCGACCATCGCCTTCAGGACCGGCTGGAGCAGCAACAGCGTGCCGGTGATATTGGTGTCGATGACGTGACGCCACGCGTCGACCGGCTGGTCTAGAAAACCGTGTCCGAGGCCGTGACCCGCGTTGGCGACGAGAATGTCGATCGGCCTGCCGCCCGCAGCGGCGAGAAGACGTTCGACCCCGGCAGCGGTCGCGAGGTCGGCTTCGACCGCCTCGACCTCGACGCCCTTGGCTAGGAGGCCCGCGGCAGCATCGACGAGCGGCTCGTCGGCCGCGACGATGAGGTCGTAACCGTCTTTCGCCGCGAGTAGGGCGATCTCGCGGCCAATACCGCTCGAGGCGCCGGTAACGACAGCGAGTTTGCGATCAGGCATGTTCCATCTCCTGCCGGGCCGACACGGCCCCCTTTGCGAGGCCGGGCTTGAGCACGATCTTCGTGTAGAGGTCCTGCTCGTCGTGCCAGTGCCGGTACATCTCGGCGGCGTCCTCGAGCGATGCGTGATGCGAGATGAGCGAGACGGTATCGAACTTGCCGGCCTGGATCATATCGAGAAGCTCGCCCGAATAGCGCTGGACATGCGTCTGTCCGCTCTTGACGGTGAGGCCCTTCTCCATGAGCTGGCCCAGCGGGAATTTGTCGGCGAAACCGCCGTAAACCCCGGGAATCGAAAGGCGGCCGCCCTTGCGGCACGCAAGGATCGCCTGGCGCAAGGCGTGGATGCGCTCGGTGGACGAGAGCAGCTTGACCTTCACCTGGTCGAGGATGTTGTCGACCGTGAACCCGTGGCTCTCCATGCCGACGCAGTCGATGCAGGCGTCAGGCCCGATGCCGCCGGTCATTTCGGCGAGCGCCTCGCGGACATCGACCTTCGTATAGTCGAGGATCTCTGCACCATATTTCTTCGCGAGCGCGAGGCGCGTCGGAAAGTGATCGATCGCGATCACGCGCCCGGCGCCGAGCAGGAGCGCCGACTGGATCGTGAACAGGCCGACGGGGCCGCAGCCCCACACCGCGACGGTGTCGCCGGGCTCGATGTCGGCGTTGACCGCCGCCTGCCAACCCGTCGGCAAGATGTCCGAGAGGAAGAGCACGTCGTCGTCGGCAAGGCCGTCGGGAATGACCACCGGCCCGACATCCGAATAGGGAATGCGGACATATTCGGCCTGCCCGCCGGCGTAGCCGCCGGTGAGATGCGCATATCCGAACGCCCCGCCCATCGCATGACCCATCATCAGCTCGGATACATCGCGCGTCTCGGACGGGTTGCTGTTGTCGCAGGCGCTATATTGCTGCTTCTCGCAGAAGAAGCATTGCCCGCAGCTGATCGTGAAAGGCACGACGACGCGCTGGCCCCGATGCAGCGTCGAGGATGCGCCGGTCTCGACCACTTCACCCATGAATTCGTGGCCGACGATATCGCCCGCGCGCATGCCCGGAATATAGCCGTCGTAAAGATGAAGGTCCGAGCCGCAGATCGCGGTCGAGGTCACGCGGATGATCGCATCGCGCGGGTTGACGATTTCGGGATCGGGAACGGTTTCGACACTGATCTTGTGGCGTCCCTGCCAGGTCACGGCGCGCATGGCCTTCTCCTTGATGTGATTGTGCTGCGGTTCGGCGTTCAGATGTGCGGCTCGGCAGGGCTCTCGGCGCCTCGCGCGGAGGGCGAGGCATTGGTCGTCACTTCGCCCGTTTCCATGAGCTGCTTGAAACGGTGAAGGTCGCGCCGCGCCTGCACTTCGGGCTCGCGCTGAAGGAGCTTGGCGGCGAGGCGCCCGACCTTCCCGGCGGGCGGGTCATAGGCGAGGATCAGGCTGACATAGGTGCCTCGCCCCGCCGGCGCGTCGGTGAAGCGCACCTCGCCGCTGTTCGCGATGTCGGAGGCCGGCGTACTTTGCCAGTAGATCGATGTGTCCTCGACGCGCTCGGTGATGCGGTTGACCAGTGTCACCTCGCGCCCGGCGGGCGCCTTGATCGTCCACTGCGAGACATCGTCGCCGAGGTCGTCGACCGCGACCACATTCTCCATGAACTCGGGAAAGCGTTCGGGCATCCATGCCGCGTAGAGCTCGGCGCGGGGGCGATTGATCAGCACCGACTTGCCGAACAACGCGCGGGAGGAGGTTTTATCGAGCGTCCAATGCGGCGCGTCGGTCGCGATTGTTTCTTCCTGCCCTCGGCTCTCGCGGTGCCGACGGCGCTGCCAGAGCGCCGCGCCGGTTGCGAGCACGGCGATGCCCGCGCCAGCGGCGGCGAGAATCAGCGGATCGGGAAGGTCATTCTTGGATCTGGACATGGATCATCTCCCGCCCGGGCAGAGGCCGGGCGTCATCTGGGGAGCGTCGGCGGGGCCGGCGCCGGTCGGGGGAAGCGGCCCCGACTTCGGGGCGATGAACGACTGACGCCCGTCCGCTGCGATCGTTCCGCGGTTCGAGGATTAAATCGGCGCTCCGAGCGCCCAGCGAGACAGGCACCGGGGCAGCGGGGCCGTAACGCCCACGCCGGTTCGCTCGGCCATTCGCCGTCACGATCCCGTCTCCGCGTGCGGAGCGGCGACGGGCTTCGATTCGGGCGACTCTTTCTGACGAAGGAAGATCGACAAGAGCACCAGAACGGCGGTCGACAGAAATTCGCTCTGCCAATTCTGGGAGGATTCGAACCAGAGGCCGGGGTCGCCGAGATAGGCGAAGGTGGAAAGGGCGATTTCGCCATGCTCGCGCGCGTCCTCGGCGGCCGCGCGCGCGCTCTGCGTCCAGTGGAGGATGAAGGAGGCAAGAAACAGCATCGCGAGCACCAGCCCCAGCGACCGAGCATAGAGAGCGCGCGCGAGACGACCCTTGCGCAGCACCGCAGGGGCACCGGGCTTGCGCGCCTGCGCGGCAAGATCGGCGTCGCGTAGCGGCGCGTCGGGACCCCGCGATTCCGACGAGCCACGCTGAACGAGCATCGCCGTCAGCACGACATAGGCCGACATCTGGAGAAACTCGCTCTCCCAGTTTTCGAACACCGAGGACAGGAATTGCGGACTGCCGCCATAGGCCCAGAGCGAGAGACCGGGCTGATGGTGCCGCGCAGCGTCCGCGAGCGCGACGTGCCACCCCGTTACCCAGTGGCCGACGATCGACGCTGCGAACAGCAGCAGAAGCACGACGGTGAGACCATTATCCTTGAGCCGCGTCATGGGCCCCTTCCTTTCTGGTACCCCTCGGCCCATCGCCCGCCGCCGCCGCGGGGGCGAGCGACGCCTCCGTGGCTATCTGTCCGCGTGGGGGCCGCGCAGGCCAGGCGGCGCCGTCGAGCGTATCGCGCTTCTCATATTCCGCCGCGCTCATCAGCAGCACGAGCCCGTCGGCATGACAGTCGAGCATCGCCGCCGGTACCGCGCGCAGCGTCTCGTCGATGCCGCCGAGCCCGCCGCTCGCGACGACGACATAAGAGAGGCATCCGCTTTCGCATTCGATCATCGCATCGACCGCCTGGCCGACAACTTCGCCGCGGATATCGCTCACCGGAAGACCGCCTAGCGCACTCGCGGCGAAGAGCGAGGGCGAGGCCGCGATCCGGCTTCGCTTCGCGGCACGCCGCGCGCCATCCTCATAGCCGCGCTGGCGGCCGAGCCAGCGCCATATGCCGACGAGATTGACGAGCGTCAGAAACAGGTTCGTCGCAAGAAGATTGGTCTGGCCCGATGTGAACCCGACGACCGACCAGGCGAGCGAGCCCAAAGTGAACACGACGAAGCCCGAGCCGGTCACGCGCGCGCCGAGATTGGCTGCCGTCATCATCGCCGCGATCATCGTCGCGGCAGGCGCAATCAGTCCGGCGGCCTCTTCCACGTGCGGCTTCTCCTCGGTCGGCGGCACCCGCTGGCGCCGTCCCCGGGCAGAACCCGCCGCCGTATCACTGCGTTCCCCCGGACGGCGGCGATGCAACATCGATCAATGCATTTATCGGCGCCGCGCGCTGTGCGTCGGCTCCCTGGCGCCAAATCGGCGACGGCCCCGTCGCCCCCGTACGGGCGCGATCAGGCGATCCTTCAGGACCGCCTGGCGGCGAGCTGTGCTTCCGCACGCCTCGCCGCCTCGATAAGGCTTTCGCCGGTACTGCGCGCCGCCGCCGGGGTCATCGTCACCGCGACACCGTCGGGGCCATCGAGCAGGACAACGCCATCTTCGGCGGTGGCGATCCCCGCTTCCGTCTCGGGCGGCTGGGGGGAAGACAAATCATCGGTCATCGGCGGGGCCTCTGGTCTGGAAGCGGCGGAGATGCGGGATCGTCGCCAGCTTCGCGGCATCGAGAATCTCGACCTTGCCGTTGCGGAACGTACAAAGCCCTTCCTCGCGAAGATGGCGTACGACCCGGTTCACATGCACGGTCGTCAGGCCGCAGATCTCGGCGACATCGGCCTGCGTCAGTCCGAGCGTGAACTGACGCCCGTCGCTCAGCCCCGCCGACTGGAGACGCACATTGGTCTCGCAGAAGAAATGCGCGACGCGGCCGATGGCGTCGAGGCGGCCAAGCCGGAAGAGCCAGGCGCGGTGGATCGCGGCGTCGAGCAAGGTCGCGAACCAGAGCTTGCGCGTGAGCTCGGGCATCTCCTCGGTGATCGCGTCGAGCTCGACATGCGGGACGATCGCGATCGTCGCCGGGGTCATCGTACCGACATCATGGTCGAGGTGTTTCAGCGGGTAGGCGTGGAGGTCGACAAAGTCGCCCGGCAGGTGGATCGCGACAAGTTGGCGAAGACCGTCCCGGTCGTCGAGATAGCGCGACATGATGCCCTCGACGAGGAGCGTGCTCTGGTCGAGCCACTGGCCGGCGCGCGCGATGATCTTGCGGGCCTCGACGGTCGAAGTGGTGCTGATGGCGGCTTCGAGGCGCGCGCGCTCGCCGGCGTCGAGGCTTACCCCGCGACGGTCTCTCAAGAAGCGATCGGTTAACATCACTGACGTTCCCTGTTTCGTCCGAAATGCGTGAGCGGGCCTGCTCAACTGCGATCATCCGAAAGCCCGGCAACCGCCAACAAGGGAAGCGGAATCGTCATGATCGAGGTTAATCGCATGCCCGGTGCAGCAACTTTCAAAGCGCAAACTCGTTCCATCGCCGGGTCCGGAGGGCGTGCTTGCACGCCCGCGGACCGCGTTCCGCCCAACTGCTGCGCCCCTTCAGACAAAGCGAGATCCGACATGGCCAAATCCCCCACCGCCCCCTCTTCAACCCGCGCGGACGCCGCGAAGCCGAAGCCGCGCCGTGGGCAGAGCGCCGCTGCGATCGCGGGCAAGGACATGGGCGGGGAATCGGTTCGCAAAGCGCCGGTCTTTCCGGCGGATGCGCCGATCATGCAGAGCTACGGCGAGGATCTTGGCACCGGCGGCGAGACGCATCAGGCGGGCGACGGCCATGCGCCGCTCACCACCCAGCATGGCGTGCCGGTCGCCGACGACCAGAACAGCCTCAAGCAGGGCGCGCGCGGCCCGACGCTGCTCGAGGATTTCCATTTCCGCGAGAAAATCTTCCATTTCGACCATGAGCGTATCCCCGAGCGCGTCGTTCATGCACGCGGCTATGGCGCGCACGGCTATTTCGAGCTCACCGACAGCCTCGCCGACGTCAGCCGCGCCGACATCTTCCAGCGCGTCGGCGAGCGCACGCCCGCCTTCGTGCGCTTCTCGACCGTCGCGGGTTCGAAAGGCTCGTTCGACCTCGCACGCGACGTGCGCGGCTTCGCGGTGAAGCTCTACACCAAGGAAGGCAATTGGGATCTCGTCGGCAACAATATCCCGGTCTTCTTCATCCAGGATGCGATGAAATTCCCCGACCTCGTCCATTCGGTGAAGCCCGAGCCCGACCGAGCCTTCCCGCAGGCGCAATCGGCCCACGACAATTTCTGGGATTTCGTGAGCCTGATGCCCGAGAGCTTCCATATGATCATGTGGGTGATGTCTGACCGCGCGATCCCCCGCTCCTTCCGCACGATGGAAGGCTTCGGCGTCCACACCTTCCGCCTCGTCGACGCCAAGGGCAAATCGACCTTCGTCAAATTCCACTGGAAGCCCAAGCAGGGCCTCCAGTCTGTAGTGTGGAACGAGGCGGTCAAGATCAATGGCGCCGATCCCGATTTCCATCGCCGCGACCTCTGGGATGCAATCAACAGCGGCGACTTTCCCGAATGGGAACTCGGCGTTCAGCTGTTCGACGACGCCTTCGCGGACAAGTTCGAATTCGACGTCCTCGATGCGACCAAGCTCATCCCCGAGGAGCAGGTACCGATCCGCACCGTCGGCCGCCTCGTTCTCGACCGCGTCGTCGACAATTTCTTCGCCGAAACCGAGCAGGTCGCCTTTTGCACCCAGAACATCGTCCCCGGCATCGATTTCTCGAACGATCCGCTGCTCCAGGGCCGCAATTTCTCCTATCTCGACACGCAGATCAAAAGGCTCGGCGGCCCCAATTTCACCCATATCCCGATCAATGCGCCGAAATGCCCGATGGCGCATTTCCAGCAGGACGGTCATATGGCGATGCGAAACCCCGTCGGCCGCGCCAATTACGAGCCGAACAGCTGGGGACCGACGGACGGCGGCCCGCGCGAGGATCCCGCGCGCGGCTTTGCGAGCTTTCCCGAAGAGGCCGAAGGCGCCAAGCGCCGCATCCGCCCCGAGAGCTTCGCCGACCACTATAGCCAGGCGCGGCAATTCTTCGTGAGCCAGACCCCGATCGAGCAGAAGCATATCGGCGACGCGCTTGTTTTCGAGCTGTCCAAGGTCGAACGCCCCGACATTCGCGCCCGCACCGTATCGCATCTCCTCCATATCGACCGCGGCCTCGCAGCCACGGTGGCCGATGGCCTAGGGCTGCCGCTTCCGGCGCCGGCCAAGGCCGCAAAAAAGCCGCTCGCCGATCTTCCCCCTTCCCGGCCGCTCAGTATCCTGCTCAACGGCCCGGCGAGCTTCGCGGGACGCAAGCTCGGAATCCTCGCGACCGACGGCGCGGATGCGCGGCTCTTCAAGGCGCTGACCAAGGCGATCGACGCCGCCGGCGCTGTCTGGGAACTGGTTGCACCGAAGATCGGCGGGATCACGCTCTCGGACGGCACGAGCGTCGCGGGCCGGCACAAGATCGACGGCGGGCCGTCGGTGCTGTTCGACGCGGTCGCGCTTCTCCCGAGCGACGATGGGGCGGCGCTGCTCGCAGGCGATGCGGCGGCGAAGGACTTCGTCAGCGACGCCTTCGCGCATTGCAAATTTATCGGGCATAGCGCCGAAGCGGCGCCGCTCTTCGCGGCCGCCGGCCTCGCCGACAAGCTCGACGAGGCCTGCACCGCGCTGGCCAAACCTGGCGATGTCAACGCCTTCCTCGATGCCTGCGCCGCGCTTCGGTACTGGCCGCGTGAAGCCGGCGTCGACCTCGACGCAAAAGGCGGAACGAAGGAGGCGGCCGAGACATCGGCATCGCGCAAGGCGGTATCCGCTCCGGCAGCGAAACCGGCTTCCAAGCCGGCGCGCTGACCGGCCTGGGCGAAGGAGCGGTACCCATGCAATTCGCGACCGATCGGCTGGTCTTCGGCCCCGACGATGTCGATCTGTCGCGCTCGCCGCTCGCGGGTCAGCTCGGCCGCGAGACCTATGTGCTCGGGGCCTTCAACCCGGGCCTGCTGCGCCTCGCCTCGGGCAATCTCCTGATGATGGTGCGCGTCGCCGAGGCGCTCCGGGTCCCGATTGAGGATGGTCATGTTCATTCGATCCGGTGGGAGGCTGGGCGCTACAAGGTCGATAGCTGGCCGCTCGAGCTTTGCGATACGTCGGATCCCAGAAAGTTCATGGTGCACGGCGGTAGCTGGCGGGTCATGGCACTAACCTCGCTTTCGTGGCTGCTTCCCGTCGAGCTCTCGCCCGACGGGCTCGAGATCGTTGCCGTCCATTACGACAAGGCTGTCGATCCGGGCGCGGATTTTCAATGCTATGGCGTCGAGGACGCGCGCATCAGCCGGGTCGGAAGGCGCTGGTTGATGACCACCTGTTCGGTGAGCCCGGAGCGCCATTCGACGACGCTCTACAGTTCGGCGAACGGCCTCGACTGGGTCTTCGAGGGGATTGTTCTCGATCATCAGAACAAGGACATGCTGATCTTCGAGGGCCTGATCGACGGCCGCTACTGGGCGCAGACGCGGCCGCTGGGCGATCTCTATTTCGCCTATCCGCCGGGGTCGAAGTGGCGCGCGGGCCCCTCGATCAACCTCGCGACCTCGCCCGATGCGCTGCACTGGAAGCCTCATGAGGCCCCCGGCATCCGTCCGCATGCCGACACGGTGGCGACCGCGCGCATCGGCGGCGGCACCCCGCCGATCCGTACCGACGCGGGATGGCTCACGCTCTGGCATGGGGTCGAGCCGAAAGAGATCGTCGGCATTTACCGCACCTACTGGTCGCTCCTCGATCTCGACGATCCCTCGGTCGTCCTCCGCACCGATCACCGGCCGCTCCTCGAGGCGAACCCCGAGCTTACGCGTCCGCTCGAAGACAAGCTCTATATACGCGATGTCGTCTTCACGACGGGCATCGCCGATGGCGGCGATCATTATATCGTCGCGTCGGGGGAAGCCGATCTTGCCTGTCGGATCACCCATGTCCCCAAGGCCTGTTTCGATGACTGACCAGCGCGTGGAGACGCGCCGCGACACGCCGCTGACGCCCGATCTCGTTCGCGTTCGCGGCGAGCTCGCGGTCGCTACTCCGATCGTCTCGCAGAGGATCGACGACCTCTCCGTCGAACTTGCTGCGGGCGGCGAAGCGCTCTGGCTGTTCGTCCGGCGCGCCGACAGCGGCGGCGTCGCCCTGCGCGCGGCCTCGTGGCCCGGCGCAGCGAAGGTCCGCCGCGTCAAGCGCGCGGGCGGCGAGCTCGCCCGCGTGCATGTCGAAAGTGCGATCGGCGCGCATGAGGTCGCGCTCGAGGCGCGACCCGGGCCGCTCCCCTGCCTCCGTCTTGTCTCGACACTCCGCCCCTCGGCGCCGCTGCTACTTCCGCCCGGAGCGCGCGATCTCTTTCCGTTCGACGCCCAGGACGATCCGATGGGGGCCCGCGGCACCGTCGAGGCGGTGCAACGCGGTCTCAACGCCGGGCTCCTCTATGGCGAACTTACCGACCCCGCCTTCGGTACCTTTTTCTATTTTCAGGATTTCACCGCGCTCAATCCCTACTTCCAGGCGACTGGCACCAATCCGGATGCCGCGGTGGGAGGCATCTGGCCGGGGCTGGGCTTCCGCCTTCCCGGCCAGACGCTTCACACTGCCGACGAAGCGGCACCGCTGGCGCCCGGGATCACTTATACGCTGAGCGATGCGAGGCTCGTCGTCCGCGACGGCTCTCCGGCAGACGAGCGCGACGGCGCGCGGCGATTTCTCCAGATGCTGGGCGCCGTCTATCGCTCGCTGTCCCTGCCGCCGACCGAATATCGCGACTGGCGGCAGCGGGCCGCGCGGACGGCGCGGCATCTCGGCACCGCGCCGGAGGCGACCGTGCGCCATTATGGTCATCGGTACATCCACCCCTATACGGATGCCGAATATCCGGACGCCATGGTCCAGATGTCGATCGTGCAGGCGCTGCACGACTGGGGGAAATGGCGCGACGAGGTTCATCCCCTCGAGGAAGAATTCAAGGCCGGCCTCGGCAAATTTTACGACCGGAAGCTCGAGACGCTGCGCCGCTATCTGCCCAATGTCGGTGACGACAAGGATGCCGACGCCGTCGACAGCTGGTATCTCTACCACCCGCTGCTGAACCTCGGAAAACTGGCGCTCGATGGCGACCCGAAGGCGCGGCGGCTGTTTCTGAAATCGCTTCCTTATGCGATCCGGGCAGCGCGGCATTTCGCTTACAAATGGCCGATCCAGTACAAGATCACCGATTTCTCGGTCATCACCGAGACCGCCGGAGCCGACGGGCGCGGCCAGACCGATGTCGGCGGCATCTATGCCTGGGTGATGCTCGAGGCGTTCGAGCTCACCGACGAGAAGCTGTATCTCGACGAGGCTTGCGCCGCGATCGACACCGCGGTCGGTCTGGGTTTCGACATCAATTATCAAGCCAACCTCACCGCCTGGGGGGCTGCCGCCTGCATGCGCCTGTGGCGGGTCACCGGCCGCGACGTCTACCGCGAGCAGAGCTATGTCTATCTCGCGAGCTTCTTTCATCACACCGAGATCTGGGAAAGCGAGATCGGCCTCGCCGTTCATCACCGCAACTTTCTGGGCGCGACCTGTCTGCAGGACGCACCCTATATGGCGATCTACGAATGTTTCGACAGCTTCGCCGCTTTCGAACATTATCTTGCCGACAGCGGACCCGATCTCGAGCCCGCGGCCCGCATGCTGATTTCGGAATACTGCCGCTATGCGCTCGATCGGGCCTGGTATTATTATCCCGACGCCCTGCCCGCCGACGCCGTCTCGGACGAACAGCGCCCCGGTAACGGGCGCATCGACCCCAGCCTCTCCTTCCCGGTCGAGGATCTTTATGCCGACGGTCAGCCCGCGGGCCAGGTAGGGCAGGAAGTCTATGGCGCCGGGGCCGCATTCATCTTCGCGACCCGCGCCTTTCACCGCGTCGACGGCGCGCCGTTCGACCTTTATTGCGATCATTTCGTCCGTGCCCTCGAGCGCATGGCGCCAGCGCGGCTCTCGCTTCGCCTCGACGGCGGCGAAGGCTGCACGGCCCGGCTCAGCTTCGTCCGGAAGAGCCGGGGCGAGCTTCCCGCGATACGCGTCGCCGCGGCGGACGGCGATGCGATCCGGCCCGACGGGAACAGCGGCGACCGCCTCGATTTCCTCGTTCCGGCGAATGGCAGCCTCCTTCTCAGCTGGAACTGAGGCGTCCGCCACGCACGGCCGGTACAAACAGCGCAACATTTGTTAATCGGTGCGGCGCCGCGGCAACTTTGAGGCCGCCCCCCCGTTGCCCTTTCAGCCTCCCGGATTTCTCTCAAGCTGGAGACAGACATGGCACACGCAATGACGGCGCCCCGCCGCTCGTCGGGGTTCGGAAAAATTCTCGGTATCGGCGTCCTCGGGGCGCTGTTCTGGTTCACGCGCAAGCAGGCGCCGGCCGATGCGAAAGACGACGGCCATTCGGCGGCCTTCGCCGACGGCGAGACGCATCCGGAAAATTTCGATCAGACCCGCTCGGCGGGACCGGACGGCATGCGCGACGAGGTAAGGCGTGAGTGGGACCGCGTCGACCAGGCCGCCGACGAATCCTTCCCGAGCAGCGATCCGCCAGCTTACTGAGGGGCTGACGATGAACGCTCCCGTCACCGGCCAAGTCGCGGCAGTAACATCGGACGGCCCGGCGCCCGCACGCAAGCCGACGCTCATGCTGCACTATCACGAGGATCATATCGGCCTCGAGAAGCGCCTCCTCTTCGAGGCGGCGAGCCCCGCAAGCGCGCTCGATATCGCCGCCGGCGAAGCGGCAGGCCGCTCCGCACGGCTGTTCGTCGACGGCGCGCCGCTCTGCAGCCTGCTCAAGGCCGACGATGACAATCCCTACTGGGTCGTCGCCGCGCCGACAGCGCGAACGAGAGCCGATCCCGTCTCCGCGACCTTCGGGGAAAAGCCATGATCGATGAAGCCGACGCGCACACCGAAGCCCCCGACATCAAGGGCCGGCGGGCGATCATAACCGGGGGCACGACCGGGATCGGCCGCGCGATCGCGGTCCTCCTCGCAAGCTACGGCGTCAAAGTGTTCGTCTGCGGCCGTACCCCCGAACATCTGGAGGATGCGCTGCAGCGCATCCGCGAAGTGGGCGAAGGCGACGGGATCAACGTCGATCTTTCAATGGCGGAAGATGTCGACCGGTTTTTCGAGGCAGCGCGAGACTTTCTCGGCGAAATCGACATCGCGGTGATCAACGCCGCCGTCCCGGCGGCGGCGCTTGCCGACGCAGGCGAGAGTGAGGCGCGCTACCAGCTCGAGACCGACTTCACCGCCTATCTCGTCTGCGCCCAGGAAGCGGCGCGCTGCATGTCGGCGGGCAGCGACATCATCGTGATCGGATCGATGACCGCGGTGTCGCGCGGTCCGGGCAGCTCGATCTACGTCGCGGCGAAAAGCGGCATACAGGGCTTCGTCCAGTCGTTCCGCAAGGAGCTGGCGGAGCAGGATATCAAGGTCGGACTGATCGAGCCCGGGTTTACCGGTGCCGACTTCCAATATCCCGAATTCCCGCCCGAGAAGCAGAAGGAACTGATCGGCAAGCATCAGATGCTTCGCGCCGAGGACATCGCGGTCGCGGCCCACTTCATGCTCGTTCAGCCGCGACGCACGGCGGTATCGCTCATCCGCGTCGAGACCCGCCTCGACCATCCCTGACCTTTCGAAGGAGCCTTCCCATGTCCCTCAACATTTTCGCCAACGCGCGCCAGCCGCTGGGCAACCCGGCCTTCCTGCTCGGTGCGGCCGCGGCGGGATTTGCCGTCGGCCTCGTCGCCAACCTCGGCCGAAAGGCCGCGGTGCAGAGCCTCACCGCGCTCAAGGGACAATGGGACGAGGGACTCAAGGCCGAACACCGGTTGACGATGACGCCGTTCGACGCGCTCGAGGCGACCGACGAAAGCGACGTCAAAAAGCGCAAGGCTCTGCTCGTCCAGCTCCAGCACGCGCTCGCCAAACATGCGTTCGAAGAGGAGAATGTCGTCTATCCGGCGATGCGCGACCATGGCCAGATCGAGGACGCCGACAAGCTCGTTCACGACCATGGCTATGTGAAGCAATATCTTTTCGACCTCTCGGAAATGGACGCCGCCGACCCCGCCTGGATCGCCAAGGTCCGCGAATTTCGCTCCGAGATCGAAGCGCATGTCGAGGAGGAGGAGCAGCGCCTCTTCCCCCGCCTCAAGGCGGCGCTCGGCGACGACGGCAACAAACATGTGACCGCGGTGATGAACAAGGCTGGATTTGCCGCCGCCTGAGCGCCATAGGCGGGTATGAGGCCCCCCCGATCGGCATGTGTCGTGGTGCAGTGACGAAGGGGCGGTGGCCGGATCGAAACCCTAGGCAGACTTGTGAGTTGCCGAAGGTGGGAGAAGTTGGATGCCCCGTTATTATTTCCACAGCAGCAGCGGCCAGCGCGAGCTCGACGACGAAGGCGTCGACCTGCCCGACACGGCCGCAGCAAGGGTCGAGGCGGCCCGCTATGCGGGGCACCTCCTCGGCGACAATCCCGAACTCATCAACGATGTCGATACGCTCCGGATCGAGGTGACCGACGAGGATGGCTGCCTGTGTTGCGCCGTGCTCGTCGCGTCGGTCGATGCCAGGCGGAAGATCGAGCGTCCCGCGCCCTTCAAATAAGCCGGCCGGGCTTCTAGCTCATGCTCGCGAGCAGCCGCTCGATCGGCGTCGTCGCGAAACCGATCGCGCTGTCCGAAATCCCGTAAGGGATGAACAGGTCCCCGCCGACGCGCATCGCGCCGCAGGTATAGACCACATTCGGAACATAACCTTCGCGGTCGCTCTCGGCGGCCGATAGGATCGGGCACTCGGTGCGCGCGATGAGTTTGGTCGGATCGTCGCGGTCGAGCAAGGCCGCGCCAAGGCTGTATTTGCGCATCGCACCGACGCCGTGCGTGAGAAGGATCCAGCCCTCGTCGCATTCGATCGGGCTGCCGCAATTGCCCATCTGGATGAGCTCCCACGCATAGGCGGGACGCATGAGGATTTGTCCCTCGTCGTCCCAGTCGGTGAGACTGTCCGAAGCGATGATCGTGATGTTCTTGCCGTCCTGCCGCGCGATCATGAGATAGCGGCCGCCGACCTTGCGTGGAAACAGCGCCATGCCCTTGTGGCGCGCGGCGCGCCCCGACAATGGTTCGAGCGAGAAGCCCGAGAAATCGGTCGTGCGCAGGAGCTCCGAGCGGATCGCCTGCCCCGAATAAGCGGTATAGGTGCCGATATATTCGGTGCGACCATCGTCGTGGACGAAGGGCACCAGACGCAGATCCTCGATGCCGCCGCGCTGCGCCTCGGTCATCGGAAAGAGAACGCTGTTCGAGATCGCACTGTCGGGCTGGCGGTGGACATTCACTTTGCCGTCATCGCCAAGCCGATGGCGGTCGTCGGCAACCGCCGCCATCGCGGGCCCCGACTGGGGCCAAAGCGTGAAGTCGCCGCCCTCGCCGATGATTCCCTCGCGGAAGGCGACCGAGCTGATATGGCCCTCGCCCACCGCGCGCATCGACATGAGAAAGCGCTGCTGGTCTGCGGCAAGCCCGCTCTGGTCGGGATGCGGGACGACGCTCGGGTTCATGAGCGCGGCGGCGGCATAGCTATATTCGTGGCAGAAATAGGCGCCGATCAGCCGCCGCTTGACGGGCGAGACGATGCCGGGATCGAGCTCCAGATCTTCCGCGACCTCGGCGAAGCGTTCGTCGAAGATCCGCCCGATCTGCCAGTGGCGCTCGGAAAAATCCTTCCACACGAGGCCGAGCTGTGCCTCGGCCTCCTCCTCGTCCATCGCCAATATGTCGGCGGCGAGCTGCGCCGCCCGCGATGGTTCGGACACATTGGACTGCCAGGCGAGGTGGAAGGGCCTGAGCACGACCCGCGCAGGGTCGGCCGCAAGCTTGTCATGAAGAATGTGCAGCGGCGTGTGGTTCGGATTGCAGATCAACATCGCTGGCGCTGGTGTCCTTCGCTATCCCCCGCGTCCAGAATGTATCGGCCATCGCGCGGTGCGCAAGGTGAAAAGCCAGCGCGGACTCGGCCCCGACATTCGAATTGACCCCGTGACGGGTCAGCCCGTCGCAGCAGCGCCCCGTTGCCGAGCTCGCGATCACCACGCCGCGGTCGTTCGCGCCGAGAAACCAGCCATAGGCCCGCTCGGCCCGGTCATGCCAGCGCAGCTTGCCCGTCAAGCGGTAGGCGGTCGCGGCGGCATCGACCGTCGCCCAGGCTTCGAGCGGCTGTTGATCGAACGGAAAAAGCTCACCCTCGGCGCCGAAGCCTTCGCAACCCATCGGACGGAAATGCCCCTCATTGCTCGTCTGTATGTCGCAGAGCCAGTCGAGCGCCCCGATGCCGGCCTCTTCCATCGGAACGGAATCCGTCCACCGCCCGGCGCGCAGGAGCGCCTCGGCGAGACGCGCATTGTCATATGCGAGAGCGGGTTCGAACCACTCCCAGCCGCTCCGCCGCGCGCTGCGCCAGAGCGCGTGCAGGAAGGCGCCGCCGCGCTCGACGATCGCGCCTGCCGCGGCATGCCCCGGCTCGCGCGCCAGGAGTTCGTCGGCTCCGAGAAGTGCGAACGCGATCGCGCGCGGACTTTTGAGGTCGGCCGCCAAGGGGGCGGTGCGCGCAAATAGTCCCGCGCACCAGGCGCGGAGTTCCGGCGTGCGCGCGTGCGCTGCGCCATGGCCGAGCGCCCAGAGCGTGCGCCCGTTGCTGTCTTCAGACCCTTCATCCTCGAGCCAGCGCCGGTCATAGGCCATGAAGTTGCGGAAGCGCCCGCGATCGGGGTTCCAGCCATGGTGAAGGAAGGCGGCGTAGCGCGCGAAGAGCAGGCCATATTCCTCCTCGCCGAGCGACGGGCTCGCATTGACGAGCATCAGCGCGCGCGCATTGTCGTCGATGCAATAGCCGTGATTCCGGTCGGGAATGAGCCCCGTCCCGTGCTGCAATATGCCGACATCGTCCGAGAGCGCGCGGATCGCGGCGAAGGAGGGGAACATCCGCCGGGGCTCGCGCCGCGCCGGCACGGCCGCGACGTTTTCGATCAGCGATGCAAAGCGCGCCGCGATGACCGGCCAGGCGGTAGACCGGCCGCGCGCATAGGCGCGCTCCTGGAGCGCGCGCCGTTCGCCGGGGTGCGCGAGCAACAGCAACACCGCCTCGGCGATCGCGTCGCTGTCGGCCCCGCCGAGCAGGATGCCCACGTCATCGGCGAGCAGTTCGCGCGCATGCACGAAGGGCGTCGATACGACCGCGCGGCCGAGCGCCACCGCATAGGCGAGCGTACCCGAGGTGATCTGCGCGAGATTGGGATAGGGCGCGAGATAGATATCGCATAGCTCGATCTGTTCGAGGAGTTCGGGCAGGTCGAGAAAGCGGTTCTCCCAGGCGATATTGTCCGCGACGCCGAGCTCCCCGGCGAGGTCGGCAAGGCTCTGCCGATAGGCCTCGCCCTCGGCAGCGACGAGATTGGGATGGGTGGCGCCGACGATCCGATAGAGAATGTCGGGATATTGGGCGGCAATCGCCGGCAGCGCGCGGATGGCCGCTTCCAGCCCCTTGCCCGGCCCGAGGAGGCCGAAGGTCGAAACGACCGGACGGCCCGCAAGGCCGAGCCGCTCGCGAAGCGGCGAACATGCCTCGAAGGCCCGGTCGGGGGTGCCATGCTCGATGAGCTCGATGCGCTCTGCCTTCGCGCCATAGATGCGGATCAGCGTCTCGCGGCC
The DNA here is from genome assembly GCA_017309275.1 of Sphingomonadales bacterium. Classification (GTDB taxonomy): domain Bacteria; phylum Pseudomonadota; class Alphaproteobacteria; order Sphingomonadales; family Sphingomonadaceae; genus Sphingopyxis. The sequence continues at coordinate 37,861 of JAFKLT010000064.1, read as the reverse complement.
GAAGGCGCTCATCACGACGAGCTTCGCCGCCTTCGCGACGAGATGCTCCATCACGCGCCGCTGGTCGGCGCTGGGCTCGGCGAGGATGGTATGGAAGGTGACGATCAGCGGCGCCGCAACGCGGTCGACGAGCCCCAGCACCATGTCGCCCGCGGGACCCCCGAAAATCCCGAACTCATGCTGGAGCCAGACCGCGTCGGCACCGCTTGCGTTTATCGCCTCCGCGGCAGCGCGATATCCATCGGCATCTTTCTCATCGATGCCAGCAACGGCTGCGGAATCGCTCGCATCGCCCGGCCTGGCTGCCATCGCATAGACATCGATCGCCATGTCGGGACGCACGGTCGTCAGATGGTCGTAAATGTCGGCGGTGAAGGTCGCGATCCCGCACTGGCGCGGCCGGAAACAGCCGATGAGCGCGAGGCGTCGGGCGCGCGAGGCGATACCGGCAACGGGCCCGCCGTGGCGGCTCTCTTCATTGTCGAATGCGGTAAGGAAGCTGGTCTCGCTGTCGAATTTCATCGTTGTGCCTTCTGTCCGGTCCCCCCGAATGAAGAACAGGCGCGCGCATCGACCTTGCCCTTCTTCCCCTCGAGACGGGATTCAGTGGAGAACGGTCGAGCCCGAAGGGCGCGCCCCGCTCTGGCAGGAGATGCGTCATCGCCTGCTTCCCCAACGCGCCCCCGCGCGCGCAGTTGCCGACCCGCCGGCAACAATCGCCATGATCCAGGTTAACTCCGGCAACCGGGCCCAGCCGCTCGCGTTGGCAGCTGCAGGACCCAACCCAAGGACAAGCATGCCGCGCTTCCCCCTCTCCCCTCCCGGCCCCATCTTTTCGCGCGCCCCGGCTCGAACCGCGCCCCTCGACCGCGGCAACCGGTCGCTGCCCCCTGCAAGGCCGGCGCATTGAGTTCCGCCCAGCTGCGCGTGCTCGAACGCTCGGTCTATAACGGCCCCAACCTCTACAGCCGGCGTCCGATGATCCGGATCCGCGTCGATCTCGGGATCCTCGACGATTATCCGAGCGACCGCCTCCCGGGTTTCGACAATGCCCTGCAATCGCTACTTCCCGGCCTCGCGGACCATGGCTGCAGCTATGGCGCGCCTGGCGGCTTTCTCCGCCGGCTCGCCGACGGAACCCGCCTCGGCCATATCATCGAACATGTGGCGATCGAGCTGCAGACCAGCGCCGGGGCCGCGGTCACGAGGGGCAAGACGCGCAGGGTGCGCGGCAAGCCCGGCCAATATGATATTCTCTACTGCTACGCCGATGCGCCGAGCGGCCTAGCCGCCGGGCGGGCAGCCATAGAACTCGTGAACGCGCTGCTTCCGACTGCGATGCAGGGTGCCGAAGGGCTCGATCGTATCGCCCCGGAGCTCGACGGCAGAGCGACCGATACAGACAGGAGAGTGGGCGCGCTTCGAGCGATCGTCCGCAAGAACGGGCTCGGCCCCAGCACCGCGGCGCTCGTGGCGGAAGCGCGGCGCCGGCATATCCCCGTCCTGCGGCTCGACAAGGCAAGCCTCATCCAGCTCGGCACCGGCCACCGCCAGCGCCGCATTCGGGCGAGCGTGACCGGCGCGACATCGCTGATCGGCGCCGAACTCGCCGCGAACAAGCAGGCGGCGAAAGAGATGCTCACGAGCATCGGTATCCCCGTACCGCGCGGCGAACTCGTGCGGACGGTGTCGGAGGCGGAACGCGCTGCCGCGAAGCTCGGCTGGCCGGTCGTTGTAAAACCGCTCGACGGCAATCAGGGCCGCGGTGTCACCACGAGCGTCGCCGACGATGGAGCTCTTCGCGACGCCTTCGAGCGAGCGCAAGCCATCGCACCGCGCGTCATCGTCGAGCAGCAGCTCGTCGGAGCCGATCACCGCATTCTCGTCGTCGGCACAGCCGTGGTCGCGGTCGCCGAGCGCGTCGCCGCGCATGTGGCCGGCGATGGCAGGAACAGCATCGCGGATCTGATCGAGGCGGTTAACAACGATCCACGCCGCGGTGTCGGGCATGAGGCCGTTCTCACCCGGATCCGCATCGACGCCGCGCTCGAGGCCTTTCTTGCCGAGGCGAACTTCACTCTCGCAAGCGTGCCCAAGGCAGGCGAGATCGTGACGCTCCGCGGCGCCGCCAACCTGTCGACCGGCGGGAGCGGGATCGACCGGACCGATGTCATTCATCCCGAAAATGCGGCGATCGCAATCGACGCCGCCGCCGCGCTCGGACTCGACGTCGCCGGCATCGACATGATCGTCCCCGATATCGCGCAAAGCGTCCGTGCGTCGGGGGGCGGCATCGTCGAAGTCAATGCCGCGCCCGGGCTTCGCATGCATCTTGCTCCATCGGAAGGGACGCCGCGCGACGTTGCGCGGCCGATCATCGCCTCGCTCTTTCCAAAAGGCCAAAAGAGCCGCATCCCCATCTTCGCGGTGACCGGAACGAACGGCAAGACGACGACGGTGCGCATGCTCGCGCGAATCCTCGAACACCATGGCCTCACCACCGGCTTCACCTGTACTTCGGGCGTCTATGTCGGCGAGACCCGCAGCGCCGGGGGCGACGCGAGCGGTCCCAAGAGCGCGCGCATGCTGCTGCGCCACCCCCGCGTCGAAGCGGCGGTTCTCGAGACCGCGCGCGGCGGGATGTTGCGTGAGGGGCTCGCCTTCGACGCGTGCGACGTGGGGGCAGTCCTTAATGTCACGCCCGACCATCTCGGCCTCAAGGGCATCGAGACGCTCGCCGACCTGGCGCGCGTCAAAGCGATCGTTGCCCGCAACGTCAAGAAGAGCGGCGCCTGCGTTCTCAACGCTGCCGACCCGCTCACGGTGCGGATGGCACGCCGCGCCCGCGGACGGATCGTCTGGTTCACCGGCGGAGCGGTAGCGGACGCGTTGGCACCGATCCAAGCGCATCTCGAGAGTGGCGGACTGGCGGTAAGCTGCGAGCGCGGAACGCTCATGCTGCACCGGGACAGCGAATCCATGCCGATCATTCCCATCGCGAATATTCCGGTGACGCTGAACGGGACGGCCCGGTTCAATGTCGAGAATGCCGCCGCGGCCGCCGCGATGGCCGCCGCCTATGGGATTGCTCCGGGTATGATCGTCTCAGCCCTCGCATCCTTTCGCCCAAGCTTCGAGGATTCGCCGGGGCGTCTCAGCCTTGCCGAGGCGCACGGGGTGCGGATCGTCGTCGATTATGCCCATAACCGCGCCGCGCTCATCGCGCTCGCCGAGTTGATCGGCTCGATGCGCGGCGACAGCAATGTCCGCGTGATCGGAATGATCGGCATCCCGGGGGACCGGCGCGATTGCGATCTCGTCGATATCGGCGCTCTCTCGGGCGGGATGTTCGATGTCCTGATGCTGCGCGAGAATGTTGACCTCAGGGGACGCCCACCCGGCGAAGCCAATGCCTTGATGCGCAAGGGCGCCCTCGCTGCGGGGCTCGATGCGGCCGCGATCGGTATGCACAATGGTGAGTATGACGCTGCCTCGGCTTGCCTTGCGGCCGCGCGCCCCGGCGATATCGTCGTGCTCACGCCGACCGACGTCGACGGAATATGGAGGATCGTCGAAGCCTGGGCGGCGGGCGCCGGTCCTGAGGACGCCCGGTTGCTGGAGGCGGCGCATGGCTGACGGACGTTGGGCGATCGCGGTCCACGGCGGAGCGTGCCGGATCCCTCCTGCACTCGAGGCGCCGCGCCGCGAGGGGTGCGTGGCAGCCTTGGAAGCCGGCAGGATGATATTGGAGCGCGGCGGCAGCGCGCTCGACGCGGTAAAGACCGCGGTCTGCCTGCTTGAGGATGATCCGCTGTTCAACGCGGGCCGGGGATCGGTGGCGAATGCAGACGGCGAGGTCGAGATGGACGCGGGTATCATGGATGGCGCCACCCTCGACGTCGGGGCGGTTGCTTGCGTGCGGTTCCTCTACAATCCCGTCGAAGCGGCGCATGCCATGCTTCGCGAGCCGCCCGTGCTCCTCGTCGGTGCCGGCGCCGAGGCGTTCGCACGAGCGAGTGGTATCGCGGAATCCATGGAAGCCATGCGCCCGGCGACAGCGGGCGAGAGCGACCATGATACGGTCGGCTGCGTTGCGCGCGACCGGGCGGGACATGTTGCCGCGGCGACATCGACCGGCGGACTGGCGGGCACGCTCGCCGGGCGCGTCGGCGACGCACCGCTTCCCGGCTGCGGCTTCTATGCCGAGGACGGAATTGGCGCGGTGTCGCTTTCGGGCGACGGTGAGGCGATCGCACGGACGCTGCTTGCCGCGCGCGTGATGCGCACGCTCGAGACAACGGGCGCCAGCGCGGCGGTTACAACGATTTTCGAGCCGATGGCGCGCCTCCGAGCCGAAGCAGGCGTCATCCTTCTCGACCGCGACGGCGCGATCGGCATCGCGCACAACAGTCCGCATTTCGCCGCCGCCTACGCCCGCGAGGGAATGTCCGCGGTTTCCGACATCGTCTGGAAGGATCACCATGCCCATTAATCGCGGCCCCCTTTTCGTGATCGGCGGCCATGAAGACAAGGATGGCAGCCGCAAGATACTCGGTGCCATCGCTGCTGAGTTGGGCCAAGGCACGCTCGTCATTGCCACTATCGCCAGCGCGAAGCGTGATGGATATTTCGAGGCCTATTGCGAGGGCTTTGCGCCGCTTGGGATCGGCCGGCTCGTCGAGCTTTACCTCGACGATCGGGATCAAGCCCGGGATCCCGCGCTTGTACGGATCATCGACCAGGCCAAAGGTATCTTCTTCACCGGCGGCGACCAGTCGCGCCTCATGAGCCTGACCGGAGATACGCCGATTGAGGTGGCCATTCACGCGCTCCACGATCGCGGGGGACTAATCGCGGGAACGTCGGCGGGAGCCTCGGCGCAGGGCGAAACGATGCTCGTCGGCGGACGCGGTGAAGAGACGCCGCGCATCGACGATATCGAACTGGCGCCGGGGCTTGGCCTCATCCCCGATTGCATCATCGACCAGCATTTCGCGGAGCGCGGGCGCATCGGGCGGCTTCTCGGCGCGGTCAGCCGTCGTCCCGACTGTCTCGGAATCGGGATCGACGAGGACACCGCGCTCCGGGTCGAGGCCGGCACCGCGCAGGTGATCGGAAGCGGCGGCGTCATGATCGTCGACGCGTCGCGGGCGAGCCATTCCACTGCGGCGGGCGCGTCGTCCGGCGGCATCGTGTCGCTTCATGGCGCGACGCTTCACGCGCTTCGCGATGGGGAGAGTTTCGACTTGGCGCCGCGCCGCCCGGCAAAATAGGCTGCGCAGAGGCGCTCAGGGCGCCGCGTTACGTCCGGAGAAGGGACACCGCCAATCGGGTCCGACAGCCCGCCCCGAATATTGCCGTGCCTCCGACACATCGCCGTGACGGGCAAGCATGGGGTTCGCGTTGCCGGCGAGGGCGACGTCGCGTGCGATGATCTTGCTGCGCATCGTCTCATAGACGTCGTTCTCGCGGAGCTTCTCGAACTGGTCGTGGAGATTGAACACCAGCGCGGGGCGTTCGAAGCGGCGAGCGGGACGGCTTGCTTGGGGGTGGAGACCGACGACGAAAAAGGCCTCGCCGCCGAAGCTGAGCGAGAAGTGCGGGTCATCAGGGCTGTGGCTGACGCGCGGATCGGGCGGCTGGCCCGCCCAGTCGTCCTTCCGGCTCAGCGAGTCGATACGCTCCCACAGGCATGTCTCGAACGCTTGCTCGTCGAGCCCACCATCCTCCTCGAAGATCACCACGAGCGAATGGAATAGGCTCGGCGAGCGCGCATAACTCCAGGCGAGATCGAGGAGATTGGGGTATATACGCAGATCGTCCCAGGCCGAGCGCATGTCGCGGCCGACGACGAAACGGATCTGACTTCGCGCCAGCGCCGACTTCGCTCCGACGCACGGAAAATCCGCCGAACGGATGAAGTTCTGGAAGCGTTGAGCCAGAGGATGGGAACTGTCGTCGGTTGGTGGTAGCATGCTGCTGAAACCGACCTCTCTTGCGGCGGTTGCAGCAAGTTAACCTGGGTTGCGTCGATTCCCGTCATCGCCTCGCCGGCTCGCACGCTGTCATTAAGCGGCTGCCATGGAGATGGATTCATATTGGACGAAGTTGCGCGACACAGGCTTGCCCTGCCGCTACGGCGAGCTATGCTTGCCCTGCATCGGGCAAGAAGGCGCGCGATGCCGAGTTGTAAGAGGCTCGTTCGGAAGGCCTTGTGATTTCCCATCCTTGCCGGGTGGCCGACGCGTATGTCCAGGCCCTCGGGCTAAAGGCGGCGGCACATATTTCCGAATATGTTCTTACCGCCCGGCTCGATCGCCCCTGCCCGACCGGTAGGCGATGGCAAATGGATTTCGAAGACGACCCCTCAAATCGGCGCGCGCTGTCGTCGGGCGATCCGCTGCCGCCTGGCGATTGGGAAGGTGCTGGCGCGGCCGGTCGCGCGGAAGCGATCTATGCTGCCGAACGGCCTTATGTGACCGCAATCTTCCGGCGCAGCGTACCGCCGCAAGAGGTGCCCGACCTCGTGCAGGAAACATTCCGCCGCCTCTTCAGCGCAAAGGGAACGGGAACAGGACTCCTCCAGGCGTCGCGGGCCTATGTCGCGACTGCCGCACGAGCGATCCTCAAGAACCGGGCTCGTTCCGGGGCTCGCAACCAGACCCACGCCCACCATAGTTTCGAGGACCATGACGTCGCGGGTCCCGATCCCCATGCCGCGCTCGAACACCGCGACACGCTGCGCCGCGTCGAGTATGCCATCGCAAGACTGAATCCAACCACACGGGATGTATTCACCGTGAAGGCCATCAGGGTCTCGAGCGACATGCCGTCGTCACCATAGATGTCGAGCAGCTTTGGCGAGACGCTCGCCAGCTTGAGGCGCTGCCTGACCACCGCCGGTGTCACGAAAAAATGTGCCGCAATGTCCTCGACGGCATTCCCCTTGGCGGCGAGCGCCTGCATGCCGCGAAACTGGTCGAGCGGGTGCAGACTTACGCGCTCTGAATTCTCGGCGAGACTGTCCTCTTCGGCCAGGATATCGCCGTTCGCAGCCCGTATCCTGCACGGGATCGGCGCATTGTTGGCGAGCCGCTTCTGCTTCACCAGCAGTTGGAGAGCGCGGTAGCGTCGCCCGCCCGCCGGCACCTCAAAGTCACCGGTAGGGTTGCCTTCGCTATCGAGGATCGGGCGGACATTCAGGTTATGCAGCAACCCGCGCCGTGCGATGCTGTCGGCCAGTTCGGCAACTGACTGGCCGGGCTTGATCCGCCGAACATTTGCGTCCGAAAGCCTCAACCGGTCAAGCGGGATGGCCTGCGGTTGATCGAGCGTGATTTTTTGCTTGGAAGCCATGACTTATCTCCGCGACGGCCGACCAAGAGACTCTCTCTCGGCCTTCGAACCGTCGCGAAGCGCCCCTTCCCTCTTGCTCTCACCCGCGCGGTTGGGGGGAGGCAGGGAAGTGAGCTACCGTTCACAACAAGGATGCGAAGTGCTTTTTGGCCCGCGATGATAACCACGTTTCGATGCTTGATAGGGAAAACGGCTCGTCTACTCCGCGTCTCCGCCTCCTGTCTGTTCCCCGTCGTCCTCAACAACTTTGCGGCCGAGGCAATAACTGCCCCACGCACCCATGAGCCTGACACGCTCGCCAGGCTTTTCCGCGGTCCCGAGGTAGGTCGTCCGACGGTAAGCGGCCTGCACTGCATCCGGCGTCTCGTGCGCAAGCGCCGCTTCCACAACGGCATCGGGGAAACCCTCGTTCGCCGCCCAATCGGTGAATGTCGACCGGAAGCCGTGGACATGAAAAGGCTCAGCCATGTCACGAAGGACTTTGAGCAGCGTCATATCGGACATATTCTTCCCACTCGCACCGGGGAAAATCACGTCTGTGTCCGGGAGCCTGAAAGCATGCGCTTTTGCAATCACTTCCAGCGCGGCATCGGACAGCGGCACGATATGCGACTTGCCACGCTTCATATGATCGGCGGGCACAGTCCATAGCCGCGCTTCGATGTCGAGTTCGTCCCAGGTCGCCAGACGCACCTCCTGGCTACGCGCACCGGTCAGGATGAGTAGTTCCAGCGCAAGCCTGCTGTAGGATGGCTTGCGCTGCAGTGCAGTGATGAAACCGGGCAAAGCCGCATATGGCATAGCCTTGCGATTCTCGGTTTTCTTGAGTTGCCGCGGCAAGCCACGCCCCGCTTTCAGGCTGCTATTACCTGAGGGAGCCTCTCGTGAACGCCAGCCCTTTGCATGCGCATAATCCAGCACGGTGCAGATCCGGTTGCGCACCTGACGGGCGGTCTCGGGTATCTCCTGCCAGATCGGCGTGAGCACGTTTATGATGTCAGCCGCGACAATCGCACCGGTCTGCTCGTCGCCCAGTTTCGGGAAGGCGTAATTCTCAAGGCTGGAAAGCCATTGGCGGGCGTAGATCTCGCTCTTCCATCCCGCCTCGTTCTCGGCGTGATATTGCCTCGCCGCTTCGCGAAACGTCACCTTGGCAGACGCCTCGTCCTTCCGCTCAGCCAATATGTCGCGCCGGTCGACCTTGACCGCCTTGCGAAGCTCGCCGGCCTTCTCGCGGACCTGCGCCAAAGTGAACATCTTCGCGCTGCCCAGTCCGATGTCTTGACGCTTACCGTCACGCTGCAGACGAAGGGTCCAAGATGCCCCTCCACGCCTATCGACCTTCAAAAACAAGCCGTCACCATCCTGATAGGTGCCCGGATTCGTAAGAGCGGCCTTGACCGCAACCGCCGTGAGTTTGCCCATGGGAATCTTCCCCCACACTTTCTCCCCACATTCTGGGGAACACGAGTGTGGGGGAAAGACAATCTTCCCCCACACTTCCCCCACACTACGCTCCGGCTGCAGGCAAATTGCCCCGGACGCATGCGGACGATGCGTGGATGATACGCTAGGTTTTCCGGGATTTCTAGGGGGTTCGGCGGACACCCTCGGATGGGAGGGTGGTGGACAGGGCTGGATTCGAACCAGCGTACGGAAAACCGGGCAGATTTACAGTCTGCTGCCTTTAACCACTCGGCCACCTGTCCATGGGGCCCGCTTTGGGAAGAGGCCCAATGGCGAAACGAGGCTTGCCTGTCAATGGCAGTCATGGGAAAGGCGCCCGCATGAGACAATTTTCCCGCCACCGTCGCCCGCAGGGCCAGGGTCCGCGTGGGCAGGCCGTCCGTTTCTGGGGCCGTCACGCCGTTTTCGCCGCGCTCGCCAACCCCGAGCGTACCGTCAAGCGCATATGGGGCACGCGTGAGGCGCTGGGGCAGCTCGACCTGCCGCCGGTGATTCCGATCAGCTATGCCGACGTCGCCGACCTCGCGCGACTCGTCGCGCGCGATGCGCCGCACCAGGGCCTGGTGATCGAGGTCGATCCGCTTGAGGAAGTCTATCTCGGCGACCTGTTGCAGGAAGAGGTCGATGCAGAGAGTCGGCGCCCGCTCGTCGTGCTCGACCAGGTCACCGATCCGCACAATATCGGCGCAGTGCTCCGCTCGGCCGCGGCTTTCGACGCCGCCGCCATCATCACGCAGGACCGGCATAGCCCACCCGAAAGCGGCGTCATCGCCCGATCGGCGTCGGGCGCCCTGGAAACCGTGCCATGGGTGCGCGTCGTCAACCTGTCGCGCGCGCTGGAGGAAATCGCCGAGGCGCAATATTGGCGCATCGGCCTGACCGGCGACACCGAAACGACGCTTGGATCGACGCTCGACGGCAGCAAGGTCGCACTGGTGCTCGGCTCGGAAGGCGACGGGATGCGCCACAACGTCATGGAACATTGCGACGTGCTGGCAAAGCTGCCGATCTCGCCGCGCATGGAAAGCCTGAATATCTCGAATGCCGCAGCAATCGCACTCTATGCGGTCGCAACGGCGGGCGCGTAACCCTTCGGCTTTGCAGTGATCCGGGAGGCCGGATCACTGCAGGACAGCTTAGTCCTCGGCGGCGATCCGCACGCGCAGGCCGTCCAGAGCGTCGCTGAACGGAATCTGGCACGACAGGCGCGAATTGTCGTCGCGATCGGTCGTCGAATCGAGCAGGTCGTTCTCGTCCTCGCTCATCGCGGGCATCGCGGCCTTGTCCCCGCCCTCGATATGGACGTGGCAGGTCGCGCAGCTGCAGCAACCGCCGCACAGCGCCAGCAGTTCATCAAAGCCTGCGTCACGGATATTTTCCATCACGGTCAGGCTGGTGTCGCCCTCGATTTCATGTTCGGTACCGTCGCGCGTCACCACAATCAGCTTGGCCATGCTCGTCCCCATAAGTTTCTTTCGCAGGCCCTATGTCGCGCGTTGCACGGCAAATCAAGCGTTGCTAATGACCGGAGCCGGGAACAAAAGGAGAATATGGGATGGGGCTCAGTCAGGCGGAGCTGAACGCGGGGATTGACGCGCTGGCCCAGCGCGACACCAATTTCGCGCGCGCCCTCGGCAATGCCGGCTATCCCGAACCGCGCATTCGCGAACGGGGATACGCCACCCTGCTGCGCACGATCGTCGGCCAGCAGGTGAGCGTCGCGGCGGCGAATTCGATCTGGAACAAGCTGGAGGCCGGTTTTGGCGCAGGATGCCCGGCCGAGGTAATGGCGACCGCCGAGTTCGACGCGCTGCGCGCCTGCGGCCTGTCGGCGCAGAAACAGGGATATGCGAAGAGCCTGGCCCAGCTTGTGATCGATGGCGAGCTGGATTTCGCCGCGCTCCCCGCCGACGATGAGGAAGCCATCGCGCTGCTCACCAAGGTGAAAGGCATCGGCCGCTGGTCTGCCGAAATCTATCTGCTCTTTGCCGAAGGCCGCCCCGACATCTGGCCCGCGGGAGACCTGGCGGTGCAGGAGGCCGTCGGCCGGATATTACAGCTCGGCGCGCGCCCCGGCGAAAAGGACGTACGCGCGCTTGCCGAACCCTGGCGCCCCCACCGCGGCGCCGCGGCCATCTTTAGCTGGCACTGCTACAATATGGACGTGATCTAGGGATGCCCCTCCCCTTATCGTCATTCCCGCGAACAGGGGAATGACGATAAGGGGGTGCTCATATCGAGGAGAATCGAATGACCACTCGCGACGTCGTTACCGCTTACTATGCAGCATTCAACACGGGCGACACCGACGCGATGCTCGCGCTCGTCGCCGATGATATGCGTCATGACGTCAATCAGGGTGAACCGCGCCACGGCAAGGCACTGTTCGCCGAATTCAACGCGCATATGACCGAATGCTATCGCGAGCAGCTTACCGACATGGTGATCTTTGCCGAAGGCGACCGCGCCGCAGCCGAGTTTATCGTCAACGGCACTTATCTCGCCACCGACGACGGCCTGCCCGCGGCGAACGGCCAGACCTATCGCCTGCCTGGCGGCGCCTTTCTGTCGGTCAATGCCGATGGGCTGATCGACCGCGTCACCACCTATTACAATCTTCAGGACTGGCTGGCGCAGGTCGGCGCATGAGCGTTACCGTCGCGCCGGTGACCGGTGCAGGGCTGGTCGATGTCATCCCTGCCCTTGCCCGGTTGCGCATCGCGGTATTCCGCGACTTTCCCTATCTCTACGACGGCGACGCCGATTATGAGGCCGATTATCTTGCTGACTTTGCGGCAGCGGAGGGTGCGGTGATCGTCGTCGCGCGCGATGGTACGGAGATCGTCGGCGCCGCCACGGCCGCCCCGCTGGGCACGCAGGATACCGCCTGGCAGGCGCCGCTCGCCACCGCCGGCTTCGATGTTGCGCGCACCTTCTATTTCGGCGAATCAGTGCTGTTCGACGCCTGGCGGGGTCAGGGCATCGGGCATGCCTTCTTCGATCATCGCGAGGCGCAGGCCCGCACGCACGGCGCGTCGCACGCCGCCTTCTGCAGCGTCATACGCGCCGCCGATCACCCCGCCCGACCGGTAGACCATCGCCCGCTCAACGACTTCTGGCGCAGGCGCGGCTATGGGCCGCTCGATGGCGTGACCACCTGGTTCGACTGGAAGACGGTCGGCGGCGGGGAAGAGCGGCACGAACTGCAATATTGGACGCGGCGGCTCTGACGGGTCAGTCCCACCAGAAAAACCACCAGTCCGATGCCATCAACGCGGCCGCCAGCGGCGCGATTTCGCCGGTGCCCTGATCGACGATGTCGGCGCAATAGGCATATTGCTCCTGCGCCAGCGCGATCGCCTGATCGCGGGTCGAGGGCCGCCTCTTCACCTGCACATTGATGACATCGCCGCTGATTCCGACGATTTCCGCGCCATAGTCGGTCGCCCATCGCCGCATTGCCGCGACGTGGATTTCGGCCGGCGGACACTCGTTCCATCCGCCCCATTTCAGATAGGCCGGCACCTCCCACGGACGCGTGGTCGGCAACAGCAAGATGTGAACCAGGGGGAAGGGTCGCCGTGCCAATATATCTTCTGCGACCGTCAATCCGGTATCTGCAGGCGGGCTTCGCGGCCAATCGCCGATCTCAGGCGCCTGCGCCTCGTCCTCGCCCCCTACGTCGGGATGGACTTTCAGATAGTTGCGCCATTCGGCCGTTTCCTTGGCCCGGAGGTCCAGCAGGCTTTGGGGATGTTCGAGCCGGGCAGCCACGGACAGGATCGCCTCAACCGACCGATCGTCGGCCTCCAGCATCTGCTCCGCCATGCGCGACAGATCTTCATCCCCGCCCACGATCACCGGCCAGACGTCAGGCCGCGTTGTGCGAAGCGATTGCCAGCGTGCCAAGGCCTCTGCGCCCGGCACCTCTATCCGTTCATAGGGCATTGCGTCGATCAGCCTGGCTTCCGCCGCCGCCCACCGGGGCGTCGACGGCGCGGGTTCAGCCGCGCGCGAGCGGCCTGACAACAGGGCGAGAAACGCAGCTCCCTGACCGAGCAATATCCGCCGTGGAACAAGCGGCTTCGTCCTCATGTCCGTCCCCATGACCGCTCCGGTCGATTCCGGCACAAAAAAAGCCGGCAGGATAATATCCTACCGGCCTTTTTCATGGTCGACCAGAAGTCGGCCTTATTTCTTGGCGGCGGCCTTCTTGGCCGGAGCCTTCTTGGCAGCGGCAGGCTTTTCCTCGGCTTCTGCCTTGGGAGCCGCGGCCTTCTTGGCCGGAGCCTTTTTCGCGGGAGCTTCGGCCTTTTCTTCCTTGGCCTCTTCCTTCACCGCGTCCTTCTTGGCTGCCGGCTTCTTGGCGGCGGCCTTCTTCGCCGGCTTGTGGTCGTGATCATGGTCGTGACCGCAGCCCGGGCCGTGGACGTGGCCATCATCGTCGGCCTCGATCGCGGCTTCCAGTTCTTCGCGCGTGGTTTCGCGATCGCTGATGTCCGCCTTTTCGAACAGGAAGTCGACAACCTTGTCCTCATAGAGCGGAGCGCGAAGCTGCGCGGCCGCCAGCGCGTCCTGCTGGACATATTCCATGAAGCGGCCACGATCTTCGGGGCGATACTGCTGCGCCGCCTGCATGATCAGGCGCTGCATTTCCTGGTTCGACACCTGCACGCCGTGCGCCTGGCCGATTTCCGACAGGAGCAGGCCCAGACGGACGCGACGCACCGCGATCGAATGATATTCGTCGCGATCCTTTTCCAGCTCGGCCTTGGCGGCTTCGGGATCGGCCTCGTGCGAGGCTTCATGCTCGAGCTGCTGCCAGATCTGGCCGAACTCGGCCTCGACCATCGTCGGCGGCACTTCGAAATCGTGCGAGGCGGCGAGCTGGTCGAGCAGCTTGCGCTTCATATAGGTGCGGGTCAGGCCGTTCAGTTCCTGCTCGACCTGATCCTTCATCAGCTCTTTCAGCTTGTCGAGGCTTTCGAGGCCTAGCGACTTGGCGAACTCGTCGTCGATCTTCGACGCTGCCGGAACCTTCACTTCCTTCACGGTGATCGCGAATTCGGCGGGCTTGCCCTTCAGGTTCTCGACCGGATATTCTTCCGGGAAGGTCACCTGGATCGTCTTTTCGTCACCGACTTTGGTGCCGACGAGCTGATCTTCAAAGCCGGGGATAAGCTGGCCCGAACCGATTTCGACCGCCATGTCCTCGCCCGTGCCGCCGTCGAAGGCGACGCCGTCGACGCTGCCGGCGAAATCGATGATGACCTGGTCGCCTTCGGCCGCCTTCTTGGTCTTCGGCGCTTCTTCAAAGCGCTTCATCTGTGCGGCGAATTCTTCGATCTTCGCCATCACCGCCTTGTCGTCGGCGGGAACGGTCAGGCGCTCGAGCTTCAGACCGTCGATCGACGGCGTTTCGATTTCGGGCAGCACTTCCAGCGAAACGGTCAGCTCGGCATCCTTGCCGCGCTCGTAGCCGTCGGCCAGCGTCACGCCGGGCTGGAGCGCCGGGCGAAGCTTTTCCTTGACCATCAGGTCCTTGACGCCGGCGTCGATCGCCTTGTTCAGCGCGTCGGCCGACAGCGCCTCGCCATGCATCTTGCGGATCAGGTTCGGCGGAACCTTGCCGGGGCGGAAGCCGGGCATGCGCACGGTGGGCGCGATCGCCTTCACTTCGTCATCGACGCGAGCATCGATATCCTTCGCGGTGATGGTCAGGCGATATTCGCGCTTCAGGCCTTCGTTCAGCGTTTCGACGGTCTTCATTGCCTTGATCTTATCCTTGCTCAAAATCTCTGTTCGAACCCCGCCGCAATGACGAAGTTCCCCATATCCCGGCCTCTGCTCGCGAAGGTGGTGCGGGCGAAGGGACTCGAACCCCCACATCTTGCGATACTGGTACCTAAAACCAGCGCGTCTACCAATTCCGCCACGCCCGCAGGAGCTTTCGGCCGGGATGCACGACGTCGCGCGCTGCCGCGCACGCCCGTGCGGGCCGCGCGGGGCTATAGCAGACGCGCGGCCAAGGGCAAGGCCGGAAAACCGCCTTTTCCCCCGAAACACGCGGCTCGGAACATGCGCCGCGCCGGTTCGTTGGTTAATCGAGGAGAATCACCATGACCGCCAACCCGGACCCGCTTCCCAAGCCAAAGCCCGACACGATCGAACCGCAGGCGCCACCCGAAAAGCCGGTGCAGCCCACCCCGCTCGAAGATCCGGCGGGCCAGCCCGTCGAAATCCCCGGCAATCCGGGCGGAGGCGATTTCGACGCCCCCGGCCGCGGGCCGAGCGAGGTTCCGCCACAACAGATCTGACGTCATATCGCACGGCAAGAGTTGACCTTGCCCCTCCCCCTCCGCACGATGCCGCGCAGGGAGAGAGTCATGAAACCGATCGTCAGCCTTGCCGCGCTGCTTCTTGCATCCGCGGCGCCCGCCTTTGCACAGGACGTCACCCTCTATCGGGGCGGGCCTATCGTCACGATGGACGGCGACACACCGCAGACTGTCGAGGCCGTGGTCACGCGTGACGATCGCATCGTCTTCGCAGGAAAGGAGGCGAAGGCGCGCCGCGCGGCGGGCAAACAGGCGGTCGTCCACGACCTTGGGGGCGCGACCATGCTTCCCGGCTTCATCGACGCCCATTCGCACTTCACCGTCGCGACGATGAGCGCGGGCGGCCTCGACCTTCGAGACAAGGCCCATGCCGGCGTCACCGACATCGCGGGTCTACAGGCCGCGATCCGCGACCATATCGCCGCGCGCGCAATTCCACCGGGCGGATGGGTGGTCGTTTGGAAATATGATCATGAAAGCCTGGCCGAAAAACGCCACATCACCCGCGCCGAACTTGACGCGGTCGCCGCCGACCGGCCGATCGTCGTGCTGCACGTATCGCTCCACGGCGCGGTGGCCAACAGCGCCGCACTGAAGGCAGCGGGCATCGACGAAAGCACCCCGGTACCCGCCGGCGGCCTGATGTTGCGTGACGAGGCGGGCAAGCTCAACGGCGTCCTGCTGGAAAAGGCGATGTTCCTGCTCCTCGCCAAATTGCCCCAGCCGACGGCGGCGCAAAAGCTCGCGGCGCTCGACGCCGCGCAAAACGCCTATTTCGCCGAGGGCTATACCCACGCGCAGGACGGCGCGACCCAGCCGCCCGATATCGCGTTTCTCACCTCACCTGCGGCGCGCGAGCGGCTGAAGATCGATCTCGCGCTCCTCCCCTTCTCACCCGGCCTCGATGCGCTTCTGGCCGATCCGACCATCAAGTTCGGCACCTATCAGGGGCATGTGAAGTTGCAGGGGATCAAGTTCGTCCTCGACGGATCGGTGCAGGCACGCACCGGCTATTTCACCCGCGACTATGCCCGCGGCAGCCCCGAGGGCGCGCATCCGTGGCATGGCCAGCCCATCCTGTCGGAGGAAGAGTTCATCGCACAGGCGAAAAAGGCGAACGACCGCGGCTGGCAGCTGTTCGTCCACGCCAATGGCGACGCGGCGATCGACATGGCGATCCGCGGCTTCGACGCGCTCGGCATCAAGGCGGCCGACGATCGCCGCCCGATCGTCATCCATTCTCAGTTCCAGCGCCCCGACCAACTGCCCGCGTACAAGCGCATCGGCGTCGGCCCGTCCTATTTCTCGAACCACGCCTGGTATTGGGCCGACGTCCATCGCACGAATTTCCCGAAGGAAATCGTCGATTTCATCAGCCCAATCCGCTCGGCCAAGGCGGCGGGGCTGATCCCGTCGAACCACAGCGATTACAGCGTCACGCCGCTCGACACGCGCTTCATGCTCTGGACGTCGATGGCCCGCGTGTCGCCCACCGGCGTCGTCAGCGGCGAGAAGGAACGCGTCGACGCCTATACCGCGCTTCAGGCGCTCACGACCGGTCCCGCCTGGCAAGTCTTCGAGGAGGATCGCAAGGGCCGGATCAAGGCCGGTCTGCTCGCCGACTTCGTCATTCTCGACCGGAACCCGCTTGCGACGCCGGTCGAGGCCATCAAGGACATCCGCGTCCTCGAAACGATCAAGGAGGGACGCAGCGTCTGGAAGGCGGCGGACTGACCCCGCGGGGTCAGCCCAGCGCCTTCTTCAGCAGTTCGTTGACGACCTGCGGGTTCGCCTTGCCCTGCATCGCTTTCATCGTCTGTCCGACGAAGAAACCGAACAGCGCTTCCTTGCCGCCCTTATATTGCTCGACCTTGTCGGCATTGGCGGCCAGAACCTTGGCGATTTCTGCCTCGATCGCGCCGGTGTCGCTGGTCTGCTTCAGCCCCTCGCGGTCGACGATCGCCGCGGCACCGTCGCCGCTCTCCAGCATCTTTTCGAACACCTGCTTGGCGATGGTGCCCGAAATCGTGCCGTCGGCGACCAAGCCCAGCAATTCGGCGGCCTGCGCCGGGCTGACCGGCGAATCCGCAATGTCACGGCCCAGGCGGTTGAGCGCACCGAACAGTTCGCTCGTCACCCAGTTCGCCGCCGCGACCGGCTTCGCGCCGGCTTCCAGCAGCGTGTCGAACCACAGCGCGGCCTCGACCTCGGCGGTCAGCACGTCGGCGTTATACGCCGAAATCCCCTCACCCAGATAGCGCGCGCGCTTGGCATCGGGCAGTTCGGGCAGGCTCGCGCGGCACTCGGCAAGGAATGCATCGTCGAGTTCGAGCGGCAGCAGATCGGGATCGGGGAAATAGCGGTAATCATGCGCATCTTCCTTCGACCGCATCGACCGCGTCTCGTTGCGATCGGGGTCATAAAGGCGCGTTTCCTGCACCACCGTACCGCCGCTTTCGATCAGCTCGACCTGACGCTTTGCCTCGCCCTCGATCACCGCCATCACGAAGCGCACCGAATTGACGTTCTTCGTCTCGGTGCGCGTGCCGAATTCGTCGCCGGGCTTGCGCACGCTGACGTTCACGTCGGCGCGCATCGAGCCCTCTTCCATATTGCCGTCGCACGAGCCGACATAACGCAGGATCGAACGCAGCTTGCGCACATAGGCGCCGGCCTCGGCAGGCGAGCGCATGTCGGGGCGCGACACGATCTCCATCAGCGCGACACCGCTGCGATTGAGGTCGACATAGCTCATCGTCGGATGCTGGTCGTGCATCAGCTTGCCGGCGTCCTGCTCGACATGGATGCGCTCGATCCCGATGCGCTTGGCCTCGGGAATCCCGGCCTTCTCATCCTCCTCGATCGTCAGCGAACCTTCGCCGACAAGCGGATGATAAAGCTGAGAAATCTGATAGCCCTGCGGCAGATCGGCGTAGAAATAATTCTTGCGATCGAACCGCGACCATTTGTTGATCTCGGCCTCGATCGCCATCCCCGTGCGCACCGCCTGGCGGATGCACTCGCGGTTCGGCACCGGCAGCATCCCCGGCATCGCGGCGTCAACCAGCGACACCTGCGAGTTCGGTTCCGCCCCGAACGCCGTCGCGGCGCCCGAAAACAGCTTGGCGTTGGAGGTGACCTGCGCATGGACCTCGAGGCCGATCACAACCTCCCACTCGCCGGTTTCGCCCTTGATGCGATAGTCAGTCATTATTTCTTCCGCCGATTGCGGCGATCAAGCCGCCGTTTCGCCAATATCTTCTTTCGTTCGGGATCGACGGATTCCGGTTTTCCTTTACCGAAAACTCGCGTCAAACCCTCGACAAAACCATCTCGAACAACATCGCGCACTAGGTCGCCAATGAAGTCCGCGATGGCCATCTTACCACCACTTCTCCGCCCGAGCGGTGAAGCCCGCGCGTTCCTCGATCGCGAGACCGGCGTTCAGCACGCCCTGCTCGTCGAAAGCCTTGCCGATGATCTGCAGTCCCAGCGGCAGCCCTTCGCGGTTCAGCGCCGCGGGGACCGACATCGCGGGCAGCCCCGCGAGGCTCGCGGGGACCGCGAACACATCGTTGAGGTACATCGACAGCGGATCGGCGGTCTTTTCGCCCAGCCCGAACGCGGCCGACGGCGCGGTCGGCGCCAGGATCACGTCGCAATGGGCAAAGGCATTGTCGAAATCGCGCGCGATCAACGTCCGGACCTTTTGCGCCTGCGTATAATAGGCGTCATAGAAGCCCGCCGACAGCACATAGGTGCCGATCATGATGCGGCGCTTGACCTCGGGACCAAAGCCGTCGGCGCGCGTCGCGGCATACATGTCCTGCAGGCCCGCACCCTGCGGCAGGTCGCGCAGGCCGTACCGCACGCCATCATAGCGCGCGAGGTTCGACGACGCCTCGGCGGGCGCGATGATATAATAGGTCGGCAGCGCATATTTGGTGTGCGGCAGGCTGATCTCGACGACCTCGGCACCCGCATCCTTCAGCATCGCGATGCCGGCGTCCCACATTGCGTCGATTTCGGGGTCGATGCCCTCCAATCGATACTCCTTGGGAATGCCGACTTTCTTACCCTTGAGATCGCTCGACAAAGCGGCTTCCCAATTGGGCACCGGCAGATCCAGGCTCGTCGCATCCTTGGGATCGAAGCCCGCCATATTCTCGAGCATGATCGCGCAGTCGCGGACGTCGCGCGCCATCGGCCCCGCCTGATCGAGCGAGCTGGCGAACGCCACGATGCCCCAGCGCGAGCAGCGGCCATAGGTCGGCTTGATCCCTGAAATGCCGACGAACGCCGCAGGCTGGCGGATCGAGCCGCCGGTGTCGGTTCCCGTCGCAGCGGGGCAGAGCCGCGCCGCGATCGCCGCCGAGCTGCCACCCGACGAACCGCCGGGTGCGAGCGCGGCATTGCCGCCGTCGTTGCGCTTCCACGGCGAGATGACGTTGCCGAAATAGCTCGTCTCGTTGGACGAACCCATCGCGAACTGGTCGAGGTTCAGCTTGCCCAGCATGCCGCAACCCGCGTCCCACAGCTTTGCCGAGACCGTCGATTCATAGCGCGGGACAAAGCCTTCGAGCATGTGGCTCGCGGCGGTGGTCTGGACGCCGTTCGTGGCGAACAGGTCCTTCATCCCGATCGGCACGCCCGACAGCGGCTTCAGGCTGCCCGCCGAACGGTCGGCGTCGGCCTGCTTCGCCGCGGCTAGCGCATGGTCGGGGGTTTCGACGATGAACGCGTTGAGCGCCTTTGCGCCCGCGACATTGGCGTTGAACGCTTCGGCAACCTCGACGGCGCTGAAATCGCCCGCACGGTGTCCGTCGCGGATCTGCGCGACGGTCAGGTTCGTAAGTTCGGTCATTATTCGATCACCTTCGGCACGCCGAAAAAGCCGTGCTGCGGCGCGGGCGCATTGGCGAGAACATCGTCGCGGCGGTTGCCGCCGGTCAGCGGATCGGCGTCGACGACGTCGTCGCGAAGCCGCAGCTTGTTCGGGATCACCGCAGTCATCGGCTCGACGCCGGTCACGTCGACCTCACCCAGTTGCTCGACCCAGCCGAGAATGCCGTTCAATTCGCCTTCCATCGCGGTGGCTTCGGCATCGCTGATCGCGATGCGCGCCAGCGACGCTATTTTCCTGACTGTTGCCTGATCGATTGCCATTCTTGTCGCCTTATCGGGAGAAGCTGGGCCGCTAGCATCCTGTCAGGCCGCCTTCAAGGTGGCGGTCCAAAAACCCTGACATTCGCCGGCGCCTGACATTCGCTGCCGATAGAGACGGCGATCGCGCCTATTCGAAGACCTGACCCATCGGCTTGCCGTTCACGAACAATTGCTTGCGGCTCACCTCGCGCATCTCGATCCGCGCTTGCCGCATTTCGCCGTCGGTCAGCTTGAACTGCTCCTGCCGGTTCCACGGATAGTCGCTTTCCCAGCTTCCCGTCTTCGCATCCTTGACGAGCATCGTCACGTCGCGGCCTTCGGGCTGGATGATCGCAACCCGGTCGGCGGCGACGCGATAGGCGATGCACTCGTTCGTCCAACACCAGCTCTTGTCGCGCAGCGAGGCATAAAGCGCGGGTTCCAGTGTGCCGCCATCGGGCAGGACGCGGACCTTTTCCTCGATCGTCTTTGCGGCAAAAGCCGCGTCCGCCGCGTCGACCTTGTCGCCCCCGACATTCAGGTCCCAGCGATTCTTTGCCGCCAGCGCCCACTTTGCGAAGCCGGCCTTTGCCTTGTCGGGCGACTTCGCGATCTGCGCGAGTGCCTTTCGCCCGTCGGGTCCGAAATCGAACGCCATCGCCGCCCAGTCGAACCTTTCGGCCTTGGTCGTCCCGTCCTTCAGTCGCTCCAACTGATCGCGGGTCGAGATCGCGCCGAAGTCCATGATCGGCAACGCCAGGAACAACGCCAGCAGCATCAGCCCGATCGCCAGCTTCTGCTGCAGCGGGCGCAGCACATCGTCAAAGCCCCAGCGCCCCTTCACCGCCGCCCACAGCCCGATCGCACCATAGGCAAGCGCGACCATCGCCGCGATCGCGCCCCACAGGCGCTCGGGCGTCCAGCCATATTGGATCACGCGCAGATGCATCGAATAAAAGGCGATGATCGCGAGCGGCAGCACTGCGACCACCAGCACCCCCGCCGCGCCATGCATCAGCCGGTTCGCGGAGCGATCGTCGCGCCCGTTGCCGATGACCGCATTGGCGAGCAACACGGCGAAGGCCGCCGACGCCATCATCAGCGCCGCGGTCGAAAATCCCGAATCCCACAGTTTCTGCAGGCCCGTCCCCATCAGCGACAGCAGGAACAGCACCAGCGCCACCGCCAGCACCGGGGCGAGCACTGCCAGCACGATCATCACCAGTCGCTGCAGGGTGGACACCAGCTTGTCGCGCTCGCGCAGCAGGCCCACCGCGCCGCCGAAAGCGGCGCCCGCCAGCATCCAGCCGAACCATTCGCCCTGCAACAGCCGCTCGATCACATCGATCCCGACCAGCTTGAACATCTGCCCGATCAGGATGACGAGCAGAAAGGTCAGCCCGGTAAAAGCGAGCCCCGCCGCGCCGATCACCGCATCGGTCCAGGCGTGGCTGTGCAGCCGCTCGTACGGCATCTGCCACAGCTTCCAGAAGCGCGCGTCGGGCGCCACATCGCGGCGCGTCTGGAACAGCGGCGTCGCGACGAGCACCGCGAGCATCCCCGACCAGAACGGCCATTCGAAGGGCGAACCGCCGATATTGTAAGTTGACGAGGTAAAGGCGATCAGCCCGATCACCGCGCCCCACAGCAGGGCGAAGCCCGCTGCCCAGTGCCAGCGCCGCAGCTCGACGCCGAGCAGAAACACGACGGTCGACACCGCGACGAACGCCGCCATCGCGCTGTTCCAGCGGTCGAAATGGTCGCTGTAACGGGTGTCGACGAACTGATGAAAGATCAGTCCCGCAACCGCGCCGATGATGGCCATGATCCACGGACGCTGCGGCCAGGGCGGGTCGCTGTCGTCCAGACGGTGCGACTCGGGGGCGGACGGAGTTGCGGGCGCTTCGGTCATGCCCCACATCTGGTCTTGTTTAAGCCGCTCGCGCAAGCCAGATAGCGCACCACCCTCTCCCGTCCGCATGGAGCCCGACTTGGCCCGCAAATTCCTCTAC
Source organism: Sphingomonadales bacterium (assembly GCA_017309275.1). GTDB lineage: Bacteria > Pseudomonadota > Alphaproteobacteria > Sphingomonadales > Sphingomonadaceae > Sphingopyxis. The sequence goes on along the minus strand of JAFKLT010000064.1, from coordinate 15,543 downwards.
CTGATTGCCGCGATCATCCTCATCATCTTCGGCTTCGGCGTGGCCTATCAGATCAATCCCGGCTGGTTCGGCCGCGCGGTCTTCGTGCCGTCGAGCGAATTCGTCGAACAGACCGTCGCGGCGCCGAACACCTATGACGATCCGAAAATGTGGTTCTCGCGCCCGGGGCTCGAAAATGATCCGTCGAACTGGCGCCCACCCGCCGAAGACGGCGAGGATCGCGCGCCGGACAGCACGAAGGCAATGGGCGGCGACCGGCTGGTGCCCCGCGCCCGTGCCGCCGAAGCCGCCACCGAAGCGAAACCCGCACCGCACGGCGACGCCGCGATCTTCTTCGTTCATCCGACAAGCTATTACAGCAAGGCCAGCTGGAACGCCCCGCTCGACGATGCCGACGCGAACTACCGCGCCACCCTGTTCATGCAAGGCATGGCGAGCGCGTTCGGCGACGCCGGCGAAGTCTGGGCGCCGCGCTATCGCCAGGCGACGCTGGGCGCCTTCCTCGCGACCGACCGCGTCAGCGCCGGGAAGGCGATCGACGCCGCCTATCGCGACGTCGAACAGGCCTTCGACGCCTTTCTCGCCGCCGTCCCGAAGAACAAGCCGATCATCCTTGCCGGCCACAGCCAGGGTGCACTGCACCTCACCACCCTGCTCAAGAACCGGATCGCGGGCACGCCGCTCGCGAAGCGCATCGTCGCCGCTTATGTGATCGGCTGGCCGATCAGCGTCGATACCGACCTTGCCGCCCTCGGCCTGCCCGCATGCCAGACGCCCGACCAGAAGGGCTGCATCCTGTCGTGGGCCAGCTTTGCCGAGCCCGCCGATCCGATCATGGTCACCGACGCCTATGACGGCACGATCGGTTTCGACGGTCGCCCGCGCGCGGGGACGCGCATGCTCTGCACCAACCCGCTGACGGGTACGCCCGACGCCGCCGCCGGACCCGACGCCAACATCGGCACGCTGAAACCCAGCGAAGGCTTCAAGGCGGGAAGGCTGATCGCGCACCGGATCGGCGCGAAATGCGACGATAGCCGCGGCCTGCTGATGATCGGCGATGCCGAAGCCGCGAAGAATTATGCTCCGAGCTATGTGCTGCCGGGCAACAATTACCATGTCTTCGACATCACGCTCTTTTGGGCGAATGTCCGCGCCGACGCGCTCCGCCGCCTCGCGGCCTATGAAGGCAAGCCGTCGCCCGTCCCGCCGCCGGCCGCTCCCGTCGTGTCGCCGGCGCCGGCCACCCCGGCGACCAAATCCTGATCCGATCGTCGCGGCGCCTTTGCCGGGGTCGCAATGACGGCGTTTTGGAATTAGAGGCCGATCGATGATCACGACCGCCGCCTCCGATTTTGCCGCCGCCCTGCCGAACGGGGGCCGCCTCGCGGGGCTCGATGTCGGCACGAAGACTATCGGAGTCGCGCTCTGCGATGCGGGGTGGAGCTTTGCCAGCCCCGACAAGACGATCATCCGCAAGAAATTCTCGGTCGATCTCGAAACGCTGAAATCGATCGTCGCCGCCCAATCGGTCGTCGGTCTCGTCGTCGGCCTGCCGCTCAACATGGACGGCACCGACAGCCCGCGCACGCAAAGCACCCGCGCGTTCGCGCGCAACCTCGCCCCGCTCGCCCTGCCCCTGCTTCTGTGGGACGAGCGCTGGTCGACCGCCGCGGTCGAACGCGCGATGATCGCCGCCGACGTCAGCCGCGCCAAGCGCGCCGAACGCGTCGACAGCGCGGCTGCGGCCTTTATCCTGCAGGGCGCAATCGACGCACTGGTGCGCGATTGATCGGCTATCTCGGCTATTGGCTGATCGCGGCGAACCTGATCGCCTTCATACAGATGGTCCGCGACAAGCGGTTCGCCGAACGCGGCCTCCAGCGAATTCCTGAAAGCACCCTGCTGTTCTGGGCCTTTCTGGGCGGCGCATTCGGAACCGTCGCCGCCGCGCGGCTGGTGCGCCACAAGACCCGCAAGCAACCCTTCGCGACATGGATGCTGATCTGGCTGTGGCTGCAGATCATCCTGCTGTTGCTGTGGGCGTTCGGACTATTGGAGCCACTGGTCGCCTCGGTGCTTGCGAGAATCGCCTTACCTGCCTAGAGGCGTGGCTTTAATGACAAGCGCACCCATCCGACCCGCCAGCGATTATCCGCCCGGCGGCGATGCCTTTCGCCATCGCCACCTGCTCGGCATCGCCCAGCTCACGCCGTGGGAGATTTCCTACGTTCTGGACGCCGCCGAGCAATGGGTGGACATGAACCGCGCGGGCGCTGCCAAGCATGACGACGCCCTCGCCGGCCTGACGATCATCAACGCCTTTTTCGAAAATTCGACGCGCACGCTGCTGTCGTTCGAAATCGCGGGCAAACGCCTCGGCGCCGACGTCGTCAACATGCACGCCGCGCAGTCGAGCGTGAAGAAGGGCGAAACGCTGATCGACACCGCGATGACGCTGAACGCGATGCGCGCCGACGCGATGGTCATCCGCCACGCCAGCTCGGGCGCGGTGCAGCTTATCGCCGACAAGGTCGACTGCCCCGTCCTCAACGCGGGCGACGGGCGGCACGAGCATCCGACCCAGGCGCTGCTCGACGCGCTCACCATCCGCCGCCGCCTCGGCAGGGTGGAGGGGCTGACCATCGCGATCTGCGGCGACGTGCTGCACAGCCGCGTCGCGCGATCGAACATCCTCGCGCTGACCCTGCTCGGCAACGAGGTGCGCGTCGTCGCGCCGCCGACGCTGACCCCGCCTGCGATCGACCGCATGCACGTCACGACCTTCACCGACATGGACGAAGGGCTGAAGGATGCCGACGTCGTGATGATGTTGCGCCTGCAGAACGAGCGCATGGATGGGGCCTATCTGCCCAGCGCGCGCGAATATCACGCGCTCTACGGCCTGACGCCCAAGCGCCTCGAAAAGGCAAAGCCCGATGCGATCGTCATGCACCCCGGCCCGATGAACCGAGGGGTAGAGATCGACAGCAGCATCGCCGACCATCCCACCCGCTCGACGATTACCGAACAGGTCGAAATGGGCGTCGCGGTGCGCATGGCGTGCCTCGACATATTGACGCGCCGCAAGCGGGGGGTGCCGGGATGGAACTGAAACCGCTCCTGATCACGAACGCGCGCCTGCTCGGCGGCGAAACAGCAAGCTTGCTCGCGGTCGCCGGCCGTATCGCCGCGCTGAACCCCGACGAGATTCCCGAGGACGCCGAAACCATCGACGCCAGGGGCCAGTGGCTCGCGCCCGGCATTATCGACCTTGGCGTCTTCGCGACCGACAAGCCCGCCTTCCACTTCGGCGGCATTACGCGCGCCGCCCTGATGCCCGACAGCGGGCCGCTCGACGGCGCCGGTCTGGTCGAGCGCGCGGCCAAGGGTGGCAAGCCCGACCTCTGGGTCCACCCTATCGCCGCCGCGACCAAGGGACTCGTGGGCAAGGAACTCGCCGAAATCGGCCTGATGAAACAGGCGGGCGCACGCGCCGTCGCGACCGGCCGTGCCCGCATCGCCGATGCCGGCGTGATGCGCCGCGTTCTGTCCTATGCCGCCTCGCTGGGCCTGACCGTCATCGCGCACGCCGAGGATGAGGGCCTGACCGCCGGCGCCGTCGCGACCGATGGCGAGATGGCGACGCGCCTCGGCCTCGCGTCCGCACCCGCGATCGCCGAGGCGATGGCGATTGCGCGCGACCTGTGTCTGGTCGAGGAAACCGGCGCGCCGATCCACTTTCGCCAGGTCACCACCGCGCGCGGCCTCGACCTGATCCGCGCGGCGAAGGCCAAGGGGCTCGCGGTCACCTGCGGCATCACGCCGGCGCATCTCTTCCTTTCGGACACCGCCATCGGCGATTTCCGTACCTTCGCACGGCTTTCGCCGCCGCTGCGCAGCGAGGACGACCGCCACGCCTGCCTCGCCGCGATCGCCGACGGCACGATCGACGTGCTTGCGTCGGGCCACGATCCGCGGGGACCGGAGGACAAGCGCCTTCCGTTCGCAGAGGCGCTGGACGGCATGGCGGGGGCAGAAACGCTGCTAGCGATGGGCCTTCAGCTCGTTCGCGACGGCCATGTCACCCCGGCGCGCCTCTTCGATCTTCTCGCCGCGAATCCCGCGAAGCTGCTCGGTCTCGACGCCGGCCGCATCGATCCGGGCTATGACGCCGATCTCATTCTCGTCGACGACGGCACGCCGTGGCAGGTCGATGCGAAGAAAATGGCCGCCTATGCGGGCAACACTCCGTTCGACGGCATGCCGGTTCAAGGCCGCGCAACCGCGCTATGGAAGGGCGGCCAGCGCATCCGCTGAGGCACGCCCAAAAAAAGAAGCCCGCCGGTAAACCGGCGGACTTCGAGAAGCAGGATGCTTATGGTGGACCATCCTGCGCTTGGGTCGCGGGGATGGAATGACCGATCCGGACGGGCATTTCGCTACCCGATTGGGTAGCATGAACGAATTTTTCGTCGCATTGCGCCTTGGCATCGCGGGATTTGCTCCTCTATCAGGAAGATAGCTGCCTATCCTTTCGACCGGGGACGTGCGTGCCGACCAATATCGTTCCTGCCCTGCCCCCCGATTTCGACGCGTCCGCCGAATGGGAAGTGCTCAACGAGCTGATCGGGCACATCTATGATTCGGTTCTGCACCCCGAACGCTGGAACGAAACGCTGGCGCGCATCACCGGCGCGCTCGGCCCGCTCCGCTGGGAATCGGCCTTCATCCTGTGGGAAAGCAACAATCCGCCGCGCGCGCGGTTCGTGGCCGCTTCTGGCCTCGCGGCGGGAATCCAGGAAATCTACACCGCCGTCTATGCCGGCAACCACCCCTGGTCGCGCAAGTTCATGCGCTATGCCAACGGCAGCGTCGTCGACAGTTATGACATCATGACGCGCGAGGAATTCTACGAGACCGAATTCTTCCGCAACTTCCTGAAACCCTATGGCATCGACCGGCTGGTCGGCGTCCTCCTCGACCGGCGCGGCGGCGAGCGGCTTGGGCTGATGATGCCCGGCCCCGGCGACCGCGACGCCGAAAGCCTGAAGCGCGGGCTCCGCGTCCTCGCGCCGCATATCCAGCGCGCGATGCGGCTCAGCGACCGCATCGCCTCACTCGAACTCGCGGCGGGTGCGGCGCGCGCCGCCGCCGATGCTGCGCCTTTCGCCATTTTCAGCCTGGACGATCAACTCGGCATCCTTGCCGCGAACAGCCGCGCCGCACGCTATGAAGAGGCCGGTTTCATTCGCCCGGTCCGCGATCGCTTCGCCTTCACCCATCCCGCGAGCCAGAAAAAGCTGATGGATCTCGCGCGCGGATCGGCACCGTCGGGTATCGCCTTTCAGGCGGCGAACGCGGCGGGCGCCGAATGCCCGGTCCTCGCGGCGCGAATTCCGCGCCAGTCGGCTCAGCAGATCGGTGGCGTGCAACTCGGCGCCTCGCTTATCGTGACCATGGGCAGCGCGGTGGGCGAAACCCCGGTGGTGGAGATCGACCGCGTCGCCCAGTGGTTCGGCCTGACCCCGGCCGAGGCGCGCCTTGCCGTCGCATTGTCGGCGGGCCAGACGCTTCAGGGCTATGCCGCGCTACGCGCCGTCAGCCTGAACGCCGCGCGCTTCCTGTTGAAAGGCATCTTCCGCAAGACCGGCGCGACCAGCCAGGCCCAGCTCGTCGCCATCCTCGCCCGCCTCCCCTCGCCGCCCGAAGGCTAAACCCCGCGATCTACGGACGTAAGGTTCGGGGCGGGGAGCAGGTTTTACGTCCCCACCATCCTCATTCCCGACGAAAAAGGGCGCGGTCCCCGCAGACCGCGCCCCTCCCCTTGTCCCCCCGCGAACGGGAGGGCCCCAAATGATTTAGCGCGAGGCCATGCGCACCGGCTTCGACGCCGACGCCCATTGGATCGTCTCGCTGCCGCCCATCTGGCGGATGAAACAGGTCTGGCCCTTGGCCTTCAGCTCGGCGCACAGCTGCGATGCGTCGGCGCGCGTGGCCAGGCCGTTGACGGTCAGGCGATAGAAGGTGCGGCCATTGACGACGGCCGCATGGCTCGATGCCGGATAGCTGCCGAGCATATTGCTCTTCTTCCGCAGCACGCTCCACTTTTCCTTGGCGATGCCCAGGCTGTCATAGGCGCCGAGTTGCACCGCCCAGCCGGCAGGCTTCTTGGCGTCGAAACCCAACACCTTCGGCGTGATCTTGCGCGCCAGTTCGATCGCTTGCTTCTGCGCGGGGCGCATCTTGGGCTCGCTGTCGCCCGCGACGCGCGGTGCGGCGCGATAAGGCTTGGCGTCGGCGACCAGCACCGGTGCGGCCATCGGCTGCGGCAATTCGGTCACCTGCGGCACCACGCCATTCTGGTCGCGCTTCGGCATCGGCAGTTCGACGGTGCGGATCGCGCTCGACGCGTCGGCCGTCTGCACGGCTTCGGCGACGGGCGGCGGCGGCGCATAGGCCTCGACCGGCGCCGGATCGGCGCTGGCGAGTTCGACCGGCGCTGCTGCGGCAGCCATCTCGGTGCCCGAGAAATTGCTGAGTGCAAGGCGAACCGGCATGCCGGCGTCTTCACGCGCGGTGGTGCCGATCAGGCTCGCGATGCGAACGCGCGAATCGGGCTGTTCGGCCAGCTTCGACCATTCGGCCATGCGGGTCTCGATCTTGGCCAGCGACAGATCCTGCGAAGCAAGAACGCGTGCCTGCGCCCAACGGCCCGACAGGGCGAATGCGAGTGCCAGGTTCTGGCGCGTCCGCGCATCGGCGTCAGGCGCGCGCGCCGCCTCGGTCAGCACGTAGATCGCCGAATTGGTGTCACCTGCCATCGCGAGCGCCAGGCCCATGTCCGACGCCGGAACGACGTCGAAATTCCGCTTCAACAGGTCGGTCGCCTGGTCGTTCTTGCCCTGCGCGATATAGGCGAGGGTCAGCGCGATGACGGTGTTGCTGTCCTTCGCGCCCAGTTCCATCGCTTCGTTCAACGCCGCGGTGGCGGAAGCAAAGCGACCATCGTTCAGATAGGCCTGGCCCAGCAGCGCGCGATAGCCCGCGTCGCGCGGCGCATCTGCGACCGCTGCTTCGGCAAGGCCGACGGCGCGGCTCGGCTTGCCGGCTTCCAGCGCTTCGCGCGCCTTGTCGGCGGATTTCGAGGCCGATGCCGGAACCGGTCCGTTCGACGGAGCGGCGTTCGCCATCTTGCTCATGCCGCTGCAACCGGTGGCAACGCTCAGGACGAAGCCCGAAACGGCTAGATTCATCAGGACTTTGCGGTTCATCTTCGGTCCCCCCATCGTTCTTACGGTTGCATCCGACGCGCCGGTCGCGCCGCCGGCAGGCGGCTCGCCATCGCGTCGATCTCGGGCAGCGAGGCCAGATAATCGTCGAGCAGGTCGATCAGGATCACCTGCGAAGAGCGGTTCGTGACCGCGCTTGCCAGACGCAGGCGCAGGTGGCGTTCGGCGTCGAGGCGCAGCGTGAACGCCGCCTTTTCGCGGGCACGCAGCGCACGCGGCGCGCGTTCCTTCTTCGCCTTCGGTTCGGGGCGCGCCTCGACCTTGCGGGCGACGGCGGCGACGCGGTCGATCAGCGATTCCTGCTGGCGCACGATCTCGGGCACTTCGACCGCTTCGGGTTCGAAATTGTCGGCCAGAGCGTCGCTCAGATCGGGCACCAGTTCGTGGCCCGGCGCATCGCCGACGGCCTGTTCGGCCTCGGCGTTGTGCGTCAGCACCGAACCCGCGAGCAGCGGCTTCAGGTCGACGAGGCGTGCCGGTTCGGCGCTCTGGTCGGGATCGACATCATAGCCCATGTCGTTCCAGCCGAGGTCATCATAGCTGTCGCCGACCATCGGAGCGGGACCGCTGCCGAGCGGCTGGCGGCGCATTGCAGGCCGCGCGCCACCCTTGCGGGCCAGAAGCCCGGCGGACAGCGATGCGAGGGGTTTGGGTTCGCCCATGGTTCCGCTGCCTTCCCTCACTGACCGGCGATGCGGCGGCCGAAGCCACCACCCATCGGACGGACGGTGCCATAGCCAGGCTGCGGCGGGATCGGCGAACTGAACACGGTACGGCGGAAATTCTTTTCCAGCCGATCGTTGATATAGGTCCAGAGCTGGCGGATTTCCTCGGCCGATCGGCCGTTCGGATCGACCTCCATCACCGTGCGGCCGTCGATCATCGAGGCGGCATAGTCGGTGCGGTGGTGCAGCGTGACCGGCGCGACGGTGCCGTGCTGCGACAGCGCGACCGCGGCCTCGCTGGTAATCTTTGCCTTGGGCGTCGCGGCGTTGACGACGAACACCAGTGGCTTGCCCGCGCGCTCGCACAGGTCGACGGTGGCGCCGACGGCGCGCAGATCGTGCGGGCTGGGACGTGTCGGGACGACGATCAGTTCGGCGACGCTGATGACGCTCTGGATCGCCATCGTGATCGCCGGCGGCGTATCGATGACGGCCAGCTTGAAGCCCTGCTGACGCAGGATTTCAAGGTCGGAGGCCAGCCGTGCGACCGTGGTCTGGGCGAAGGCCGGAAGGTCGGTTTCACGCTCGTTCCACCAGTCGGCGAGCGAGCCTTGCGGATCGATATCGATCAGAACGACTGGGCCGGCGCCAGCAAGCTGCGCCTGCACCGCAAGATGGCCCGACAAGGTCGTTTTACCCGACCCGCCCTTTTGTGAAGCCAATGCCAAAACGCGCACTGCTATCCCCCTCGGAAATCCAAAAATCGGCGAAGAGATGCCATGCAGGGCGCTAAAATTGAGTTAACGATGATAAAAAGAAGGTGAACGACCTGCTCGCACTTATGGTAAACGCCATGTTCACGGGTTTCTGTCCCGATGCGGCACGAAAGCGATTGCGCCTTAGATGATGCTAACAAGCTGTTAGCCATTTATGGATAGAGCGGCCTCGCTGGGGACTGCGACTGCGCGGGTGCATGCTCGAATGCGGCGCAAGTCATTGGAGAATAACGATGCGTTCATTCCGCACCATCGCCTTGCTGACCCTGCCGATCGTCTCGGCGCTCACGCTTTCGGTGCCCGCGCAGGCCGACGTCAAGGATGGCGTCGACGCGTGGCAGGCCGGCGATTTTCAAAAAGCCGTCGCCGAATGGCGCCCGCTCGCCGTCGCCGGCGACCCCGATGCGCAGTTCAACCTGGGCCAGGCGTACAAGCTGGGCCGGGGCGTGCCCGCCGATCTGGGCCAGGCCGAAACCTGGTTTCGCCGCGCCGCGACGCAGGGGCATCTGCAGGCAGCCGACAATCTCGGCCTCATTCTCTTCACCGCGAACAAGCGCGATGAGGCGATGACCTATATCACTGCCTCGGCCGCGCGCGGCGAGCCGCGGGCGCAATACGTCCTCGGCACCGCCATGTTCAACGGCGACCTCGCCGCAAAGGACTGGCCGCGCGCCTATGCGCTGACCAAGCGCGCGAGCGACGCCGGGCTGGAGATCGCCTCGGCGCGCCTGTCGCAGCTCGACACGCTCATTCCGCTCGAACAGCGCCAGCGGGGCCTGTCGCTCCTGCCGCAGATGGAAAAGGACGAGGCGCATGCCCGTCTGGCGGCCGTCAACGCCGCCGCGCCATCTGTCACGCAGGCCAAGCCCGCACCATCGTCGATCAAGACCGCCAGCGTCCCGGCCTCGACGCCCGGCGCCAGCTATACGCCGCCGCCGGTGATCGCGCCGACGTCGGTCAAGCCCTCGACGCCGGCCGCCGTCGCCGCGGCCACCGCTGCGACCGAAGCGACTGCCGCCGCCAACGCCGCCACGGCCGCAAAACCGGTTCGCGTTGCTGGCGCCGCGCCCGGCACCAGCTATGCCGCGCCGCCCGAAAGCGCCGACAGCCCGCCCGCCAAGAAACCCGCACCGACCCCCGCCAAACCGGTTCAGGTCGCTGCTGCAACGCCCGCCAAGCCGGCCCCAGCGCCCGCCAAACCCGTGCCAGCGGCCGCAAAGCCCGCCACGGTGCACAGCGGCACCAGCCCGTGGCGCGCACAGCTCGGCGCCTTTGGCGTCGAGGCGAACGCCCGCAACCTCTGGTCGACGCTCGGCAAGAAATATCCCGTGGTCGCCGGACGCGAACCTTATTTCGTAAAGGCCGGCAACGTCACGCGGCTCCAGGCCGGCGGCTTCGCCGGCAAGGGCGACGCCGAAAGCTTCTGCGCCGCGCTCCGCAAGGGCGGCCAGGCCTGCATGGTCGTCGCGAAATAGGATAAGGCCTCCCTGTGGCACAGCCACAGGGAGAAATATGCCACCTATTTGACCCCCGCCTTTTCCTCCGCCAGCCGCTTCGCCAGCAGCCCGCGCGACCGGTCGGCATAGGCACCGCACGCGCCGGGCGCCGCATTGTACCGCCCGCTTCCCGCATTGTCGGGATGCGCGGAGATCAGCGCGTCGCACGGCAGCGCGTCCATGACCGCATGGCTTTTCTCGAACCCCGCCACGACGCTCGCGCCCGCCGCCGAGCTATAGCGATAACCGTCGGCCGACACCGGGTTGAGGCTGGAGGCAAAGACGATCGCCTTGCACGTCGTCCCCTCGCACGCCTGCCAGCTCCAGCTCATGCTGCCCGCGGTGTGCCCCGGGGTCGCATGCGCGGTGATCACCGCCCGGCCCAGCGTCAGCACCTCGCCGTCCTTCACCACGCGCAGCCGCGCCACCGCCGGAAAGCTCCCGCCATAGGCGTGCTGCGGGTCATCCTCGGCCATTTCCCCGCTGCGCAGCGCGTCGGCGGCGCGTGCGCTCGCGACCACCGTTGCGCCGGTGTCGCGCGCCAGCGCGGCGAGCCCGCCGGCATGGTCCCAATGCGGCTCCGTGCTCAGAATAAATTTGATGTCTTTGGGGTCGAAACCCAGCGCGCGGACATTCGCCAGGATCATCGGCGCGGCTTGCGGCAACGCGCCGTCGACCAGCACCAGCCCCTCCCCCGTATCGATCAACGCGACCGACAGGCCGCCGAAGCCGACCAAATAGGTGTCGCCGAAAACTTTCTCCGGCGGCGCCGGCTTAAGCCATTCCTTCGCCCGTTCGACCGCGATCGGCCGCGTCAGCGGATCGTCCGCCACGGGCGTCGCCGCTCCCGCAGCGCCCATCATCCAGAATCCCAGAACCAAGGCCTTCATCATCATCCATCTCCCTTCGCCGACGGGGATGCCAAGCGAGGCCCGACGCGACAAAGCATGATTTCTCGACAAAGCCATGAGAATATTTCATGCTTTGGCATGGACCGCGCCCAGCTGCCCCTCAACGCCCTTCGCGCCTTCGAGGCCGCGGCGCGCCATCTCAATTTCACTCGCGCCGCGATCGAGCTTTGCGTCAGCCAGGGCGCGGTCAGCCATCAGGTCGCACAGCTCGAACGGCGCCTCGGCACCCGCCTCTTTCACCGCCTGCCGCGCGGCCTTGCACTGACGGACGAGGGGCATGCGCTCGTCCCGGTCGTCGCCGACGCCTTCGACCGCGTCGCCGCGACGCTCGATCAATATGCCGACGGCCGGTTCCGCGAGGCGCTGAAGGTCGGCGTCGTCGGCACTTTCGCGACCGGCTGGCTCCTCCCGCGTCTCGACGCCTTCGCCCGCGCCCATCCCGCCATCGACCTGCGCATCTCGACGAACAACAACCGCGTCGACCTGGCCGGCGAAGCGCTCGACTTCGCGATCCGTTTCGGCGACGGCGCGTGGCACGGCACCCATGCCGAACCCCTGCTCGCTGCCCCGATGGCACCGGTCTGCGCCCCGTCCTTCGCCGCCCGGCTCAAGACACCCGCCGACCTGACCGCCGAACCGCTGCTTCGCTCGTACCGCAGCGACGAATGGGCGCTCTGGTTCGCTGCCGCCGGCGTCCCTGCCCCCGTCCTGCGCGGCCCGATCTTCGACAGTTCCGCGCTGATGGCAACCGCAGCCGCGGCGGGCCACGGAGTCGCGCTCGTCCCCGTGGGGATGTTCGCCCGCGAACTCGCGACGGAGACCCTTGTTCAGCCCTTTGCGCAGACGATCGACGCCGGCCGCTATTGGCTCACCCGCCTGATGTCGCGCACCGAAAATGATGCGATGCAGCGGTTCCGCATGTGGCTGACGGACGAGATCGCGGCGCAGCGCTAGCCGCGCAAGATCTTCTCCATCGCCCTCCCCTTGGCGAGTTCGTCGATCAGCTTGTCGAGATAGCGGATCTCGCGCATCACCGGCTCCTCGACATTTTCGACGCGCACGCCGCAAACGACGCCGGTGATCAGCTCGCGCGACGCGTTCATCGCGGGCGCCTTGGCAAAGAAATCCTCGAAACTCGTACCCTTCGCCAGTTCGGCGTCGAGCGATGCCTGGCTATGCCCGGTCAGCCAGCAAATGATCTCATCGACCTCGGCCTTCGTCCGGCCCTTCTTCTCCGCCTTCGCGACATAATGCGGATACACGCTCGCGACGCTGACCGAATAGATGCGATGGCTGGTCATGGGATCTCTAACGGGGCATCCAGAAATCCACGCTCAGGACCGCCTGAGCCACTCGCGCCGAACCGCTTTCGTCTACTGCCGGCCGAAAGCGCGCTTTTCTGTTGAGCAAGCGACACGGCACGTCGTCGAGCACCTTGTACCCACTCGACGTTCGAACCGCACAATTCTCGACACGCCCGGTTACACCGATGTCAAATCCAACGATCACACGTCCCTCGACATCGCTCCGCATGGCAGAGTCAGGATAGTCCTGAAACGACATCCAATTTTGCGTCAGAAGCGTAGCGCCGCCAAAATCCTTGATCGGAATGCCGAACGGCAATGTCGATTGAGCCGCCACGGGCATGGCGATGAAAAGGCTCATCAATGGCAAGGCCTTTATCACCCCAGCACCCAGCTCCGCCGGGGATAGCCCTGCGCCCACAGCAGCGCGGTCAGGTCGTGGTGCCGGATCGCCGCGTCGGCCGCTTCCGCCGCCGCCGGATGCGGGTGATAGCCGATGCCCAGCCCGGCGCTGGTGATCATCGGGATGTCGTTCGCGCCGTCGCCGACCGCCAGCGTCTCGGCCAGCGGCAGACCATGCTTCGCCGCCTCGCTCTTCAGCGTTTCCAGCTTCATGCTCGAATCGACAATCGGTTCGCCCACCGTTCCGGTCAGCTTGCCGCCCTCGATCAGCAGTTCGTTCGCGACCACCTTGTCGAAACCGATCGCTTCGCCAACCGGTCCCGCGAAGGCGCTGAAACCCCCGGTGACCAGCACCGAATAAGCGCCATGCGCCTTCATCGTCTGGACCAGCGTGCGCGCGCCGCGCGTCAGCCTGACCCGCTCCATCCGGCATTCGGTCAGCACGCCTTCGGCCATCCCGCCCAACAGCGCGACGCGTTCGGTCAGCGCGCCGCGAAAATCCACCTCGCCGCGCATCGCCTTCGCGGTAATCGCGGCGACCTGGTCCTTGATCCCCGCATAATCGGCGAGTTCGTCAATGCATTCGACCGTGATCATCGTCGAATCCATGTCGGCGATGATCAGCTTCTTCGTGCGATCGCCCAGCGGCTGCACCACGACGTCGAGCGCCCCATGGTCCATTTTCGCCAGTTCTTCGCGCGCGCTGACCAGGCTGCCCTGAAAGACGATGTCGGCCGCATCATGCTCGTCCAGCCAATGCGGCGCGCCTACATCATGCCCTGTCGCGTCGAGACGGTCGATCGCTTCGCGAACCACCTCGTCGGTCAGCTTTCCGGCTGCTATCAGCGTGGCTACGAACATGGCGTCTCCTTCTATCTCTTTCGTTCGCGGGCGGCCGCCCGTCGCGCTTATCGCCGGACCCACCGCGAGCGGCAAGAGCGCTTTGGCGGTAGCGCTCGCGCAAATGGCTGGCGACGCGGTCGTCGTCAACGCCGACGCGAGCCAGGTCTATGCCGACCTCGCCATCCTTTCGGCGCGTCCCTCCGAAGAAGAGATGGCGGGCATCCCCCACCGCCTCTTCGGCCATGTCGACGGTGCCGAAGCGCATAATGCCGCGCGCTGGTCCGACGAGGCGCGCGGCGTCATCTCTCACGCGCATGACGCGGGGAAGGTTCCCGTTCTCGTCGGGGGCACCGGGCTTTACCTGCGCACGCTTCTCTATGGCATCGCACCGGTGCCGCCGATCGACCCCGAGGTGCGCGAGGCCGTCCGTGCCCTGCCCGTCGCCGATGCCCACGCCGCGCTCGTTCGCGACGACCCCGCCGCCGCCGCGCGGCTGAACCCCGCGGACAGCACACGCGTCGCCCGCGCGCTGGAGGTTGTGCGCTCGACCGGCCGCCCGCTCGCCGACTGGCAGCAGGCGCGCGAGGGCGGCATCGCCGATGCGATCACGCTGACGCCGCTCGTCCTCCTGCCGCCGCGCGAATGGCTGCGCGACCGCTGCGACCGGCGCCTCGTCCAGATGTTCGACGGCGGCGCGATCGAAGAGGTCGCGGCGCTGCTCGCGCGCGGGCTCGACCCCGACCTGCCCGTCATGCGCGCGATCGGCGTGCCGCAGATCGCCGCCTGGCTGCGCGGAGAGATCGGCCGCGACGACGCTCTGGAACAGGCGCAGGCGGCGACGCGCCAATATGCAAAGCGGCAGTTTACCTGGTTCCGCCACCAGCCGCCCACCGACTGGCCGCGTCACACAGAGTCATTAAACATCGATTCTATAAAGCAAATAGCAATAAAATTACACGATACGCTGTTGACAGGATAGAATCATATACCTATTGCCCGCCGACCTGCTGCAGCGCACAAGGCGCGCGCCCGATGGCGTGGCAGGGCAAAAGCAAGGTGAAGAAAGGAGTTTGTGTCGTGGCGGAAATGAGTGGTGCCGACATGGTGGTTCAGGCGCTGGTCGACCTCGGGGTCGATACGGTGTTCGGCTATCCGGGCGGCGCGGTGCTTCCGATCTACGACGCCCTCTTCAATCATCCCTCGATCAAGCATGTCCTCGTTCGCCACGAACAGGCCGCGACCCACGCGGCAGAGGGCTATGCGCGCTCGACCGGCAAGCCCGGTGTCGTGCTCGTCACCTCGGGGCCGGGCGCGACCAACGCCGTCACCGGCATCACCGACGCGCTGCTCGATTCGATCCCGATGGTCGTGCTGACGGGTCAGGTGCCGACGACGCTGATCGGCACCGACGCCTTTCAGGAATGCGATACGGTGGGCATCACGCGCCACTGCACCAAGCATAATTATCTGGTCATGGACCCCGACCGGCTGGGCGCCGTGATTCACGAGGCCTTCTACATCGCGACGCACGGCCGCCCCGGCCCCGTCGTCATCGACATTCCGAAAAATGTTCAGGTCGCAACGGGCAGCTACAGCGTGCCCGAAAAGATCGAACATCAAAGCTACCGTCCGCAGGTCGAACCCGACGCCGGCGCCATCGCGCAGGCGATCGACATGATCGCGGCGGCCGAACGCCCGATCTTCTATACCGGCGGCGGCGTCATCAACGCCGGCCCCGACGCCAGCGCAGCGCTGCGCCAGCTCGTCAGCCTGACCGGCGCACCGATCACCTCGACCCTAATGGGGCTCGGCGCCTTCCCGTCGAACGATCCCAAATAGCTCGGCATTCTCGAC
>JAFKLT010000063.1 GCA_017309275.1 Sphingomonadales bacterium | reverse complement strand
GAACGATCAGCGGCAGGCCCGAGGCGAGCGCTTCGCAGCCGACAAGGCCGAAGGTTTCCCCCTCGCACCCATGGATCAGCGCGTCGGCACTCGCGAGGAGCGTCGCGAGCTGCGGACGATCATAGATCGGCTCGAACAGCTTGATGTGCGGATTGGCGCCGATCTGCTTGCGCAGTGCGCTACTCGCCGGACCCTTGCCGATCAGGATCAGGCCCAGCGGCTCGCGCGCGGCGGCTGCCTGCACCGCGTCGATGGCCATGTTCCAGCGCTTTTCCGCATGGTGTCTTCCGATTCCGACGAGCAGCGTGGCCCCCTCGGGTAGCCCGCAACGCGCGAGCAGTTCGGCGCGGAGCCGGGCGTCGCGATGCATGGGCGAAAAGGCCGTCCGATCGATACCCAGCGAGATGCATTGCGCGGGGCCGATCTGTCGCTCTGCCAACCGCTTCCCGAGCGACGCGCCGCAAACGACGAGGCTGTCGAACAGTGGCAGTGCGCGGCGGAGATAAGCGTTGAACCAGTCGAACGCGGCATTGATCCGCTCGCGCGACGCCATGCGCCCGAACCAGCGTTGGGGATAGGAGGTGAGGGGGTCGCTGTGCAGGAAGAATATCTTGACCGCCGGCCCCGTCCAACGCCCGACGATCCAGGCCGGACGCCAGGGCGACGAAGCTTCGACGACATCGGGCATCAGGCGGTCGAGCTGCGCGTGGATCGGCGCAGCGTCCCAGAACATGCGATAATTGGCGTCGAAGGGCAGCGGCGGCGCCTTGATCCACTGGATCCGTCCGCCGCTTGCCCGGCGTTCCTCGCGATCTTCAGCGCCCGGCGCCAGAACCACAAGTTCATGGCCGCGCTCGGCGAGCAACTGCATCTTGCGATCGACATAGCTTCGTACGCCGCCGCCGTTGGGTGAGTAGAATTCGCAGACATCGACGATCCGCATCGACCTATTTCTCCTTGATCGGCGAGAAGCCGATGCCGCTGAAATAATTGAGCCTGACGTGAATTTCGGTGACGCCGTCGCCCAGCGTGGCCGTCGCCTTTGCCGCCTTTGGCTTGCTCCAGCCCAATTTCGGGTTGCCGGGAAATCCGATGCCGTCGCTCGAGAAGGTGAATTTCCGTTTCCCGTCGCGGTCGTGGATCATCGCGAAACTATATCGTCCCGGCCCCGGTGCACGGATGCAAATCGCCACCGGGCCTGCGGCAGGCGTCGCCAGTTCGATCCGGCGAAAGGGCTTGCCCGCCTTTTCGAGCAGGAAGTCGTCGGCGAGGAAATCCTGATCGTTGCTGGGAAACAGTTCGAGCCGCAGCTTTCCCTTTCGATCCTTCAGACCGTCGAACCACGCCAGCAGCGCGGGCGTCGTCGAGCCTGCTGCACAAGCGGCAACGTCGCCATAAGTCGCGGCGTGCGCCGTGGCCGTGCCGAGGAACGACATCGTTGCAATCAGGGCGAGCCGCGTCATGCGTCTGCGCTCCGGGTATAGGGGATCCAGGTCAGAGCAAGCACCACCGCATGGGTCAGAAGCGTGAGCGCGACGGTGATCGCGACCAGCCGTGCGACCTCCGCATCATTGCCGACGAGAAGCAACGCCAAGCTGGCGAAGACGATATCCTTGTTGGGAAGGAGCGGCAGGCGCGCAACGAGCTGGCGACCGGTGACGAGCAGGAGCCAGAGGCCGATCGGCGCTTCGGGAAGGGCGAAGTGCCAGCACAGCGCAAGGAGCAGCGTATAGGCGATCGTTCGCAAAAGATGGACGCCCGCGACCCAGATCAGATCGCGCCGCGGAAGGGAAAAAAGCCGACCGCGAAAAAGCAGGATCGCCAGGGACAGCAGCAGGATCGTCGCCGCCGAGGCGACCATCGGACGAACATAGCCCGGCGGGAGCAGGTCGGCCGCCTCGGGGGCGGCCAGCGCCAGCAACGCCAGCGTCACGAGGTTGCCGACCACCGCCGACAGGATGCTGACATCCTTGATCGCGGCGAAAGGCGCAGCAACCATCTTCAACCGCTCGCGCGCCCACGCGTAGAAATAGGCTTCGCCCGAATAGCCGAGCAACAGCTCGTTTGCGACCATCTTGCGCAGGATGGGCACGATGCCGGCCGGCGGCAGGCGCCAGAGCCTGCGGAAGATGACGTAATCGGTGAATGGCTGGACGAAATATATTGCCGCAAAAGCCAGGTAGAAGCCGGCCGTTGCGGGCAGTGCGGACCGCAGCGCGTCGAGGCCGCCGCTCAGCAACTCATGCGCGAGGCTTGCAACGAGCAGGATGCTGATGGCGCCGGTCAGAAACGCCGGCCAGCGGCGCGACCGCGAAGCGAGGGGGCGTAGCGCGTCGAAAGATGGTCCGTGGTCCGGTGCCGGAAGTGTCAGTGCGTCCACCCTTTTATCCCATGTCGTGGTGGCGCCGGTGCTGTCGTCTGCGGCATCGGCCCCTTCATGGGACAGACGCCGCGCGCGCGAAAATTCCACACCCGGTCGGCTGCGGAAATTTTCGGGCGGCGGCGTCATCGGACTATCGGCCCGGTTCCGGGCGCCGTTCATGCCGCCAAAACGAGGTGTCCCTTGTCGCTGAAAGCGCAGCATATTCTGATCCTCTTTCACGATTTCTCGTTCGGAGGGACCGAAGTGATCGCGCTTCGGCTTGCGGCGCGGTGGGCGCGCGAGGGACGCCGCGTCACCATATTGTGCGGAACGCTGGACGGGCCGCTATGGAGCGCGGTGCCGCTGGAGGTGCATGTCGTCGCGCTGCAGCCCGAAATCGGCCGCAGCGCATTTTCGCGCCTTCGTCTTCGTCGCGCCTTGCCGGCAGCGATCGAGCGGCTGCGGCCGGATGTCTTGTTCCTGCCCGGCAATTTTCATCTGGTTCTCGCCGGCGCGGTGCGCCGCCTGAAACATCGACCGAAGGTCGTCGCAAAGATAAGCAATCCGCCGGCGCCCGCCGGGAAAGGCCCATTGCGCCGCCTGATCGAGAATGCCTGGGCATGGTGCGCGCGCGATGCCGACTGGCTGGTCGCCATGTCGTCGGGCCTGGCGGCAGATGTACGGCAATTGACGCACGCCGATACCGTGAGCGTGATCCACGATCCGAATATCGCGGGGCCTCTCGTCCCGTCCCAAACAGCCCCCATCCACGCCCTCGATCGGTTGCACATGGTCGCGGCGGGTCGGCTTGTCGCGCAAAAGGATTTTGCCCTCGCGATCCGTGTCACGGCGGAATTGTCGAAATCGCGGGATGTCCGCCTGACCATCTATGGCGAAGGTCCGGAACGGGGAGCGCTGGAACGGCTGATCCGGCATCTGGGTGCGCAGCAATATGTGACGCTGGCGGGGCATTCGACGTCGATCGATACGGCGCTGCGCGACGCCGATCTGATGCTTGTGACCTCTTCCTATGAGGGCGGTCCTGCGGTCGCTGTAGAGGCGTTGGCACAGGGCGTGCCGGTGATCGCTACGGCCTGCTCGCACTTCCTTGCCGACCTTCTGGTTGATCCTGATTGCGGCGCCGTCATCGATACGCGGCATGCTGATCGGTTCGCCGCCGCGCTCGATGACTGGACGATGCGCCCGGGCCGCCGTGCCTTTTCTCCCGAGAGCGTGACGCGCCCCTATGCGAGCGGACCATCGGCGCGATCCTATCTCGACCTGTTCGACCGCCTGGTGGAGGGCGGCGAAGGCGGGCGCGCGCGGAAGGAAACGCGGCGGCGGGGCGAGAAAGATGGCGTTTGCTGCGCCTTTTGATGTCGTTACAAGCAGGAACTTCGACGCATGCCTGTTATGATTCCGCGCGGCATTGGCGACGTCGCGAACGAGGGCCGGGGATGAGATCAAAGTTCGGTTTGGCGGCGCTGCTTCTTTCGTGTGCGGGGTGCGCGCATTATGCGCCGCGTCCGCTCGCCGACAACCCCGCCGTGCTGCAGGAACCCGTCCTCGCGGCGCTGGAGACAAAGGCAAGCGCGGTCCAGCGGCCGTGGCTAACGCCGACGAACGTCGACATGTCGCAGCCGCTGACGCCGTCGGCGCTGTCCGCAATCGCGGTCGTCAACAATCCGGACCTCATCGCGATGCGGTCGCGCGCCGGTTTGGCCGATGCACAGGTTTTTGCCGCCGGCCTGCTTCCCGACCCCAGCTTCAACTTCGGCCTCGACAAGGTGCTGAGCGGGCCGGACACGCTGCTCAACATTGCCGGGGCGATCGGGCTCGATCTCAACGCGCTGCGCACGCGGGCCGCGACGCGCCGGAAAGCGGTCGAGGAACAGCGTCAGGTTCGCCTCGATATCGCGTGGAACGAATGGCAGACGGCCGGAGCCGCGCGGCTGCAGGCGGTCCGGATCGAAGGCCTTGAAACGCAGCTATCGATCCTTCGCGCACAGGACGAGGATGCGCGGTGGATGCTTGCGCGCAACGCGGCTGCCGCGTCGCGTGGCGATGTGGCGGCCAGTGCGGCAGAAGCCGCGCGCGTTGCCGCTGCGGATGCCGCCGACAAGCTGCGCGGGGCCGAGGGCGATCTTTTGACCGCGCGGCAACAGCTTGCGCGCCTGCTCGGTCTTCCACCTGATTCGAAGATCGCGATCGCGCCGGCCCCGCCGCCGCCGCATCCGCCCGGCGCGGCCGAATTGTTCGGGCGCGCCGCGGTGCAGCGCACCGACCTTGCGGCCCTGCGCGCAGGTTATGATGCGCAGGAGGCGGCCGTCCGGTTGGCCATCCTGGCGCAGTTTCCGACGCTCAACCTGACGCTCAACGCCAATCGCGACACCGGCGGGAACTTCATTCTTGGCCCGTCGATC
Organism: Sphingomonadales bacterium; assembly: GCA_017309275.1. GTDB lineage: Bacteria > Pseudomonadota > Alphaproteobacteria > Sphingomonadales > Sphingomonadaceae > Sphingopyxis. The sequence continues at coordinate 50,556 of JAFKLT010000063.1, read as the reverse complement.
GATTTCACCCTGCCGCTGTGGAACCGCAATCGCGGCGGCATCGCGGTCGAAGAGGCGACACGCGATGCGCTGAGGGCCGAATATGACGCGCGGCTGTTTCAGGCCCGCGCCGACATATTCGCCGCTTGCGCGACGATCGACCTGGCGTGGCGACAGCGTGCCAATGCGTTGGCGAGCCTTGAGGGGCTGCGCCGTCAGGCGTCGGCAAGCCGCGCCGCGGCAACGCGCGGCGACCTGTCGATTTCGGCGGCGATCAGCGCCGAACAGCAGCTCCGCGACCGCGAACTGCTCGTCGCCGCCAGCGAACAGACGATCCGCGAACAAGTGATAGCGCTGGAACTGCTCGGCGCCGAAACCAGCGAGACATGGACCAAATGAAGAAGCTCATCCTGATTCCGCTATCGCTTGGCGTCGCCGCGTGCAGCAGCAATGGTTCCGAGGACACAGCGCCCGAACCGAGCGCGCTGGTGAAGATCGAGACGGTCGGCACCGCCGCGATCGCCGACACGATGACGATCTATGGCGAGGTCGAGCGTGGCGGGGCCAGCCAGGCGGTGCTTGCGGCGCCGGTCGAGGCGACCGTGGTCGAAATCGTGGCGCCGCCGGGTTCGGCGGTCGGCGCCGGCGATCTGGTCGCACGGCTGCGCGCCAGCCCGGCGAGCGCGGCCGAACTGGCGCGGGCAGGTGCCGATGCCGATGCGGCGGGCAAGGCCTATGCACGGGCTGTCCGCCTGCGCTCCGATGGCCTCGCGAGCGATGCCGAGGTGGAAACCGCACGTGCCGCCGCCGACGGGAGCGCGGCGCTCAGCCGGTCGCTGCGACAGCGCCAGTCCGCGCTGATGCTTCGCGCGCCGCATGCCGGGTTCGTCGACAGCGTGGGCGCCAGCCCCGGCGACCTGATCCAGCCGGGCGCCGCGGTCGCGACGATCGCGCGCGGCGACGGACTGCGCGCGCGGTTCGGTATTTCTCCTGCCGTCGCGGCGCAATTGACGCGCGGCGCGGCGATCGAAATCGAACCGGGCGGCGGATTGCCATCCTTTCATGCTGCGGTCGAGAGCGTCAGTCCGGTCGCCGATCAGCAAAGCAAGCTCGCGACGCTGATCGTCCGTATTCCACCGTCGGCGCACCTCGCGTCGGGCACGCCGCTCAGCGCTCGGTTACAGCTTGGCGCTGCCGAGCGTGGGGTGACTGTCGCCTATGCGGCGCTGCTCGACGATGCCGGTCAGCCGTTCGTTTTCGCCGTGCGCAGCGGAAAGGCGCATCGGCAGGACGTCGTGATGGGCGCCAGCGACGGCAAGCGCGTTGCGATCGCCAAGGGGCTGAAGCCGGGCGATCAGATCGTGGTCGAAGGCAATGCGGCGCTTGAAGACGGCGTGAAGGTTCGTACCAAGTGAGCCGGATCGCCCGGCACGCGCGCAGCCTGTGGCTCGCGATGATATTGCTCGCGCTTGGAGGCCTTGCCGGCGGCTTTGCGATGCCGGTCAGCCTGTTCCCGCATATCGACTATCCGCGCGTTGCCGTGGCGATCGACGCCGGCGACCGCGATGCCGCGCAGATGGAGGCCGAGATCACGCGGCCCATCGAGATCGCGCTGCGATCGGTCCCCGGTGTCAAGCATCTGCGCTCGACGACGAGCCGTGGCTCGGCCGAGGTCGCGCTCAACTTTGCGTGGGGGCAGGATATGGCTGCCGCGACGCAGGCGGCGCAGGGCGCGCTGGCGACGGTGATGCCCGACCTTCCGCCCGGCACCAGGTTCGAGGTTCGGCGGTCGGACCCGACCATATTTCCGATCTATGGCGTCGCGCTGACGTCGAAAACGCTCGACCAGCAGGCGCTGCGCCAGATCGCCGAACTCAGGATACGTCCCGCGCTCACGGCCGTCGACGGCGTTGCCGCGGTCGACGTGCTGGGCGGCTCGCCGCGCAACTTCGAGGTGCTGCTCGACCCCGCGAAGCTCGCGGCGTTCGCGATCGGCCCCGACGAGGTGTCGCGGGCCTTGGCCGCCACCAATGTCGTCAGCGGCGCCGGGCGGATCGAAGATCGGCACAAGATGTACCTGTTGCTGGTGGAGAACCGGCTCACCGGCGCCGCCGATATCGCTGCGACGCCGGTGAAGGCGACGGGTTCGTCGGTCGTGACGCTTGGCGACGTCGCGACCATCCGTCCTTCGGCCGTGCCGAACTACACGCTCGTTACCAGCAACGGACAGCGGGCGGTGCTCGTCAATGTACGCCAGTCGCTGGACGGCGATACGGTACAGGTCGCACGCGATGTCGCGGCGCGGCTGTCGTCGCTGGGTCTGCCGCCCAGCGTTACCGTCACGCCCTTTTACGACCAGTCCGAACTCGTCGTCGGAGCGGCAGGCGCCGTGCGCGACGCGATCCTGATCGGGGCGGTGCTGGCGGGGCTGGTCCTTTTCCTGTTCCTCCGTTCGGTTCGGCTCATGGCGATCACCGCCATCGTGCTGCCCGCCGTCCTTGCTTCGACCTGTCTGGTCCTCTTCGCGCTCGGCATGCATTTCGACATGATGACGCTCGGCGGCATGGCGGCGGGCGTGGGGCTGATCGTCGACGACGCCGTCGTCATGCTCGAACATATAATGCGGCGAATGCAGGAAGACGGCGCGAAGGGACCGGACGCCATTCTTTCGGCGGCGGCCGAGATGGGCAAGCCGCTGGCGGGGTCGACGCTTGCGACGATCGTCGTCTTCCTGCCGCTTGCCTTCGTTTCCGGCGTAAGCGGCGGATTTTTCAAGGCGCTGGCGATCACGATCGTCGCCGCGCTGCTGATCTCTCTGCTCTATGCGCGCTTCCTGATCCCGCTCGCCAGCGCCTATTGGCTTCGCGACAAGGACGCCGAAGCGGCGGGGCGGGCCGAGGCGGTCACCGCGCGGATCGAGGCCGCCTATCGCCGCGCAGGTGCTTCGGCGCTTCGTCGTCCCGCGATCACCGCGCTCGTCGGCACGCTGCTTGTTGCCGTGATCGGCGGCCTTTCCTGGTCGCAGGTGTCGTCGGGCTTCATGCCGAAGATGGACGAGGGGGGATTCATCCTCGATTACAAGGCGCCCAGCGGCATGGCGCTTTCCGACAGCGATCATCTGTTGCGGCAGATAGAGGACATCATCCTCGCAACGCCCGAGGTCGCGAGCTATTCCCGGCGCAGCGGCCTTCAGCTTGGCGGCGGGCTGACCGAAGTCGACGAGGGCGATTACTTCATTCGCCTGAAAGACGGATCGCGCCGTCCGATCGAGGAGGTGATGACCGATGTCCGCCAACAGGTGGCGGCAAAGGTGCCGGGGCTTGAGATCGAGACGGCGCAGTTGATGGAGGATCTGATCGGCGACCTGACCGCCGTCCCGCAGCCGATCGAGGTCAAGCTGTTCGGCGACGATCCGGCCGCTCTCGAAAAGGCAGCCGCCCGGGTCGGCGCGGCGATCGGCAAGGTCGGCGGCGTCGTCGAGGTGGTGGACGGGCTGCGCGTGACGGGCGACGCGGTGACGGTGAATGTCCGGCCCGGCGCAGCGGCGCAGCACGGGCTCGATGCCGACGCGGTCGCACGGCAGATCGGGACCCTGGTCGGCGGGACGAGCGCGACCAATGTGCGGATCGGCGAACAGCTCGTCGACGTCAGCTTGCGGGCGCCGGCGGAATTGCGCGCGCGGGCGACCGACATTGCCGCATTGCCGCTCGTCGCGCCCGACGGACATATGGTGCGCGTCGGCCAGATTGCCGACGTCCGGATCGTCGCGGGGCAGAAGCAGTTGACCCGCGAGGACCTGGCGCCCTTCATCGCCGTGACGGCGCGTCTTGAGGGGCGGGACCTCGGTTCGGCAATGACCGACGTGCGCGCGGCCGTCTCCGGCCTCAATCTCGGACCGTCGATCCGCGTCGATTACGGCGGGCTTTATGCCGAGCAGCAGCGCAGCTTTGCCGATATGGCGATGGTGTTCACCGCCGCGCTGTTGCTGGCGGCGCTCCTGCTGACGCTGATGTTCGAACGCATCGCCTGGACGCTCGCGGCGATCCTGACGGTGATGTGCAGCGCGGGCGCCGTCTTTTTCGGGCTGTGGGTGACCGGAACCGAATTGGACGTATCGGCGCTGATGGGGCTCACGATGGTGGTCGGCATGGTGACCGAGCTCATCATTTTCTATCTGTCCGAACTCGACGATGCGAAACCCGTCGATGCGGCCGCCCTGGCCGAAGCGGGGACGAAGCGCCTTCGCCCGATCGTCATGTCGGCGGCTATCGCGATCCTGACGCTGAGCCCGCTCGCGCTGGGGCTCAGCCGGGGCGCGGGGCTGCAGCAATCACTGGCGACCGCGATCATCTTTGGCCTTTCGGCGGCGGTGCCGCTGGTGCTGCTGTTGCTTCCGGCCAATATGCTGGCCTTTTCCGCGGTGCGCGGAAAGCTGAAGACCGGCTAATCTAGCGGGCGTTGCGGTTCGACACGAGGGCCTGGTCGGGCAGGGCGTCGTCGAGCTTTTGCCTGTAGCCGGCGAAGTCGCTTTGCACGCTGTTCAGCACCTGCTGCGCGCCATCGGAATTTCTTTCCTCGATGTTGCGCGTGAGGGTGGCGAACGCGTCGTCGAGACGCGGGCTGGGGCCGACGTCGGGCAGGTCGCTCAATATCTGGCGCTGCCTGTCGGCCAGCCGGGCGGCGTCGCCGATCCGTTTCCATTCGATCGGCGATTGCCGAAGGTCGGCCTGAATGGCGAGCAAGCGATTGTCGAGCAGCGCGAACGCCGCCTGTTTCTCCGCCGTCGACGACAGGTCCTGATACAGGAGGCGCGACACTTCGAGCGAGGCGGCGCGAGCGGTTGCGCGATCGCCGCGCGCGGCCGCCGTGTTCAAGGCGGCCAGATGCGGCAGGATTTCGCGCTGAACCGGTGGCGGCAGCGACCCGTGCACGCCCTTTTCGGCCCGGATCGCATCGGCGGAATCGCGTGCGAGGCGTGCGGGGGGAGCGTCGGGCGCATCGGCCGCGAGGTTGCGGAAAACATCCGCGGCCGCGAGCTTCAACTGATCGGGAACGACGGCATAGGTGTCGATGCCTGCCCGTGACGTCAGCGAAAAGGTCGCGATCGCTTCGTCCGACGCCAGGCGTTCGGCGCGGCATGCCGGAAGCAGCAGCAGCGCGCCGATGCCGAACAACGTACCGGCAAAGGTTCGCATGCGGCGTCCGGAATTTACGGGTGTTGGGGTCATCGACATCATCCTATGATGCCCAGACGTCAGCCGGCGGCATTATCCGCACTATGGCGATGCAGGGGGTGCCTCCGCGACGGAGTCGCTTGCGGGGCGCAGCGGATCGCGGGGATTATTCCGCGGCTTCTTCCTTCTCGAACAGCGGTTCGAGCGTGATCGGATCGGCGAGGGTGATGCGGTCGAGGATCGACGCGGTGTCGTCGCGGACCTTCAGCATCAGGCTGCGGAGCCGGCACTCGGCCTCCGGCAGGCAATTCTTGCAATGCTCGTGCGCGTTGCGCGCCGCACAGGGGACGAGCGCCAGCGATCCGCGCGTCAGGCGAACGAGATCGCCATAGCTGATGTCGATCGGCGGCAGCGCAAGCTGATATCCGCCGTCGCGGCCGCGCTGCGAAATCAGCAGGCCTTCGCGCGCCATTTCGGACAGGATCACGGTCAGGAATTTCGGGGGAATATTCTGCGCATCCGCAATATCGGCAAGCTGGACCTGACCCTTGCCCCAATGGTCGGCAAGGTGTTGGAAAGCACGTATCGTGTAGCGGGTCTTTTGCGACAGCATGGCGGGATTAGTGTGACATATTCATTCTTAATTCAACCTGTGTGCATGAGATAAATCATGCGCGGTTGATGAAAATCACAGCGAGTGGCATGAATCGATGCCAAAGGGGTCGCATGGTTGCCCGTCTCGGGTGCGATGAGGGTTGATTAAATGACACGCAAGTTTTTCAAAGCCCCTGCGATCCTCGCCGTCTGCATGCTGGCGGTCACGCCCGCGCAGGCACAATTCGGCAGCATCCTTCGCAAGGTCACGACGCCGACGCCAAAGCCGAGCGAGGACGACAACGGCGGTTGCCCCAAGGGCAAGAAGGGAAGCGGCGCCGGACGCGCGATAATCGGCGGCGTGCTGGACGAGGCGATCGGCGGCGCGGCGAGCAAGGCCGGCGTCTATTCCTATGTGCCGATCGCAGAGGTCAGCGGGACGCTGACCAACGCGATCGCCTGCAAGCTGGATCCCGCCGAGCAGGTTCAGGCCGCCGCCGCGACCGAGGAAATCACGCGCGGCGGAGAGATCGGCGCGACCGCGAACTGGACGAGCGAAACGCGCGAGAATGTCAGCGGGTCGTCGACCGTCGCGTCGAAGAACCAGCTGGCCGACGGGTCGAGCTGCATGAACGTGACCGACATCGTGATCGTCGAGGGCGAGGAGACCCGCGTTTCGAAGAAGATGTGCCGAGGCCCGGGGCAGTCGCGCTATGTCCTTGCCGCCTAAGGTCGTTCGCGTCGCGATTGCGGCCGCCGCGCTCGCCTGTCTGACCGGAGCAGCCAAGGTCCCGATGGATCCGGCGAACCCGACCTGTCCGGCGAACCCCGACTGGTCGGCGAATACGACGATGCAGCTGACGCCCGTGGTCAAGAACGGCACCAAGGTGCTGCTTGCCGAGGGGCGTATCGATTCGGGTCTGCCCGACCGGCTGAAAAAGGCGCTCGAGGCGAACCCCGACGTCGGCGAGGTCTGGCTGCGTTCGCCGGGCGGCGATGCGCGCGCGGGCAATGCGGCGGGGCGGATCATCCGGTCGAACTTCGGACTGACGACGCGCATCCCGGCGGGCTGGGCCTGTTTCAGCGCCTGCAACTTCATCTTCATGGGCGGTCAGCCGCGCGTGATCGATCCCGGCGGGCTGTTCATCGTCCATATGTTCACGCGCACCGGCGATCGCCAGTCGATCGACATGAGCGTCGCGATGGGCACCGATGCGACGCGCGAGCTGATCGGCGACATCGAACAGGATGCCGCGCTGCTGGCGAGCGAGGACAATGACTTCCTGATCCGCATGGGCGTGTCGCGCAAGCTGCTGACCGAGGTGATGTACCGGCAAAAGGCGCTCGCCAACTCGGAAGACAAGTCGACGCGCCGCTGCCTGACGCAGGCCGAGGTCAAGACCTATAACGTTGCAAATAACAACGAATGACGTAGATTGGCGGCCAATAAGGAGAGGCTGCCATGAACGACATGACGCACGAGCATGCGACGTTTCGGTCCATGATCGACGGAACGCAGGACGACTGGGACATCATCGCGCGCGAGCAGAAGCAGTTCGCGCCGAACAACGGCAAGCGCATTCTCGATCACCTGAAGCTGCTTGGCGGCGATTATGGCGGCTTTCCGGTCGATCGGCTGGAACATTGCCTGCAGACCGCGACGCGGGCGCACCGCGACGGGCGCGACGAGGAATATGTCGTGATGGCGCTGCTCCACGATATCGGCGACACATTGGGCGCGTTCAATCACCACGACGTCGCCGCCGCGATCCTCAAGCCCTTTCTGTCGGAGGAAAACCTCTGGATCGTGCAGCATCACGGCATCTTCCAGGGGCATTATTTCTTTCATTATATCGGGCTCGATCGCGACATGCGCGACCAGTACGCCGACAGCCCCCATGCGGCGGCATGCGCCGAATTCTGCGAGAAATATGACGCGCCGGCGTTCGATCCCGACTATGACACGCTGCCGCTGGAATTCTTCGAGCCGATGGTGATGCGGCTCTGTTCCTATCCGCGGACGAGCATCTACAAGAAGGTGATGGTCGAGGAAGCGGCGGAGTAGGCAAAAAAGAACCCCGGCGAAAGGCCGGGGTCCATGATGTCGGCAATGGCATGGAGCCCCACTTTCGCAGGGTCCCCAACGGCGTGATTACTTGCCCTTGAACTCGGTCTTGCGCTTCTGCTGGAAGGCCATGATCCCTTCCACCGCGTCGGCGCTGTTGCCTGCGATGAACTGACCCTTCGCTTCGGCGTCGAGCGTCTCCGAAAAGCTTTGCGACAGACCCTCGCGCAGAACCTTGCGCATGGTGCCGAGCGAGACCGTCGGCCCGCTGGCAAGCCGCGTCGCCAGCGCCTTCGCCTCGGCCATCAGGTCGGCGTCGTCGACGCACTTGTAGATCAGGCCCCAGTCGGCCGCCTGTTCGGCGCCGATCTTTTCGCCCAGCATCATCATCTGCGTCGCACGGGGCAGGCCGACGAGACGCGGCAACAGCCACGACGAGCCGCCGTCGGGGACGAGGCCGATGTTCACGAACGCCTGGAGGAAATAGGCGCTCTTGCCCGCGATGGTGAAGTCGCCCGAAAGGCCGAAGCTGCAGCCGACACCGGCGGCCGGGCCATTCACCGCGACGACGACGGGAATGTCGAGATTGGCGATCGCGAGCAGCATCGGGTTGTAATGGTTGCGCAGCGCCTTGCGGCTGTTTGCTCCGCCGCCGACCGCTGAGCCGGTGCGATCACCCGCCAGATCAGCGCCCGAGCAGAAGCCACGGCCCTCGCCGGTGATGAGCAGCGCGCGCGCGCCGAGGACGGGAAGATAGTCGAGCGCGGTGCGGATATCGTCAGCCATCGCCGGCGGCATCGAATTGAGCCGTTCGGGGCGATTGAGCGTGATCGTCGCGACATTGTCGGTGACGTCGAACTTGATCGTGTCGAAACTGGGAGTGTCGGTCATGGGGAAGAAATCCTCTCGCGCTGCTTTACCTTTACGTTTACGTAAAGTTGTACCCATTTGACAAGGGAGCGCAAGAGGGAAGGACTGGCTTTTGTGTCAGTCGGCGCCCAGCCGCACGAAGCGCAGGTCGCCGTCCCGGCGATGCAGGACGATCCCGCGCCCGGTCCTTTCGATGCACGCGCCGTCCATGTCGACGACGCCGATATCGTTGGGAATCAGGATCAGGCGCAATTTGCCGCCGTCGCTTTCGGTCAATTCGAAACGCGGCGCGGTGATGCCATAGACGGGCTCGCGCACCTCGACCCAGCGCGGAACGCGCTTGTCGTCTTCGGGCATGGACCAGCCATAATATTGCGTATAGCCCTCGGCGGGTTCGCCGCTGTCGAAGCCGATGACGAAATCGACGCCCGAAATGGCGCCGCCTTTCGGCCAGGTGACGAAGAGGGTGGGGACTTCGCCGTCGACCGCGATCGGCGGGCCCTTTTCGAACGCCGGCGGAACCGGCTTGGGCTCGGTGGTCAGGCAGATCGTCTCGCCACGGACCTCCCAGCGCCCCTCCGCCCGTTCGTCGAGGGCGCCGGCCTCGAGCAGATATTGAAAGCGGCCGTCGTTGCGGATCAGCAGTCCGCCGCCGACGTCGGGGCCCTCCGATACGCCATATTCGCCGACGAACGGCGAATCCTGCGCGACGGCGGGCGCGGTGATCAGGGCGGCGGCAAGGAAGATGGTTCGCATCGGGCAAGCATGCGCCGCCTGGTTGCGTGGCGCCAGCCCCTTTCCACATCGCCCCCCAACTGCTAGGCGCCCGCGCCATGTCCAAGCATCCCGATCGCCGCACCTTCGCCATCATCTCGCACCCCGACGCCGGCAAGACGACGTTGACCGAGAAGCTGCTCGTATCGGGCGGCGCGATCCATATGGCGGGCGAGGTGAAGGCCCGCGGCCAGGCACGGCGCGCGCGGTCCGACTGGATGAAGATCGAACAGCAGCGCGGGATTTCGGTGACCTCGTCGGTGATGACGTTCGAGCATGCCGGGCTCGTCTTCAACCTGCTCGACACGCCGGGGCACGAGGATTTCAGCGAGGACACCTATCGCACGCTGACCGCGGTCGACAGCGCGGTGATGGTGATCGACGCCGCCAAGGGCATCGAACCGCAGACGCTGAAGCTGTTCGAGGTGTGCCGCCTGCGCTCGGTGCCGATCATCACCTTCATCAACAAGGTCGACCGTGAGGGGCTGCCGCCGTTCGAACTGCTCGACGAGGTGGCCGATCGGCTGGCGCTCGACGTCTGCCCGATGAACTGGCCCGCGGGCATGGGCGGACAGTTCGAGGGAATATACGACCTTGTCGATCCCGCCATCATGAAACCCGGCGGCGATGCGTCGCGCATGTATGAAGGCAAGCGCGTAAGCGTCTCGGGCCTCGACGATGCGGCGCTTGCGGCGGAACTCAGCGCCGATGCGCTCGCGCATCTCAAGGAAGAGACCGAACTGGCCTCGGCCTGTTATGCGCCGTTCGACGCCGCGGCCTATCGCAACGGCGACCTGACACCGGTCTATTTCGGCTCGGCGCTGAAGGAATTCGGGGTCGTCGACCTTTTGGGCGCGCTGGCGAGCCATGCGCCGGGGCCGGGCGCACAGCCCGCCGAACCCGCGCCGGTTCAGCCCGACGACACGGCGGTTACCGGCTTCGTGTTCAAGGTGCAGGCGAACATGAACCCCGCGCACCGCGACCGCATCGCCTTCATGCGCCTCTGCTCGGGCAAGTTCGAGCGCGGGATGCGGCTGATGCAGGGCGGGACGGGCAAGGCGATCGCGATCAGCCGCCCGATGCTTTTCCTCGCGCAGGATCGCGAGATGGCCGAGGAGGCTTTCCCCGGCGATATCATCGGCATTCCGAACCATGGCACGCTGCGCGTCGGCGACACGCTGTCCGAACGCACCGACATCACGATCACCGGCCTGCCGAACTTCGCGCCCGAACTGCTGCGCCGCGTCGCGCTGGTCGATCCGACGAAGACCAAGCAGCTTCGCAAGGCGCTCGACGACATGGCCGAAGAGGGGATCATCCAGGTCTTTTATCCCGAGATCGGGTCGAACATGATCGTCGGGGTCGTCGGCCAGCTGCAGCTGGAAGTGCTGATCAGCCGTCTCGAGGCGGAATATAAGGTCGAGGCGAAGCTGGAGGCGTCGCCCTGGGACACGGCGCGCTGGATCGCGAGCGACGATCCGGCGGCGCTGAAGGCGTTCCAGGCCGACCATCGCGGCGCCTCGGCGACCGATCGCGATGGCGCGCCGGTGTTCATGGCCAAGGACGCTTGGGAGGTCGGCTATGTGACGCAGCGGCATCCCGCGATCCGCTTTACCGCGACCAAGGAACGCGTTTTCGCCAACGCGGGTTGATCGCATCGGCCAAGTCCGCCACCATGACGGCATAGTCGGTCAAGGTGGGGGGTATCGATGAACGCATGGATTTTGGCGCTGGCGATGATGGCGAACAGCGCACCGGCAACCGCGCCGGCGATCAAGATGCCGATCGCCAAGGGCTTCTGGATCAACGCGGCCGACAAATGCGGCACCGCGACCAACGGCTATGCCTATGATGGCGCGCGTTGGGGGGCGGTCTATTTCTTCGGGCCGAACGCCAGCAAGGGACCCGTCGCCGAACTGGAAAAGATCGGGCGCACGAATCCGGCGCCGGGTGGTTTCACCAACATGCAGCTCGGCGACTATCAGGGCGTGGGGTATTTCCACCTGAAATCGGTCGACCCGACGCGCGCGATCCTGCGTACCGGAGCGCCAAGCCCCGAAGGCATCCAGGTGATGGACGACCGGCTGCTCAAATGCGACTTTGCCGCGCTGTCGACCAAGATGAAGCAGGCGTTGCAGCGGCTGGCGCCGGCAATCGCGGCGGCGACTAAATAAGGCTCAGCAGGTCGACCGGCGTCGGGGTGCCGTCGTCGCCGTCATCCTCTTCACCCTCGAACTTGCTCAGTGTGATGCCGAGCAGGCGGATGCCCTGTTCGGTGGGCAACAGCGGCGCGAGGATCGCCTCGCCCGCGGCGTGCAGGCTGGTGCCGTCGAGGATAGGGAAGGGGACGGTCTTCGCGCGCGTGATCGTCTGGAAGTCGGCGTAACGCAGCTTCAGCGTCACCGTCCGGCCGCGCGCGCCCTTCTTGGCCGCGCGGTCCCACACGACGGTGCAGACATGCGCGAGCGCTTCGCGGATTTCGGTATCGGTGATCAGGTCGTTGAAAAAGGTGCGCTCGCCGCCCAGCGATTTGAGCGGCCGGTTCGACTTGACGCGCCGATGGTCGATCCCGCGCGCCAGATTGTGGAGCCAGTCGGCGCTGTTGCCGAAATGCTCGGTCAGCCACGCCATGTCCTTTGCGGCGAGGTCGGCGCCCGAGAATATGCCGAGCCCCTCCATCTTTGCCGCGGTTACCGGCCCGATCCCGTGAAAGCGCCGGATCGACAGCGTCTGGACGAACGCCGCGCCCTTGCCGGGCGGGATGACGGTCAGGCCGTCGGGCTTGTTCTGGTCCGACGCCAGCTTGGCGACGAACTTGTTGTACGACACGCCCGCAGAGGCGGTGAGGCCGGTTTCTTCGCGGATGCGCTCGCGGATCAGCTTCGCGGCCGCCGTCGCGCTGCCCAGCTCCGCCTTGTCGCGGCTGACGTCGAGATAGGCCTCGTCGAGCGACAGCGGCTCGACCTCGTCGGCATAGTCGCGGAAGATCGCGCGGATCTGGTGCGAAATGTCGCGATAGACCTCGAAGCGCGGGGGAACGAAGACAAGGTCGGGGCATTGGCGTTTCGCGGTGATGCTGGGCATCGCCGACCGGACGCCGAACTTGCGCGCTTCGTAACTGGCGGCGGCTACCACGCCGCGGCGTGAGGATCCGCCGACCGCGACCGGTCTTCCCCGCAGCGCCGGGTCGTCGCGCTGTTCGACCGACGCGTAAAAGGCATCCATGTCGACATGGATGATCTTGCGGATCGGGACATCCGCCGCATCGTCGGGAGCAGGGTCTTCACCGTCCTTCACGCAAATCCTGTAACATGTTTCCGAAATGTTCTCAATGCCCCGGTGGCCCGATCGAGCCGTCGCGGCGATGGGCAGGGCGTGGTCGGGCGCCACGGCGACCCCGGTGTCAGCCGACGGAATTCGCGGTCCGCGCGCCTTCGCGGCGTGGTGCGTGCGATAGCTAACTGTCCCAAAATGAAGCGTAAACTGCTGATCTGCCGCTGGACTCTCGCGGCCAAATGAGCAAACGCAAGAATTCGTAACAGGATTTAACAAAATATAATGGGGGCAGAACCATGAAAAAGCTACTTGCCGCCAGCGCGTTTGCAGCGCTGATGTTCGCTTCGCCGGCCCACGCGGCCAGCCTGATCGGCGACACCGTCACCTGTTCGCAGGTCGGCGCCGGATCGTCCTATTCGTGCCTCTCCAGCTCGGCAGTCGTCGGCGGCGGCCTTGAGTTCGCAGTCGGACCCGCTCCCAGCAGCGCGATCGGCCTCAACTTCAACGGTGGGGGCCTCCGCATCACCAATCTCTCGGGCGGGGCGCTGGTCCTGACGCAGACGGTGATCACGCTGTCGAACCTGTCGCACGCCTTCTCGGACTTCCGCTTGCTGAACTCGTCGATCGGCGGCTTCGACGCCAGCGACATTCAGCTTCAGAACGGCGTGCTGCGCCTGAACTTCATCGGCACGGTATGGGCGAGCAATTCGACCGCCAATATCGCGCTCGACACGACGTCGGCGGTTCCGGAGCCGGGCACGTGGGCGATGATGCTTCTGGGTCTGGGCGCGATGGGCGCCGCGATGCGCACGCGTCGCAAGCAGAAGGTGACCGTCAAGTTCGCCTGATCGCGATCCGCGCTTAACCGCAGAACGATCTACAAAACCCCATCTTGCGGACGACCCGCAAGGTGGGGTTTTTGATTCAGCCGTCGCGGCTGTCCGCCCTCGCGGATTTCGAATGGAGCTGGAATGGGGATGGTGGAGCGGGTAGCGGGAATCGAACCCGCCTAGCTAGCTTGGAAGGCTAGAGCATTACCACTATGCTATACCCGCATATCCAAGGCTGGCGCGATTGCCATTTTGGGTGCCTGCCGTCAAGCGTAACCCTTCGCTAGGCGATCGTCGCCTGATCCATCGCTTCCATATGCGCCTCGGGCGCTTCGCACGGGGCGGGCGGTTCGCCCGACAGCGTGTTGAAGCGCGCGCCGCGTTCCAGCGTGCGATGGACGGGGCAACGCTCCGCAATCTCCATCATCCGTTCGCGTTGCTCATCGTCGATCGCGCCCTCGATCGCGATCCGTATGTTGAAGATGTCGGGTTGGGGATTGCTGACCTCCTTATCATGGCCGACCGCCGTCCGGATTCGCGTCACCGGCCATTTCTTGCCGTCGGCGTAAAGGCGCAGCGTCATGGTGGTACATGCGGCAAGCGCGGCCGACAGCAGGTCGAAGGGGCTGGGCCCCGAGCCGAGACCGCCGACACTCACCGGCTCGTCGGCCAGAAAGACATGGTCGCCCGAGCTGATCGCGACCTGGAACTTGCCGTCGCCCGTTTCCTCGGCCTCTGCATCGACCGGCGGCGCGTCGGTGCTTTCGGGTGCGGTCAGATAGGGCGCGGCCCAGGCGGCGATCATCGATCCGACGCGCTCGACGTCCTGCGGCCGGCTGAGAAGATGATCGGCATCGTCGAGCGACATGAAGCTCTTGGGATGGCGCGCCGCGAGATAGATTTTCGTCGCATTCTCGATCCCGACGGTGTCGTCGAGCGGCGCGTGCATGATCAGCAGCGGGCGGTGCAACGCCGCGATGCGCGCGCCCTGATCCTGTTGCCGCAGGTCGTCGATCAGCCCCTTGCCGACGCGGAACGGCCGCCCCGCGAGCCGGACATCGGCCGCGCCGTCGGCATCGATCGCGGCGAGCGCCGCCGGGTCGAACTGGTGGAGCGTATGCGCGACGTCGAAGGGGGCGTTGACCGTCGCGACCGCGCGGATGCCGGGCAGGTCGCCCGCGGCGGCGAGCGTGGCTGCGCCGCCCAGGCTGTGCCCGATCAGCAACGACGGCGCGCGCCCGACATCGGCCATCGCCTGCGCCGCGGATTTCAGATCCTGTACGTCGAACGAGAAGCGGCTGTCGGCAAAATCGCCCTCGCTTTCGCCAAGCCCTGCAAAGTCGAAGCGCAGTACGCCGATGCCCTGCCGCGCGAGAATGCGGGCGATGCGCACCGCGGCGCGGTTGTCCTTTCCGCAGGTGAAGCAATGGGCAAAGATCGACCAGCCGCGAATGCGTCCGCCGGGAAGCTCCAGTCGCCCCGACAGCCGCTTGCCCGACGAGCCGGTAAAGTGAAACGCCTGCGTCGCCATCG
Source organism: Sphingomonadales bacterium (assembly GCA_017309275.1). GTDB lineage: Bacteria > Pseudomonadota > Alphaproteobacteria > Sphingomonadales > Sphingomonadaceae > Sphingopyxis. Next base: position 35,461 of record JAFKLT010000063.1, on the reverse strand, counting down.
CTCTCTCCTCCGCGCGTGCGCCGGCATGCTACGCTCCGCCGCGAAAGGCGTCACGCGTTATGCGCAGGAACTTTCCGCGACATGCGCCGTTTAACCATCGCATTCGATTCAAAGGAAATTGCGGCGCAACGACGGGGCGCCGGCTTTCGAAAAGGCGTGACTGCGCGGTTTCGGAAGGCGGCTTCGCGCGTTCGCCCTTCAGGAGACGTCAGATGTTCAAATGGGCTTTGATCTTTGCGGTGGTCGCGCTGGTCGCCGCGCTTCTGGGTTTCGGCGGGATCGCCGGCGCTGCTGCCGGTGTCGCCAAGATCCTGTTCTTCATCGGGCTGGCACTTGTCGTGCTGTTCCTGGTCCTTGGCGCGGCTGCCGCCAAGAAGGTGACCTGACCCGAGCGAGCCTGCTCCCGCCTAGGCGGCCGTGCGACCAACGTCGGCGATCGGAAAGGTCACGGAAACCTTCGTGCCCTTTCCGACCTCGCTATCGATGTCGAGCTGGCCTTGGTGGCGTTCACTGATGTGCTTGACGATGGCGAGGCCCAGGCCGGTGCCGCCGACCGATCGGCTGCGCGCTTCGTCGACGCGATAGAAGCGTTCGGTCAGGCGGGGCAGGTGATCGGGCGCGATGCCGTCGCCCTCGTCGCTGACCGACAGGCGGACGCGGCGGCCTTCGCGCACCAGTTCGACCGTCACCGGCGTTCCGGCGCGGCCGTATTTCATGGCGTTGGACACGACATTGTGCACGAGCTGGCCAAGCTGCGCCTCGTCGCCGAGCATCGGTTGCGGGTCTTCGGGCAGCTTGGTCACGATGTCGTTCGGCCGCTTGTCCTCGCTGTCGCGAAGGCCGGCGACGGTGTGGCGAACAATCGCGGCAAGGTCGACGGGCGTCGTCGGGCGGCGGAAGCGATCGGCCTCGACGCGCGAGATGGACAGCAGGTCGATGACGAGCTGCTGCATCCGTCCCGCTTCGCGCGCGATGATCGACAGAAAGCGATGACGCGTCGGTCCATCGGCTTCGCCATTCATGTCCTGAAGCGTCTCGACATAGCCGAGCACGGCGGCGAGCGGTGTTCGCAGTTCGTGGCTGGCGTTCGCGACGAAGTCCGAGCGCATGCGGTCGGCGGCGTCGATCGCCGAGCGATCGGAGAGGAAGATGATCCGGTCGCTGCCCGATAGCGTCGCCACGCGCATCGTCCAGCGCTGGCCCGGTCGGGGAAAGTCGAAGAGGTTGAGCGTATCGAGCGCGGCGCCTTCGCCGATGCGCGCCAGCCATTCGGTCGCGGCGGGATGACGGATCGCGGTGCGGATGTCGGCGCCGACGATGTGCCGCCCCAGCAGGCGGACCGCCGCGTCGTTGGCGATCGTCACCACATTCCCCGCGACGCCGATCAGCGGCTCTTCTTCCTGGTCGACCCACAATGCAAAGTCGGGATGGCGGATCAGCGAGACCGGCGGCGCTTCGGCGGGGGCCGGTCCCTTGGGTTCGGGAAGGACCGAAGGCAGCGCGTTGTACACGATCGCCGTTCCGATGATGCCCGCGAGGGCCAGAATGATGATCGACAGCGCATCGCCGCCGGCCAGCGCGGCAAAGATCACCGCAATGGCGACCAGAGTCAGCGCGGCGACGAGGCTGGACAGGCGGTCGAACATCTTGCGGCTCGCCTCGCACGAAGCGGTGGTCCTGCGCAAGGATGTTCGCGGCGATTAACGCTTTCCCGGCAAATGTCCCAAAGCGGGAAGGGCGATCGTCCGTGCGGTGTTTTGCTTTTCCTGAAGGCGTCATTGGGTTATGCGCTGCGCCATGGAAAACAGCGATATACCGGCCGAAAACACGCCCGAAGCAGGGGACGAGGTGCCGTCGCGGCGCAGGATGCTCGCGCTTGGTGCGGTCGGCGTGTCGGCGGCGCTGACGATCCGGCCCGCGTTCGCACAGACCGCGGTGTCGGTGATGAACTGCCAGATTCCGGTTCCCGGCCCGACTGCCGCCGGCCAATATATCGACCAATATGGCAAGCTGGTGCCCGCCGGAACGAAGGGCGCATTCCCGGGTTCGCCGAGGCCCTTTACCGGCGAGGAAGTGAAGCGCGCGTTTCGCGGACAGACGCTGCCCGGCACCAGCTACAACCAGTCGCAGGCCTATCTTCAATATATCCGGCGCTTGCAGGCTGGGCAGAGCGGCTTTACCTGTTTCGCATCGATCCAGATGCCGCGCTGATCATCCCTGCCTCGGGCGATGACGGGCATCGCCAGACGAAGGGAATTCCGTGAAACTAGCTTCGCTCAAAGCCGGCCGCGATGGACGGCTGGTCGTCGTTTCGGATGATCTGGCCTGGTATGCCGACGCGACGCAGATCGTGCCGACGATGCAGGCGGCCCTCGACAATTGGGCCTATGCCGCGCCGCGGCTCGCCGCACTGGCCGAGGATCTGAATCACGACGCCATCCCGAAAGAACGCTTTCACGAGCGTGACGCCGCGTCGCCGCTGCCGCGCGCCTATCAATGGGCCGACGGCAGCGCCTATGTGAACCATGTCGCGCTCGTCCGGCAGGCGCGCGCGGCCGAAATGCCCGACAGCTTCTGGCACGACCCGCTGATGTATCAGGGCGGCAGCGATGCCTTCCTTGCGCCGCGCGACCCGATCCCGCTGGGCGATCCGGCCTGGGGCTGCGACATGGAGGCGGAGGTCGTCGTCGTGACCGGCGACGTTCCGGCCGGTATCGATGCCGAGGCGGCGCGCGACCATATCCTGCTGGTGGGCCTTACCAACGACGTGTCGCTGCGCGGCCTGATCCCGGCTGAACTCGCCAAGGGGTTCGGCTTTTTCCAGTCCAAGCCGTCGAGCGCGATGTCGCCGGTGTTCGTGACGCCCGAAGCGCTCGGTACGCGGTGGCAGGACGGAAAGCTGCACGGCACCTTGTGCGTCGACCTGAACGGCCAGCCGCTGGGCCGCGCCGACGCCGGCGTCGACATGACGTTCGACTTCGGTCAGCTCGTCGCGCATGCCGCGAAGACGCGCAATCTTGGCGCGGGCACGATCATCGGATCGGGCACGGTATCGAACCGCGACGCCGATGGCGGCCCGGGCAAGCCGATCGCCGACGGCGGGCTCGGCTATAGCTGCCTGGCCGAGGTTCGGACGGTCGAGACGATCGTGCAGGGCGAACCCAAGACGCCCTTCATGCAAAAAGGCGACACGGTCCGGATATGGATGGACGACGATCGCCATCACAGCATTTTCGGCGCGATCGAACAGACGGTCGCCTGAACGAAAAAGGGGCGGGAGTGATCCCGCCCCTTTGCCGGTCCGGCGCGGTCGCCCGCGTCGGGATCAGGATCGCCCGATCAGGACGGGTTGCCGCCGAAGCCGCCACCCGACATCGCATCGCTCAGCGAACAGGCCGCCGGGCCGAGAATGACGATGAACAGAACGGGAAGAATGAACAGGATCAGCGGCACCGTCATGATCGCGGGCAGGCGCGCGGCCTTTTCCTCGGCGCGCATCATGCGTTCGTTGCGGAATTCGGCCGACAGGACGCGCAGCGCGCTGGCGAGCGGCGTACCATATTTCTCGGTCTGGATCATGGTCGTGACCACGCCCTTCACCGAGTCCAGGTTGACGCGATAGGCCAGATTCTCGAACGCCTGGCGACGTTCGGTCAGGAAGCCGAGTTCGATCGACGTCAGGGCGAATTCCTCGCCCAGCTCGGGATAGGCGCGGCCCAGCTCCTTGGCGACGCGGCTGAATGCGGCGTCGACGGTCAGGCCGGCTTCGGCGCAGATGACGAGCAGGTCGAGCGCGTCGGGAAGGCCCTTGCGAATGGCGTCGGTGCGTTTCGTGCGCTTGTTCGACACGAACAGGTCGGGCGCCTTGTAACCCAGGATGAGCGCGGCCATCAGCGAACCCGAACGCTTCATCGGCGTCATGTCGGGCCACATGTCGAGGCCATAGATCAGAAAGGCGGCGATACCGCCGAACACGATCGGCAGGACGAGGCGGCCAAAGATGACCGCGACCGCAAGGTCCTTCGACCGGATGCCGGCCTGCGCCAGCTTTTGCTGGACGTCCTTGATCTGCTCTTCCTGCAGGACCTGGAGCTTGCCCAGAAAGGTCCGCATCTTGTCGGCGTGCTGGTTCTTGCGGACCAGCTTTGCACGGCGCTTCGCGGTCGAAGCGGTGATGCCCGCCTTCAGCTGCTCGCGGCGCTCGTTGAGCGCCTTGACGCGTTTCGCCATCGGATTGCGCACGGTCAGCGCGCCATAGATGGCGACGAGCACGGCGCCGACGCCGACGGCCGCCATCATCGTTGCCACCCAGACGACGTCGATGCCAAGCAGCGTCGGACCGCTGGGGGTGCCCGAGAAGGACGAGAGAAGGAAAATACTGTTCATCTGCCCGCGCCCCTCAGATCTCGAAGCTGATCATTTTTTTCATGATGAACGCGCCCATGCTCATCCACACGAGCCCGCCGAGCCCCGTGATGATCAGGCGCTGCTCATAGAAGAAGCCCGCCAGATATTCCGGGTTCATCATGTAGACGACGCCGAACACGAAGAAGGGCAGCGCGCCGACGATATAGGCCGACGCCTTGGCTTCCGACGACATCGCCTTGATCTTCAGCTTCATCTGCGCGCGCTTGCGCAGAACGTCCGACAGGTTCGCGAGCGTTTCGGCCAGGTTGCCGCCCGTTTCGCGCTGGATCTGGATGGTGATGCAAAAGAACTGGAATTCGGGGGTGCCGAGCATTTCGGCCGATTCCTGAAGCGCCGCTTCCATCGTGTTGCCGATGCGGATGCGTTCGACAACGCCCTTGAACTCCTCGCCCACCGGGCCCGGCAGCTCCTGGCTGACAACCTGGAAGGTTTCGGTGACCGGAAGACCCGATTTCAGGCCGCGGACGAGCAGGTCGATCGCGTCGGGAAAGCGCGTGTTGAACTGGGTAACGCGCTTTTTGATCAGCCGGCTGACATAGGCGTGGGGCAGGCCGACGCCGCCCATCAGACCGATCAGCGCGGCAAGCAGGAACGGCGTGCGAAGGACGAGCAGCGCGCCCGTCACAAAGACGAACAGGCCCATGCACACGAACATGTAGCGGCTGAGGTTCCAGGGCTTTCCGGTGCGACGCAGCCGCTTTTCCATCAGGTCGCGGCGCGGCATCAGGCTGGAGATCCCGCCTCCGCCGGCACCACCGACGGCCGCGATCGTCTTGCGCATCTGCGCCGCGACGACGGCTTCGGTCGAGTTGGCATGGCGGTCGCGGACCGACGCGAGGCGCCGGACCTTTGCCTTGCCTGCCGACGGTCCCGCAAAGGCGAGCGCGAGCATGCCGATGGCCGTGAGGGCCGCAACGATTGTGATGAGCACTGGCAGGTTCATGATCGCCCTTTGTCCGCTCTAATTCATGGGGCGACGGCGGCGGACCATGTCGGCCCGCCGCGCCGCCTTACTTCGCGCCCTTTTTCGACACCATCGCGCCGAGGCCGCCGAGCTTGCCGAGCAGCGAGCCGCCCGACTTGCCCTTGCCGGCCGGAGCCTGCGCTTCTTCGGCGCTTTCGTCGGCACCATCGAGCACCAGGCGCATCAGGCTGGTCCACACGGCCGAAGCCTTAGTGCCCTTGCAGATTTCGGCATAGGATTTGCCGAGCTTCGCTGCCTGGCTGATCAGCTTGGGGTCGTACGGAATGGTGATGTCGATCTGGCGTTCGATCGAGGATTCGAATTCCTTGCGCGACAGCTCGCCGATCGTGGTCTGGAACTTGTTCGCGACCAGGATGACGCGCGCGCCCGGGATATTCTGCTTGAACCACGACAGCAGGCGGATCGTGTCGCGGGCCGAGGCAAGCGTCACGTCGCTGACGAGCAGGATCGTGCCGACTTCCGACACCAGGTGCGGGAAGGGGATCAGAACCTGGCGCGGAATGTCGACGATCGTCATTTCGAACGCGTTGCGCAGCTCTTCCTCAAGCTGGAAGAAGGCCGAACCGTCGGTCATCACCGGCTGGTGGATCGGGGCTTCGGCCGACAGCAGGCTGAGCTTGTCCGAGGCGCGCACCATCGCGCGCTCGATGAACAGGCCGTCGATGCGGCTCGGATTGTCGATCGCGTCGATCAGGCCGCGGCCGGGCTCGAGGTCCAGCGTCAGCGCGCCCGTGCCGAAATGCACGTCGAGGTCGAGCAGCGCGGTCTGGCGGTCGGCCTGTTCGCTGATCGCCCAGGCGAGCGAGGTCGAGACCATCGAGGCACCGACGCCGCCACGCACACCGACCACCGCCATCATGTGATGCGGCTTGTCGTCCTGCATGTCGGCATGCTTCGGCGCCGACAGCATCGCCTGCGCCATGGTCAGCGATTCGCGAACCTGGTCGAGCGACAGCGGCTTCAGCAGATAGTCCTGGATACCGCTCGACAGAAGGTCGCGGTACAGGCGGACGTCGTTGACCTGGCCGGCCGCGATCACGACCGTGCCGGGTTCGCAAACCTCCGCCAGCGCGTTGATGTCGTTGATCGGATCACCCGATTCCGACATGTCGACGAACAGGATGTTCGGGCTTGCCGAGACCGACAGCGACTGGACGGCGTTGCGCAGTCCACCCTTGTTGCACTTCTCGGTGGGCCAGCCCATGTCGGCGGTGGCGACGCGGATCAGCTCCAGCGTATCGTCGTCGCACACAAAGGCGTTGAACGGGTCACGCAGCCCGGCTGCTTTGAAAGGAGCGTTCACTGGCTGCCTCCGGCGTTGCTGGTTGACTGGCTGCGCAGATCATTGGCCCCCGTCTGGGGCTTTTCGCGATAGGTCTTGATCGCGCGCGTGGCCGAACTCGGGTCGTTGCCCTTCGCCGTCGCGCCCTTGATCAGGTCGTTCGGGTCGGCGACCATCGCGGCGAGGTTGCTGTTCGTCGCGCAGCCATAGTTGGACGACGTCGCGTTGTTGAAGTTGATCGACGACTTGCTCGACCAGTCCGGGCAGCCCGGGACTTCGGCCGTGGCACGCGTGATCACGACGCGGAGGTGACCCGGCGGAACGGCGCCGGTGGTGACCGGCACGTCGTTCGTCAGCATCAGGCCGCGACGCGCGACCATCTCGCGGATCGTGCTCTGCGCTTCACTTGCGCCATAGACCGAGGGATCCTCGATCGCGATGCGGTCGCCATAGCGAACGCCCAGCGCGTCGAGCCAGCCCTGAAGGCGACCCTGCTCGCTGGGGGCGAGCTCGCCGCTGCCGGCGGCAACGTCGAATTGATAGACGGTGTTACGAACCACCGGCTGATGAACCGAGTCCAGGCCGCGGTTGCTGTGCGAGGTGCTTGCGCATCCTGCCAGCGACGTTGCCAGTGCCAGGGCGGTCCAAGTTGCGATCTTTTTCATCACTTTGCTCCTGATTTCCAGCACGTCACTTCTTGAGACTGAAGCCCGGCGCCGCATCGCTGCTGCCGCCGCGGGGGCGATCGGCGTCGCCTGCGTTCGTCTCGAGGCGCGGTTTCGGGCGTTCGCCGCCGCTGACGCCGTCGCTCGTCTGATTGAGCAGCAGGCGGGTCAGGTCGTTCGAGTCCTGATAGGCATCGGTCGGCAGCTTGATGTCGTTGGCCGAGACCGGGTTCACCAGATAAGGCGTGACGACGATGACAAGCTCGGTTTCGCCGCGGCGGAAGCTGTCCGACTTGAACAGCATGCCCAGGATCGGAACGTCACCGACGCCCGGAACCTTGTCGATCGAACCGATCGAGCGGTTGTTCATCAGGCCGGCGATCATGAAGCTTTCGCCCGAGCCCAGTTCCACCGTCGTTTCCGCGCGGCGGATGGTCAGTGCCGGGATCTGGAAGCCGTCCATCTCGATCGCGCCTTCGGTCGAAAGCTCCGACACTTCGGGGCGAACGCGCAGGCTGATGCGGCCGTTCGAAAGAACGGTCGGCGTGTACGCGAGGCTGACGCCATATTTGCGATACTCGATCGTCGTGCCGGCGAAGTTGCCGGGGATCGGGATCGGGAATTCGCCGCCGGCCAGGAAGTCGGCGGTTTCGCCCGAAATCGCGGTCAGGTTCGGCTGCGCCAGCGTGACGACCATGCCCGAACGTTCGCCGAGATCGAGCGATGCCATCACGTCGAGGCCGAACAGGCGCCCGGCGCCGCCGATGCTGTTGATGCCGCTGGGCGTGGTGAACTGATAGGTCTTGCCCGTGACCGGCGGCGAGCCTTCACCCGGATAGAGGATCGAGCCGGCCGAACGGCCGCGCACGACGCTGCCGAGGAAGCCGTTGCCGAGAACGCCGTCGCGATCGCGCGTCAGGACGTTGCCGCTGATTTCCTTCAGCAGCGAGCGGTTCACTTCCGCGATGCGGACCTGCAGGTTGACCTGCAGCGGCGTTGCGGTGCGCAGGCGCGAGAGCACTTTGGTCTGTTCGCCGACGAAGGCCTGGACCAGGCGTTCGGCTTCGGCGGCATCGTCGGGCGACGAGACCGTGCCGGTGAGCAGGACGAAGCCGTTCATCGTGTTCGACGAGATCTTGGCGTCGGGCATGGCCAGCGACAGCATCTGGTCGATCGTTTCGATGTTGTTGCCGACGCGGGCGACGGTCGAATAGACCACCCGGCCGCTGGCGTCGGTCGCATAGATGCTCGTTTCGCCCGGCTTCTTGCCGAAGATATAGAGCTGGCGACCCGACCGCACCTGGACGTCGGCGACTTCGTCGTTGGCGACGAACACGTCGGTCATCGGTGCCGAAAGGCTGACCAGGCGGCCGCGGCCGACCGACAGGTCGATGCTGCTGCTGGCGTTCTGGGTGGCCTGGGCCGAAGCCTGCTGGGCCGGGGCGGAGACCAGGCTCGCTGCAACCAGGCCGATGGCCAGGGTGCGGGCGAGTGCGGCCGCCTTGAAATTGGTCTTGCTGTTCATCTTACTTACCCCCAACCGAAACTTCGGTCACCGTGCCGCCGCGCGTCACGCGGACCACCGGTCCGTGCTGTACCGGCGCGCCCATCGCGACCGGAGCGGCGCCATAATTCGGCTGCTGTTGAGTAGGACGGCTGTTCTGGACGCGGCCGCTGACCGGGATCCAGAAGCGCGACACGTCGCCGCCCGTCGTGGCGGTCTTCGACGTTGTCGGGCGTCCGGCGGCGTCGGCCAGCATGCGGCGTTCGGCCGCGCTGCCACCCTTCGTCGGAACATTGACGTCGCCCGATGCGATCGCCGATTCCAGGTCGCCGGTGCTTTCCGCCAGCGGGCGGAGCGACAGCGAGAGCTTGCCCATGTTCTGCGCGACCGCGATGCGTTCGGCGATGTCGGGCGTTGCTTCGAGCGTCACCGAACCAAAGGTGCGAACGGGCGTCTTGCCGGTTTCGTCCTCGGCATCATAGCGCTGGTCGGTCGCGAGGACGCGGACGTTGCGCACGATGGTTTCGGCGGTGAACAGCTGCTTGTCGGGATAGCTGCTCTTTTCATTGTCGATGTCGATCGTCTGGGCGAGCACCACGTCGACGCGGTCACCCGGGAAGACGAAGCCCGCGACGCCCTGTTCCTGCGAGACCTTCACGGTCACGGCGCGCATGCCGGGGCTGAGTGCGGCGGCGAGGAAGCCACGATCGTCGGGATGGACGAGAGCGCCCTGCGTCAGCGGCTGACCCGCGGTGATCGGATAGCGCACGACGGTGCCGACCAGCGTCTTCACCTCGGTCTTTTCCTTCAGGAAGTAGGCCTTCTCGACCAACTCCTTAGGCCAAGGCTGGAAGCGGAAGCTGTCCGGTCCGATGATCGTGCCCGCCGGCAGCTGCCGGGTCGCTACGAGGATCATGGGTCCGTTGATTTCCGGCGCTGCCGCAGCATGTGCCTGCGGAGCGGAAGCGCCCCGCATCATCTGGTTGACCCCGAACGCCGCGCCGATGGCAATCACCAGCGCGCCGACGATCAGCATAATCTTTCGCGTATCCATGACGATTTTTCGCCTCCTGCGCCAACCAGAAGCGGTGGCGCTTGCCCTCAACTGAATGCGATAAACTGAAACTGGTTAAGATATTGTTGGTGAAGCGCCCAAAGACCTGCCGCGGCGATGGCGACCCCATAGGGCACCTCTATCGCCTTGTCGGACGGTCGAATTTTGGACTGAACAAGCATGATTGCGGACAAAATGCCGCCCCCGATCGCCATTACGGTCAGGGTTTCGAGAAACAGATTCAGCGGAATCCACAACATTACGGCGCCGATCATCTTCACGTCGCCGCCGCCCATCGCGCCGATCGCGAACAGGCCGACGAAGATCAGAAAGACCGCAAAAGCGGCGCCGAGCTGCAACGCCATGCCCGGCCAGACGTCCATCCCGCTGGCGATCCAGAAGGGAATAGCCAGCAGCGCGATCGCGCCGTTCAATCCGTTCGAGATCGATCGCGATCGCAGGTCGCTGATGGCCGCGATGATCATCAATATGGCGAGCAGCGCCACCAGGCCAAGCGTGATCGGACCGTTTTCCATCGGTCTTCTCCTACGCATTATGACTTACTAAAAAGTAACCATCATGGCGGTCGGCACGGCTTGCATTCGCCGGATCAGCCGATATGCGGCGCGGTATGAACGCCGCGCTCCCTTCCTCGACAGATGTGCTGATCGTCGGCGCGGGAATTGCAGGGGCAAGTCTGGCGGCTGCGCTGGCGCCGCACCGGGCGGTGCTGATGATCGAGGCGGAGGATGCGCCCGGCTATCATGCGACCGGGCGGTCGGCCGCTTTCTGGCACGAAACCTATGGCGGCCCGGCCGTGCAGCCGCTGTCCGCCGCGTCGTTCGATATGCTCCGCAGTCCGCCCGCCGATTTTTCCGAGCGCGGCTTTTTGGCGCCGCGTACGGCGCTCAATATCGGGCGCGGCAGCGAGGCGGCGAGCGTCGATGCCTTTGTCGCCAGCTTTGCGACGAAAGAGGTCGACATCCACCGCGTGTCGCCCGCCGAGATCGCGCGCATGGTGCCCGGCATCCGCGCCGAATGGAGCGAGGCGGCCTATGAGGGCGCGTGCAGCGATATCGACGTCGGGGCGCTGCACGCCGCCTATCTGCATGCGGCGGCGCGGGCCGGCGCCATGCTCGCGACCCGTGCGCCGCTCACCGGCACGCGCCGGACGGGGCAGGGGTGGGAGGTTCGCGTTGGCGCCGACACCATCAACGCGAATATCATCGTGAATGCGGCGGGGGCTTGGGCCGATGCCGTGGCGGCCATGTGCGGCGCCGCGCCGCTGGGCATCCAGCCGTTGCGGCGGACGGTGGTTCAGCTTCGGCTCGGCGTTCCGGTGCCGGCATCGCTGCCTTTGGTGGTTCATGTCGGCGGCAGCTTCTATTTCAAGGGCGAGAGCGAGGGGCGCATCTGGCTGAGCCCGCACGACGAGACGCCGTCCGAGCCCTGCGACGCCGCGCCCGAGGAAATGGACGTGGCGATCGCCATCGACCGGCTGCAACAGGTGGTCGACTGGCCCGTCGCCGCGGTCGAGCGCAAATGGGCGGGGCTGCGCAGCTTCGCTCCCGATCGGGCGCCTGTATTCGGCGCGGATGCGGATGTGCCCGATTTCTTCTGGTGTGCGGGGCAGGGCGGCTTTGGAATTCAGACCTCGCCGGCGATGGGCGCGCTGCTCGCGGCGCAGCTCGGCGCGCCCATGCCGAAGGGGGCGATCGGTGCGGTCGACACCGCTCCCTTTGCGCCGTCGCGCTTCGTCTGAACGCGCATCTATCCGCTTGCGCGCTGAAATGGGTGGATTAACATATGTTTGGTCGCGCCACCCCCGGCACGGCCTGACCTGTGGAGGATCGCATGGCCCATTATTTCGAGATCAAGAAGAACAAGGCTGGCGAGTTTGTCGCCTATTTCAAATATAATAGCGAGACGATCTTCTGGACCGAAGGCTATTCGAGCAAGGCCTCCGCCAAGAACGCGATCGACTCGATCAAGAAAAACGGCCCGGGCGCCGACACCAAGGAAGCCGAATAAGGTCGTCGCGCGCGGGCGTTCAGCGCGCCCGCGCCACTTCCAGCGCCGCATCGCTCGCCAGCTTGTCGGCGATTTCATTGTCGCCGTGTCCGGCGTGTCCCTTGACCCACAGCCACTCGATCGTGTGGCGCTTGGCCTCGGCGACAAGCCGTTGCCACAGGTCGGCATTGGCGACCGGCTTTTTCGCGGCGGTCTTCCAGCCGTTGCGCTGCCAGCCATGCACCCATTTGGTGATGCCGTCGCGGACATAGACGCTGTCGGTCGACAGCTCGACGTTGCACGACCGTTTCAACGCGGCCAGCGCTTCGATCGCCGCCATCAATTCCATGCGGTTGTTCGTCGTGTCGGGCTCGCCGCCCGAAAGCGTCTTTACGACGTCGCCCCAGCGCAGCACCGCACCCCAGCCGCCGGGACCCGGATTGCCCTTGCACGCGCCATCGGTGGCGACGATCACGGTCTTGCCCTCGCTCATGCGGAGGCGAACAGGCTGGCGGCGTCATCAGCCTGATAGCGGCGCAGGCGATTGAGAAAGGGCGTCGGGTCCTTGCGCGTGACGAGCGCGTCGGCGGGCGTGTGTACCCAGTCGTGCGCGCGCGTCAGCAGGAAGCGCAGCGATGCGCCGCGCGCGAGCAGGGGCAGGGCGGCCACCTCGGCATCGGTCAGCGCGATCTCGCTGGCATAGCCGCGCATCAATGCGCGTGCGCGCGCCGTGTCGCAGCGGGTGCCGTCGGTCGAGAAGACCCACGACGCATGCGTGACCGCGACATCATAGGCGCGATAGTCGCTCGCCGCGAAATAGAAGTCGATCAGGCCGGTGACCGTATCGCCCAGCATCAGGACATTGTCAGGAAACAGGTCGGCGTGGATGACGTGTGCGGGAAGGTCGGTCGGCCAATGCGCGTCCAGAAAGCCGAGTTCGGCGTCGACGACAGCCTGCAGGCCCGGAACGACGACATCAAGGTCGCCCGCCGCTTTGGCGATGCCGCGCCAATGCTGGTGGCCCATGCTGTTCTCGCGCGATCCGGCGAAGTCGGCGACCGCGCGGTGCATCGCGCCGAGCGCCGCGCCCGCGGCTTCGCACTGGCCCGTCGTCGGCTTGGTCAGCGAGATGCCCGTCAGAAACTGGATGATGCACGCCGATTTCCCGGCGACCTGCTGGATCGCCGTGCCGTCGCGGTCGCGGATCATCGCCGGCACCGGGCAGTCTTTCGCCGCCAGATGGCCCAGAAGGTCGACGAAGAACGGCAGGTCGCTCTCGCGCACGCGCTTTTCGTAGAGCGTCAGGATGAAGCGCTCTTTCGTGGTTTCGAGCAGGAAGTTGCTGTTCTCGACTCCCTCGGCGATCCCCTTGCACGAGATCACGGTCCCGATGTCGTACCGGGCGACGAGTGCGGCAAGGTCGTCGGGATCGACGTGCGTATAGACGGCCATCAGGCTGCTTCGAGCCCGCGCGGCAGCTTGAACACCATATTTTCCTCGGCGGTCACCACGACCTCCTCGGTGATCGGACGGTGCGCCGCGACAGCGTCGATGACTTCGCGAACCAGCGTTTCGGGCGCGCTCGCGCCTGCGGTGATGCCCAGCGTGCCGATATCGTCGAGCCACGCCGGGTCGACGTCGGTGCCGCGCTGAACCAGATGCGCGGGCGTGCCCAGCCGCTCGGCGACCTCGACCAGGCGCAGGCTGTTCGAGCTGTTCGGCGCGCCGATCACGATCATGCGGTCGCATTGGCCCGCGATCGCCTTCACCGCTTCCTGCCGGTTCGACGTCGCATAGCAGATGTCCTCGCCGCGCGGGCCGCTGATCGCCGGGAAGCGGTGCTGGAGCGCCGCGATGATGTCGCGCGTGTCGTCGACCGACAGCGTCGTCTGCGTCAGGTACGACAGCAGCTCGGGGTCGGGGGGCGACAGCTTCGCGACGTCGTCGACGGATTCGACCAGCGTCATCGCGCCTTCGGGAAGCTGGCCCAGCGTGCCGATCACCTCGGGGTGACCCGCATGGCCGACGAAGACGATATGGCGCCCCGCCTCGTTCGCGCGTTCCGCCTGGCGATGCACTTTCGAAACCAGCGGGCACGTCGCGTCGATATAATCCAGCCCGCGCGCTTCGGCCTTTGCCGGCACCGCCTTCGGCACGCCGTGCGCGCTGAAGACCACCGGGACGCCGTCGGGGACCTGGTCGAGCGATTCGACGAAAATCGCGCCCTTTGCCTTCAGCGATTCAACCACATATCGGTTGTGGACGATCTCGTGCCGGACATAGACGGGCGCGCCGAAGCGTTCGAGCGCCAGCTCGACGATGCGGATCGCGCGGTCGACGCCCGCGCAGAAACCGCGCGGCGCCGCCACCAAAACCTTGAGTTCTGCCGTTTCGCCGCCCTGGGGGGGCGTCATCGGATGAGGAGCATTCATGATGCGCGCGCTCTAGCGCAGCACCCTATATGGGGTAAAGCGACTTCGCACCGTTGCGCCCCGTTCATCGCACCGATAAGAAGCGGCGCGCATGGAGCGGTCGGAACCTCGATTTCGACGCCTTCGCGCCAGTTTTGGAAAGTTCGATCCTTATGATGCCTTTTTCGCCTTCGTCCCGCAAATTGATCGCCGTGCTGTGCGGAGCCGCAGGCATGGCGACGGTCGCCGGCTGTGCGAAGGACAATGACATCGACGTTTCGTCGGGCGTCGGCATCACCGCGACGCGCAGCACCTGCCCGGCGGTGGCGGTGCCGATGCATACCGGCGACATCACGCTGTTCGACCCCGCGACCAGCCGCGACGCGAGCGCGATCGACGTGGTCGCAACGATCACCAACCTTGTCCCGACGTGCAACGACACCGGCGAGAAGGTCTATCAGCTTGCCGATTTCGACGTCGTGGCGACCCGCCGCGATGCCGGCCCGGCGCGCACGCTGACCCTGCCTTATTTCTCGACCGTCGTGCAGGGCGGCACCGCCGTTATCGCCAAGCGCGTCGGACAGGTGACGATCAGCTTTCCCGAAGGACAGGTGCGCGGCACCGGCCACGGCCAGGCGTCGGCCTATGTCGATCGTGCGGCGGCGACGCTGCCCGCCGACATCCAGGAACGCATCACCCGCAAGCGCAAGGCGGGCGAGGAAGACGCGGCCGTCGATCCGCTGAGCATTCCGGAGGTTCGCGCCGCGGTACAGCGCGCCAGCTTCGAACTGCTCGTCGGTTTCCAGCTGTCGCAGGAACAGCTCGAATATAACGTCCGACGATAATTCGCGCGGCGGCGCTGACCCGCGCCGTTCGCTTTTCTTTTTGCCCTGCGACGCCGATATGGGCTGCGCAGGGCTTTTCGCGTTGCCCGCCCTGCGTTAGGGCGCCAGCCAATCGATCTTGACCAAGAGATAGGATCCGCCGTGACCCTGTTCAGCCGCTTTTCCGACCATATCAATGTTGCATTGGATGCGCTCGTCGCGCGCGATGCGCTTCCCGCCGATCTCGACCGCAGCGCCATCAGCGTGGAGCCGCCGCGCGATCCGTCGCACGGCGACGTCGCGACGAACGCCGCGATGGTGCTCGCCAAGCCCGCTGGCACCAATCCGCGCGCGCTCGCCGAGCTTCTCGTTGCCGAACTCGGCGCGCTCGACGAGGTGACCGAGGCGAGCGTCGCCGGCCCCGGCTTCATCAACATGCGGCTCGCCGAAGGCAGCTGGCGCGACGAACTCGCGCTGATCCATGCCGAAACGGGCGACTACGGTCGTTCGACCACCGGCAAGGGACGCCGCGTGAATGTCGAATATGTGTCCGCGAACCCGACCGGGCCGATGCACGTCGGCC
This sequence comes from Sphingomonadales bacterium, assembly GCA_017309275.1. GTDB lineage: Bacteria > Pseudomonadota > Alphaproteobacteria > Sphingomonadales > Sphingomonadaceae > Sphingopyxis. The sequence goes on along the minus strand of JAFKLT010000063.1, from coordinate 19,715 downwards.
ATTGCCGCGGCGCGGTCGTCGGCGACGCGCTCGCCGCGCTGCTCGAATATATCGGCTATGCGGTCACCCGCGAATATTATGTCAACGATGCGGGCGCGCAGGTCGACGTCCTCGCGCGGTCGGTGCACATGCGCTACCGCGAGGCGCTGGGCGAGGATATCGGCGCGATCCCGGAGGGTCTGTACCCCGGCGACTATCTGAAGCCCGTCGCCGCCCGGCTGGCGACCGAATATGGCGACCGCTACGTCGGCGCGCCCGAAGAGGCCTGGCTCGGCCTGTTCCGCGCCGAAGCGGTCAGCGCGATGATGGACATGATCCGCGCCGACCTCGCCAAGCTCGGCATCCATCACGATCTCTTCTCGTCGGAGGCCGAACTGCAGGCCGAGGGCAAGCCCGCCGACGCCGAAAAATGGCTCCGCGAAAAAGGCCTCGTCTATGACGGCGTGCTCGAAGCGCCGAAGGGCGAGACGCCCGAGGATTGGGAACCGGTCGAGCTGCCGCTGTTCCGCTCGACCGAATTCGGCGACGACCAGGATCGCCCGATCAAGAAATCGGACGGCAGCTGGACCTATTTCGGCGCCGACCTCGCCTATCACTTCCAAAAGGCGCAGGGCGCCGACGAGCTGATCGACATCTGGGGCGCCGACCATGCGGGCACGGTCAAGCGGATCAAGGCCGCGGTCGCGGCGCTGACCGGCGGAACGAAGAAGTTCGACGTAAAGCTCGTCCAGATGGTCCGGCTGCTCAAGAATGGCGAGCCGTTCAAGATGTCGAAGCGCGCGGGCAATTTCGTCACGCTCGCCGACATCGTCGACGAGGTGGGCAAGGACGCCGTCCGCTATACGATGCTGACGCGCAAGGCCGATGCGCAGATGGACTTCGATTTCGCCAAGGTCGTCGAGGCGTCGCGCGACAATCCGGTCTTCTATGTCCAATATGCCCATGCGCGTATCGCATCGCTGAAGCGCAAGCTTGCGGAGGCGGGCGTCGCGGCGGCGACGCCGAACCCGGCGCGGCTCGACGATTATGAGCTGGGGCTTGTCAAATTGCTCGCGCAGTTCCCGCGTATCGTCGAATCGGCGGCCTCGGCGCGCGAGCCGCACCGCATCGCCTTCTTCCTCGGCGAAGTGGCCGCCGCGTTTCATGCGTGGTGGAACATGGGTAACGATCGGCCCGAGGCCCGTGTCATTTTGGCAAATGACCCCGAATTGACCGCGACTCGCCTTTATTTGGCCGACGGAATCGGGCAGATTATCCGAAACGGGCTGCGCCTGATGGGGGTCGAGGCGCTCGAGGAGATGAACTGATGGCCGAAGACCGGAAAGCGGAGTCCGAGGACGGGGGTCTGGGCCTGGAGGGCGAGGAGCGTCTGCCCTGGCTGGAAGCGGCCGATGAATATGACGAGGACGGCGAGGTTTCGCCCGCGCGTCTGCTGATCATGGTGCTCGGCGGACTGCTGCTGATCGGCGCGGTTCTTGGCGGTCTCTGGTGGATGCAGAACGGCGGCGCGCGCGGGCAGGGCGAGCTGATCGTTGCCGACAAGGGCGATTACAAGGTCGCGCCCAAAAGCGACGGCGCCAAGACTTTCGAAGGCGAGGGCGACGCAAGCTTCGCCGCGACCGAGGGCGCGGTGCCGTCGGGCAAGGTCGACGCCAGCCGCATGCCCGAAGAGCCGGCGGTCACGCCCCAGGAGCGCGAAGCGGCTGCCAAGGCGGCTGCAACCAAGGCAAAGACCGACAAGGACGCCGCCGCAAAGGCGGAGGCCGCACGCATCGCCGAAGCCGACAAGGGCAAGGCAAAGCCGGCGGCGATGTCGGTAAAGACGGCCGAAACGCCGGCGAAGGACAAGGTCGCGACGGGCGGGTCGGGCACGATCCAGCTCGGCGCCTTCAGCAGCGAGGCCGCGGCGAACAAGGCGTGGTCCAATCTTTCGAAGCGCTTTCCGTATCTTGCCGATCTCGGCAAGTCGATCTCTCCGGCAGAGGCCGGCGAAAAGACGGTCTATCGTCTGCGGGCATCGGCGGGAACCGCCGCCAATGCGTCGTCGCTGTGCGGAAAGTTGCGCGTCGCGGGTGAAAATTGCGTCGTCGTTCGCTGATTTGGCCCGCTTGGCCGCACGGGACATTGGTGGATAAGTATCGTCATGCCATGTTGCATGAAGAGGGGGCGCCGACCTATGGAGGTTGACGCACGATGATACCTGCAATTTTCGGCCTTTCGGGCCTCACCCTGACTGACGACGAGCGCGCCTTCTTTCGCGACAGCGAACCCGCGGGCTATATTTTGTTCGGCCGTAACATCGAGAACCGCGAGCAATTGCGGCGATTGACCGATGATTTGCGCAGCCTGGACGGACGGTCGAACCTTCCGATCCTCATCGACCAGGAAGGCGGTCGCGTCGCGCGGATGAAATCCCCCGAATGGCCGGATTTCCCCAGCGGCGCCGCATTCGACGCGCTGTACGAGCGCGCGCCGGCCAGCGCGATCGAAGCGGCGCGGCTCAATGCGATGGCGCTTGCCGTCATGCTGGCGGAGGTCGGGATCACCGTCGATTGCCTGCCGCTGCTCGACGTGCGGCAGCCCGGCGCCAGCGACGTGATCGGCGACCGCGCCCTGGGCAGCGAGCCGATGCGCGTTGCCGCGCTCGGCCGCGCGATCCTCAGCGGGTTGCAGGACGGCGGTGTCGTCGGGATCGTAAAGCATATCCCCGGTCATGGCCGCGCGTTGTTCGATTCGCATGAGACGCTGTCGCGCGTCACCGCGTCCGACCACGATCTCCTCACCGATCTTGCCCCGTTCGCCGCGCTTCGCGACGCCGCGATGGCGATGACCTGTCATGTGATCTTCGAGGCGTGGGACAAGGATCTGCCCGCCACCCTGTCGCCGACGATCATCGACACGATCATCCGTCAGCGCGTCGGTTTTCACGGCCTGCTGATGACCGACGACCTCGACATGAAGGCCTTGTCGGGCGACGTTCCGTCGCGCGCGGCCGATGCCGTCGCGGCGGGGTGCGACATCGCGCTCAATTGCTGGGCAAAGATGGACGACATGGTCGGCATCGCCAATGCGCTCGACCCGATCAGCACCGTATCGCTCGCCCGGCTGGAGGGAGCGATGGACCGCATCTCCGGCAAGCACGATCCGCGCGGGTTCGACGTCCTCGTCGACCAGCGCGACGCGCTGCTGGCAATAGCCTGAGACGGCGATGGAAGAGCTGCCGCTCGAGTTCGAACTGGCTCCGACCGCGGCAGCGGAGCGCGAGGATGCGCTGCAACTCAGCTTCGATAGCTGGGAGGGGCCGCTCGACCTGCTGCTGACGCTCGCGCGCAACCAAAAGGTCGACCTTCGGCAGATATCGATCCTCCAGCTCGTCGAACAATATCTCGGCTTCATCGCCGAAATGCGCGCAAAGCTTGAAGTCGCCGCCGATTATCTCGTGATGGCGGCCTGGCTCGCCTATCTCAAATCGGCGTTGCTGCTGCCGAAGGATCCGCTGGAGGAGCCGTCGCCCGACGAACTCGCCTTGCGTCTGCAACTGCGTCTTCAGCGGCTCGCCGCGATGCGCGAGGCGGCGGCGCGGCTGTTGGCGCGCGACCGTGTCGGCCGCGACGTGTTCCTGCGCGCAAAGCCCGAGGGGCTGCACGACGTGAAGCTGCGCCGCTGGGACGCCACCCTCTATGACCTGCTGTCGGCTTATGGTCAGGTAAAGCTGCGGACCGAGCCGGTGGTCCATATGGTATCGCGGCGCCCGGTCGTTACGCTCGATGCCGCGCTTCATCACCTGGAGCGGCTGATCGGGATCAAGCTCGACTGGGCCGAGCTCGCCGATTTCCTGCCGTCGGACTATCAGGGGCCGCTTCGTCGGTCGGCGATCGCGTCCAGCTTTGTCGCTGCGCTCGAACTGGCACGCCAGGGCCGCGTCGACCTGAAACAGGAGGGCGCGTTCGAACCGCTTTATCTGAAGGCAGCCCAGATGGGACAACAACCGGCATGATCGACGATCTGGAACGCGCAATCGAGGCCATGCTGTTCGCCAGCGACGAGCCGCTGGATTCCAGGCAGGTTGCCGGGCGCCTCGGCGACGAAATGACCCCGGGCGAGGTGCGCGCGATCATCGTGCGGATTGCCGAACGCCACGACGGCAGCGGCATCGAACTCGTCGAGCGGGGTGGGCATTGGCATTTCCAGACCCCTGCCGATCTTGCCCATCTGCTTCGCCGCGAGCGGGACGATCCGCGCAAGCTGTCGCGCGCCGCGGCCGAGGTGCTTGCCATCGTCGCCTATCACGAACCCGTCAGCCGTGCGGAGATCGAGGCGATCCGGGGCGTCCAGACCTCGAAGGGGACGCTCGACGTATTGATGGAAGCCGAATGGATCGCGCCCGCCGGACGCCGCGAAGTTCCGGGGCGGCCGCTGATCTACAAGACGACCGACGCGTTCCTGCAACATTTCGGCCTCACCAGCCGCAAGGATCTGCCGGGAATCGAGGATTTGCGTGCAGCCGGTCTGCTCGACCCGGTGGACCTCGCATTCGAGGAAGCTATCGGCGAGCTGGACCTAGTAAAAGACGGCGAAGAGGCTTAAGTGAGCGGCCTCAAGGAGAATTCTAATGGGTAGCTTCAGCATCTGGCACTGGCTCGTGGTCGGTATCCTCGTCCTCCTGTTGTTCGGCAAGGGACGCTTTTCCGACATGATGGGCGACGTCGCCAAGGGCATCAAAAGCTTCAAGAAGGGCATGGCGGACGACGATACGCCGCCGGCACCGAAGCATATCGAGGGCCAGCGCGCGCCCGACGCCACCACTCCGACGCCGACTGCGGAAACCGAAATCCGCTGATCGTCAGCCGTCTGCGGGGATCAGTCTAGAAAATGTTCGACGTCGCGCCGACCGAGCTTTTGCTCGTCATCGTGGTGGCCTTGGTCGTCATCGGCCCCAAGGATCTGCCCAAGGCGATGCGTTTTGTCGGCAAGTGGGTCGGCAAGGCGCGCGGCATGGCGCGCCATTTCCGCTCCGGTCTCGACACGATGATGCGCGAGGCGGAGCTGGAAGAGCTCGAAAAGCAGTGGCGCGCGCAGAATGACGCGATCATGCGCGAATTTCCGCGACTCGACGATGCCGGCGCGGGAACCCCGCCGATCGTTCCTCCGGCAGGCACAGCCACCACCGACGAGACGCCGCCGGAAAATCCGGATCATGCGGCGGCCGCGACCAAGCCCGAAACGCACGAGGTGCCGCCGCGCGATGGGCCGCTTCCATGACGGTCGAGGCGCCCATTACGCCGGGAAGCGGCGACACGCCGGGAAGTGACGACGGCGCGGGCGGCAAGATGCCGCTGCTCGACCATCTGATCGAACTCCGCTCGCGGCTCCTGAAATCCTTGCTCGCCATCGGCCTCGCTTTCGGCGTGTGCCTTTATTACGCGCGCCCGATCTTCGGGGTTCTCGTCCACCCGCTCGTCGTCGCGGGGCAGGGCAAGCTGATCTATACCCAGTTGTTCGAGGCCTTCTTCGTCGAGATCAAGGTGGCGCTGTTCGCCGCGACGATGATCGCCTTTCCGGTGATCGCGAACCAGCTTTGGAAATTCGTCGCGCCCGGGCTTTACCGCAAGGAAAAGCGCGCGCTGTTGCCGTTCCTCTTTGCGACGCCCGTGCTGTTCGCGGTCGGGGCCAGCTTCGCCTATTTCATCACCATTCCGATCGCGCTGAAATTCCTGCTCGGTTACCAGGGCACCGTCGGCGGCGTGACGCAGGAAGCGTTGCCGTCGGTCGGCAATTACCTCAGCTTCGTGATGCAGTTCATCCTGGCGTTCGGCATCGCCTTTCTGCTGCCGATCCTGCTGATGCTGATCGAGCGCGCGGGACTGGTGACGCGCCAGCAGCTGATCGGCGCGCGGCGCTACATGATCGTTGGCGCCTTCGCGATCGCCGCCGTGTTCACGCCGCCCGACGTGCTCAGCCAGCTCCTGCTCGCCGTCCCGCTGGTGTTTCTGTACGAAATGTCGATCGTCGCGATCTGGTTTACCCAGCGCCGACGCAAGACAGGCGCCGAAACGGCGCCTGTCGAACCTCTCGAAGAGGTTTAAGGGTAAGCGGGCAAGCGCCCGATCAGTGGCCCGATCAATGGATGGCGTCGCTACCCGCCTGGCCGACCGATTCGATGTCGCGGCCAGCACCCTTCACCGTATTGCAACCAGCGACCAGAAAGCTGGCAAGCAGGGTGAGGAGGATTACACGGACACTCGTCATTTTATCACCTCTCAGGATTGGGATGCAAAATGGCCCGGCACGCTTCGAGGGGGGGGGAGGGAATGCGGGCCGGGCCAATGTTGCTGAGCAGCGCTGCGGGGGGGCGATGACCGCTGCTCGAATTGGAAACGAGCATTGCGGGGGATAAGTTCCAAAAAAAGTGGGCCGGTGTAAAAATTTTTTGCGATCCATTTGAATCGCTTGGAATCCAAGGGCTTGCGTTAGAGCGTCGTCAGCCCGCTCAGCACCGCCAGCCCCAGGAAGGCCAGGAAACCCATCGAATCCGTCGTCATCGTGACGAAGATCGAGCTGGCGACCGCGGGGTCCTGGTCCAGCCGATCGAGCAGCAGCGGCACCGCGACCCCCGCGACCCCCGCGACGAAGATGTTGACGATCATCGCCGCCGCGATCACCGCGCCCAGCTGCGGATTGCCGAACCACAGCGCCGTCGCCGTCCCGGCGATCAGCGCGATCGTGCCCCCGTTGAGCAGCGCGATCTTCATCTCGCGCCACACCGCGCGAAAGCTGTTCGAATCGGTAAGCTGGTTCATCGCCAGCGCGCGCACCGTAACCGCCAGCGTCTGCGTCCCCGCATTGCCGCCCACGCCCGCGACGATCGGCATCAGCGCGGCCAGCGCCACCATATGCTCGATCGCGCCCCCGAACAGCCCGACGATGCTCGACGCGAGCAACGCGGTACCCAGGTTCGCGATCAGCCAGCGCACGCGCGCGGCATAGGTTTCGCGGATCGGTTCGTTGATGTCGCCGTCGCCGGCCCCCGACAGGCGCAGGATATCCTCGCCCGCCTCTTCCTGGATGATGTGCACGACGTCATCGACCGTGATCATCCCGACCAGCCGCCCCGCCTTGTCGACGACCGCGGCGGAGATCAGCGCATATTTCTGAAAGCGCAGCGCGACCTCTTCCTGGTCCATGTCGACCGGGATCAGCGTCTGCTCGCGCTTCATCACATCGGCGACGGCAATGTCGCGCGGGGTGCGCAGGATCCAGCTGAGCTGGCACGTCCCGATCGGCCGATGCAGCGGATCGACGACAAAGATTTCCCAGAAATCGGTCGCCAGGTCGACATCCTCGCGCAGCCGGTCGATCACGTCGCCGACGGTCACATGCTCGGGCACCGCGACATATTCGCGCTGCATCAGGCGCCCGGCGGATTCCTCCGGGAAAGACAGCGCGTCCTCGATCGCGGCGCGATCCTCGGGCTCCATCGCGTCGAGAACCGCCTGCTGCTCGTCCTCCTCCATATCCTCGATGATCGCGACGGCGTCGTCGGTATCGAGTTCGGCGGCGAGTTCGGCCACTTGTTCGGGCGCCAGGAGGTCGATCAGCTCCTCGCGCACATAATCGTTCATTTCCGCGAGGACGTCGGCCGACAGCATGTCGCCCAGCACCGCGGCCAGCATCGGCCGCTCGTCGGATCGGGCCAGTTCGAACAGGTCGGCGATGTCGGCGGGGTGCAGGCGGCCGATGCGTTCGCGCGCCGCTTCGCCTTCACCCGCTTCGGCCAGGTCGATCACGTCGCGCACGAATTCGGGCTTCAGCCGGTCGTCCTCGTCGAGTTCGGTTTCGACCTCGCGCGGCTGATCCCGCTGCTGATCGCGGTCGATGTCGCGGTCGTCGGTGACAACGGCGTCCTCGGGGGGCAGGGACTCTTCGCGTTTGTCCATCGCGGTCCTCCCTGGCTGATGCGGCGTCCGTGCCTTCCCCTAGTCCTGCGGGCGCACGAAGGCAACGTCGCGGGGTGGATTTACGTATTTAGTGCGTGGCATTGCCGCGCGGCGCGGCTATGGCACCGCCAAATTTCAACACGAGATTTCAACAAAGGAGCCTTTCATGTCCGATCAGACGCTCACCCTTTCGCTGTCGACCGGCGATGTCGTCATCCGCTTGCGCCCCGACCTCGCCCCGCTGCATGTCGAGCGCATCACGACGCTCGCCAGCGAAGGCTTTTACGACGACGTCGTCTTTCACCGCGTGATCCCGGGCTTCATGGCCCAGGGCGGCGACCCGACGGGCACCGGCATGGGCGGCAGCAAGCTTCCCGACCTGCCGCAGGAATTCAACGCCGAACCGCACGTCCGCGGCGTCTGCTCGATGGCCCGTTCGCAGAACCCGAACAGCGCGAACAGCCAGTTCTTCATCTGCTTCGACGACGCGCGTTTCCTCGACAAGCAGTACACCGTCTGGGGCGAAGTGATCGAAGGCATGGAAAATGTCGACGCCCTCCCCAAGGGCGAGCCGCCGCGCGAACCCGGCAAGATCGTCAAGGCCACCGTCAGCGCCTGATCGGTCGGCATTTCGTTCGTCCCCCGGATCACCTCCGGGATGACCGCAAAGAAACCCTCCCTGTCGCACAGCGACGGGGAGGGCGACCGCGCCCGAAGGGCGTGGTGAGAGGAGCGCGCAACCTAGTGCCGTCTCCCTCCGTCAGCGCTACGCGCTGCTACCGAGAGTATTCTGATGCCCGCTTTTTGGCCGTGGAGACTTTCGGCTTTCTAGTCAGCAGACCGGATGTGCGGACATTTGATCTTATCCATCGGGTATTTCCGATAAGAATTGACGGCTGGCATCTCATCGGATAATTCCGATGCATGAACCTCGATTCTGCGCTTCCCGCTCTCGCCGCTCTCGCACACCCAACGCGCCTTGAAGCCTTTCGCCTGCTCGTTCGAAATGAACCGGAGGGCCTGTCGACTGGCGAATTGGTCGATGCATCGGGTCTCACGCAAAGCACATTCTCAACACATCTCGCGGTGCTGGCCAAAGCCGGTCTCGTAAAATCCGAGAAGCAAGGCCGGCAGCAAATACAGCGAGCCAATATCGACACGCTCCGAGAGCTGATGCTCTTCCTTGCGAAGGACTGCTGCCAAGGCCGCGCCGAGCTATGCGAACCGTTGCTCGCCGAACTCACCTGTTGCTGAAAGAGCCGGCCCTATGACTGACATCATTATCTACCATAACTCCGACTGCGGCACGTCGCGCAACACGCTCGCGCTGATCCGGAATGCCGGGATCGAACCGCATGTCGTCGAGTATCTGAAGACGCCGCCGGCTCGCGTACTGCTCGAACAACTGATCGACCGGGCAGGAATCACGCCCCGCGAATTGCTCCGTGAGAAGGGCACGCCCTATGCGGACCTCGGCCTCGGCGACGAAGGCCATACCGACAGCGCGTTGGTCGATGCAATGATGGCGCACCCCGTTCTTATCAATCGCCCGCTCGTCGTGTCGCCGCTCGGGGTCAGGCTCTGCCGCCCGTCCGAGGCCGTACTCGACATCCTGCCCGCACGGCAGCTTGGCGCTTTCACCAAGGAAGATGGCGAACAGGTCGTTGATGCCAACGGCAATCGCGTTCGAGCCTGAGGACAGCATCATGGCTGCTGCAAAGCGCGAACGCCTGTCGTTCCTCGACCGCTATCTAACGCTCTGGATATTCCTCGCGATGGCGCTCGGCGTCCTCCTGGGATCGTTCTTCAAGGACCTTCCCACCGCGATCGATGCGATATCGGTCGGCACGACGAACATCCCGATCGCAATCGGCCTCATCCTGATGATGTATCCGCCACTCGCCCGCGTGCGTTACAACGAGCTGCCGCGCGTGTTCGAGGACCGGCGCGTGCTAGCCATCTCGCTCGTCCAGAACTGGATCATCGGCCCGGTGCTGATGTTTGCGCTCGCGGTAATCTTTCTCTCGGACAAGCCCGAATATATGACCGGCTTGATCCTCATCGGCCTCGCGCGCTGCATCGCGATGGTGATCGTCTGGAACCAGCTAGCCAAGGGCGACAATCAATATGTCGCCGCGCTCGTCGCCTTCAATTCGATCTTCCAGATTCTGTTCTTCAGCGTTTACGCCTGGTTCTTCCTCACCGTCCTGCCGCCCCTCTTCGGGCTCGAAGGCAGCGTCATCAACGTGAGTTTCTGGACCATCGCCGAGGCGGTTCTCATCTATCTCGGCATCCCCTTCCTCGCAGGATATCTCACGCGCCTCTTCCTCGCGAGGGTGAGGGGAGACGAGTGGTACGAGACGCGCTTCCTCCCCACGATCGGCCCCATCACGCTCGTCGCGCTGCTCTTTACGATCGTCGCGATGTTCAGCCTCAAGGGCGGCGAGATCGTCACTATCCCCGGCGACGTCGTGCGGATAGCGATCCCACTCACCATTTATTTCATCGTGCAGTTCCTGATCAGCTTCTGGATGGGGAAGCTGATCGAAGCGGATTATCCACGCACGACAGCGGTCGCCTTCACCGCGGCAGGCAATAACTTCGAGTTGGCTATTGCGGTCGCGATCGCCGCCTTCGGCCTCGCCTCACCGGTCGCCTTTGCCGCCGTCATCGGCCCGCTCGTCGAAGTGCCCGTCCTTATCCTGCTTGTCGGCGTCGCCTTTCGGCTCGGGCGCCGCTGGTTCCCGGCCACCACTCCTTCACAAGCCTGAGTATCATGACAGAACAGACATACAGCCGCCTGCGCACCCTTGCCGATCCCGACCATCTGCCTGCGCTCAGCACCGAATATCTCCGGGCGCAGCCCGCGCTTGGCCTCGGGCCGCTCGATCCTGCGCCGCGCATCCTTCTGCTATACGGATCCCTACGAGAGCGCTCCTATTCGCGGCTCGTCGTAGAGGAGACGGCGCGCCTGCTGCAGCTCTTCGGCTGCGAGACACGCATCTTCGACCCATCCGACCTGCCGCTCCCCGACCAGATCGCCGACGACGATCATCCCGCAGTCGAAGAGCTCAGGCAGCATTCTATCTGGTCTGAAGGTCAGGTATGGTGCAGCCCAGAGCGCCACGGTCAGATCACCGGGATCATGAAGACTCAGGTCGATCATCTTCCGCTCGCCTATAAGGGGGTTCGGCCGACGCAGGGGCGAACGCTTGCGGTGATGCAGGTGTCGGCTGGATCGCAGTCCTTCAACAGCATCAATACGCTTCGCATCCTTGGGCGCTGGATGCGGATGATCACCATTCCCAACCAGTCGAGCGTCGCGAAGGCCTATCAGGAGTTCGACGAAGCCGGGCGCATGTTGCCATCGAGCTATTATGACCGGATCGTCGACGTTGCCGAGGAACTGGTGCGGTTCACCGTGCTGACGCGCGGCCATGCCGAACAACTCGTCGACCGTTATTCAGAACGCAAGGACCGGAATGAACCCGTAGTAACGCCAGCCGAACTGGCCGGAATTCCGGGAACCCGCTGAACGGTTCTTGCCGTTATTGTGGACTGGCCGCTTTCAATCAGTGCCGCTCGTTAAAGGTGCCCTGATGAACATCGACGCCTTGCAAAGTCCGTCAGAGGCGGCTGCCTGCAGAAGGTTCAGAGTGCTTACGTAGGCTGCGTCCTTATGGGGGCGGCATGCTTGCCGCTAGCTGTCTTCTCACTCTGTCTGTTACTGTGCCTTGCGCTTGTTAAGCTCGATCACCTGCAGGCGCAGCTCCCAAAGGGCTGCTTTTGCGTCCTCTAGCGCCTGGTCGAAATAGGCCATGGATAGCACCTTGACCAATCTGTGAGGCTTGTCGCCGCCCTTGATTTCAAATCGCACCAGCATTCCGCTGTCATAAGTCATAGGCCCATGGGCCACATTGTTGCGCTCCTGGAGCGCCTTGGCGCACTTATTGAGGATGGTGGGGAGTTGGCCATTCACTTGGTTGGGGCAATCATCGGATTTCACCAAGCGCCTAATGGCTGTGATCATTTTCGATGTATCTAGGTCATGCCCCAGATAAGTAAAAATCGCTGGGTTCAGGCCAACGATGTGCGCGAATAGATTAGCGAGCTGCTGCTGTATCAGGGCGCACACCAAGATGATATCGCCAGCCTTGGTACGGAATTCCACTGGCAGGTGATCGATCTCCGTAATGTCAGGGGTTAAGCGAATGCTTCCCATCAGTCAGCTCCTTTCTGGCTAAGGTCGAAACTATGCGTCCAGGAGCTTCCAATGGCGATTAGCTTGGGGAAATCAATTTCAGTCACCTAACCGGCTCGACCATTGGCGCGTTATGCAACTCAACAATATGTCCGGCTTTGGGATGAGATCAAAAATACTGCTATGACCACAATCAGGCGCTGAACGGTTAAGGCAAGGCGGCGACCGTGAGCACCGGGTTCCGGCCCCAGCCCGGAATCCCAAACCGCCCATTCAATCCCCAATAAACCCATTCAGCCGCTCGCACGCGGCGACCCAGTCTTCCTTGAATGTCTGCACGACCTGTCCGGCGCCCATCGCCTCGTTCATCAGGCCGACGCCCTGGCCGACCCAATAGGTGGCCAGGGCCTTTGCGCCTTCGTGGCCGCCTTCGGACAATTTATCGACCTTGCGCAGCGCGGGTTCGCTGACCAGCGACTGCAGCGGCATGGGCAGGGGTTTCGGCGCGCCTTCGGCTTCCCAGGCGTCGGTCCAGGGCGACCGAAGCTGGCGCGACGGCTTGCCCGTGCGGCTCTTCGACCGCACCGTGTCGCGCGACGAGGCCGCGAGCATCTTTTCCTTCACGATCGGGTTCGTCTCGGCCTCCGCCGTCGTCAGCCAGACCGATCCGGTCCAGGCGCCATGCGCGCCCATCGCCATCGCCGCGGCCATCTGGCGGCCCGTCACGATGCCCCCCGCGGCCAGGATCGGCGTCGTCGCGCCGACCGCCTCGACCGCGGCCGCGACCTCGGGCACCAGCACCATCGTCGCGACCTCGCCGCAATGGCCGCCGGCCTCGCCGCCCGCGACGACCAGAATGTCGACGCCCGCGCGAACCTGTGCCAGCGCGTGGTCGCGCGTGCCGACCAGCGCCGCGACCGGCACGTCGAACCGCTTGCCCAGTTCCAGCATCAGCGGCGGCGGGACGCCCAGCGCGTTCGCGATCAGCTTGATCGGGTGGCGGAACGCGACCTCCAGCAGGCGGGCCGCGCCATCCTCGCGCATATTCTCGCCCAGGCTGCCGCCCGTTGCGGGCAGCGCCATGTTCGCGTCGTCGACGCCATGCTTGCCCAGCAGGTCGGCGACGAAGGCCTTATGCTCGGCGGGGATCGGCGGCAGGTCGCCGCGATCGTCGCCCTTTCCGGCAAAGCTGTTCGGCACGATCAGGTCGACGCCATAGGGCAGGCCGCCGATATGCGCGTCGATCCACGCCAGTTCCTCTTCCAGCCGTTCGGGGGGCAGCGACGCCGCGCCGAACACGCCCATGCCGCCGGCCTTCGACACCGCGACCACGACGTCGCGGCAGTGCGAGAAAGCGAGCAGCGGGAATTCGATGCCGAGCATCGCGCAGATCGGGGATTGCATGGGCATTCTCTCCATATTGTTATTTGCACGCATGTCAGCGCCAGTTGACGTAAACGTCAAGTTGATTTGCGTGGCACTGGCTCTATCGCTCTCGGCATGAGCGATTTTTCCTTGCCCGGTTTCGACCTCGACGCCTTTGTCCGCAACACCTTGGCCGAGGATCTGGGGTCCGGCGGCGACATCACATCGATGGCGACGATTCCCGCCGACGCGCGGTTCGCCGGGGTGATGGACAGCCGCGATGCGATCACCGTCGCGGGGCTGCCGATCGCCGAGCGATTCTTTCGCGCGCTCGACCCGGCGATGGAGATACGGATTCTGGTGGGCGAGGGCGACCGCGTCGCGGCGGGCAGCGACCTGATGCGCCTGTCGGGCAATGCGCGCGCCATGCTGACCGCCGAGCGGTCCGCGCTGAACACCGTGCAGCATCTCTCGGGCATCGCCACGATGACGCGCGCCTATGTCGATGCGCTGTCGGGGACGGGGGCGACCTTGCTCGACACGCGCAAGACGATCCCCGGGCTGCGGGTGCTGGAAAAATATGCGACGCGGATGGGCGGCGCGACGAACCATCGCATGGGGCTGTGGGATGCGGCGATGATCAAGGACAATCATGTCGCGGTTGCGGGCTCGGTCGAGGAGGCGGTGCGCCGCGCGGTCGACGCCGGGATCGCCAGCATCATCGTCGAGGTCGATCGCCTGGCGCAGGTCGGTCCCGCGCTGAAGGCCGGGGCGACGCACCTGTTGCTCGACAATATGGACCTTGCCGAACTGCGCGACTGCGTGGCGCTTGTCGGCGGTGCGGTGCCGACCGAGGCGTCGGGCGGCGTGCGGCTCGACACGATTCGGGCGATCGGCGAGACCGGCGTGACCTATGTCTCGGTCGGGCGGCTTACCCAATCGGCGCCGGCGGCCGACATCGGCCTCGACTTTGCGCTGGCGTAGCGCGGCGGCGATCGCGCTGGCGCTGATGCCCGTTGCGGCGGCGCGGGCGCAGGCGCTCGCCTGTGTCGTGCCCGATCGCATTCCGGTGCCGCGGCTCGAGAAGAATCCGCGCGACGAGCCGGTGCGGACGCCGCCGATCACGGGCTACAAGCTCGCGATGAGCTGGTCGCCGCAATATTGCGCGAATGCGCGCGATCCGCTGGGCGCGAACGATCGTTTTCAATGCTCGGGCGACGCGGCGCGTTTCGGGTGGGTGCTGCACGGGCTCTGGCCGGAGACCGATAACCCGGCTTATCCGCAATGGTGCCGCCCGGCCCGGATCGTCCCGCAACAGGTCCTTCGACAACATATATGCCAAACCCCCACCCCCCAACTCTTGCAGCATGAATGGGCAAAGCACGGGACGTGCATGAGCCCGCATCCGGCCGCCTATTTCAAAGCCGCTTCGATGCTATTCCGGGCGGTGCGCTTTCCGGACATGGCCGCATTGGCCACGAAACCCCAGACGGCTGGGGGCATCCGCCGAGCGTTCGCGGCGGTCAATCCGGGAGTTAAGGAGTCGATGATCGCGGTGGCCACCGACCGCAAGGGGTGGCTTAGCGAAGTGCGCCTTTGCCTAGGTCCGCGAATGCGGCCGCAGGCGTGCAAGAGCTTCCAGAAGGGCCTTCCCGACCGCAGCCCGGTCCGCGTCCGTTCGATACCTCGCCGTTAAGGAAGCGGTGAGGCGACGTCCCATCGCGGTACGCCGCGGCGTTAACATTCTTTTAACCTTATCGACTCGTTAACGCGGGCGTAGCGTCCGGGGCATGGACTCGGACGAGAACATCAATATTCGCGGTCGCCTTCGCGCTCATGCTGCACGGCAGCTCACCATTGCCCGAATGGGCGCGCCGGACGACTGGCAGGTCGAACTGCGCGCGCTGATCCAGGCGGAGCGGGTGCCGGCGCCTCTCTTGGCCAAGGGCAGCGACACGCGATTGTTCGTTGAAAGCTTCGCGATCTTCTTCGTCGCGGCGATGATGTTCCTTATTTAATCGCAGGCGCGGTGAAGCTTGACCGCCAACCAGGCCGATATGACGCACATTGCCGCGCTCATCAGCAGCTGATCGACAACCCCGACGCCGGCGAAGCCCAGCCCCATCGCGAGCAGTGAGCCGCCAACCATAGCGCCCGAATTGACGATGTTGTTCGCGGCGACGGTGCGGGCGGTCTGGTCCTTCGGGACTGTCGTCGTCAGAAAGGCGTAGAGCGGAACGACAAACATGCCGCCGCTGATCGCAATGCCGAGCAGGCTGGCGAGCAGAAGAAGCACGTCGGCATGATTGAGGAAGCCGTCGATCCCGTACATCGCGCCCGACGGGTCATGTTCCCAATTGCGGCAGACCCAATAGAAGGCGACCACGAACAGACCCATGACGATGACGCTGGCGGGGCTGTAACGAGCCGAAACCTTGCCCTTGAGCAGATGATTGACTGCGACCGAACCAATGGCAATCCCGATCGAGAAGATGGCGAGGAACAGGCTGGCGACGCTCTTGTCCGCATGGAGGATGTTTTTCACCAGCGGCGGGAACTGGATGAACATACCGCGCCGATCGTCCAGAAGAAGCTGATCGACAGGATGGCGAGATAGAGGCGCGGGATATGCATCGTCCCACGGACGAGCGCGACCGAAGACCGCACGATGTGCCAGTCGATGCCCGTTTCCTCATGCTCGGGCGGGGCAGGGGGGACCTTGCGCCCGGTCCAATAGCCCAGCGCGGCGACGAGGACGACGCCCAGCGCAGCCCATTCGACATCGATCACCCCGGCCAGGATGGTGCCGGCGAGGATCGCGATATATGTCCCCGCCTCGACCAGGCCGGTCCCCGCGAGCACTTCGTCATTCTTTAGATGCTGCGGCAGAATCGCATATTTTATCGGGCCGAAGAAGGTCGAGTGTATCCCCATCGCAAAGAGCGCAAGCATCATCAGGGGGATCGCGACAAGATGCACCGCCCAGCCGAGCCAGGCGAGAACGAGCCCCGTCCCACCGACGAACATGATCAGGATTTCGCAGAATTTGACGATGCGAATGATCCGCGCCTTGTCTCGGGTATCGGCGAGCTGCCCGGCGAGGGCGGAGAGGAGAAAGAAGGGAAGGATGAACAGCCCGGTCGCCACTGCGCTGAAAAGCGTTTCGGACGCCTCGTCGTTGAACACGCCGTAGACGACGAACAGCACCATCGCGTTCTTGAACAGATTGTCGTTGAAGGCGCCGAGAAGCTGCGTGACGAAAAGCGGTAGGAACCTGCGTTGTTTCAGCAGCGCAAAGGAACCGGTCATTGAAAATCCACTTTATCAGCCCGACATGCGGACAACGCCCGCCCCCTCAGGCAATCTTGTTGTCGCAGGGGGGGCTTATCGGTTAGGGCATTCAGGGTCAAAGCCCATTTAACGGGCCCCACCCCTAAAAGGGACACGCCGACCGGGACCATGCTGAGCCTTCCCAACATATTTACGCTGTCACGAATTCTGGCGGTTCCCATCCTGCTCTTCCTGTTGTGGCCCGGAATCCGGATCGGCGCCCATCAGCCGCTGGCGATCGATTACGCGCTCGCCTTTGGCCTGTACTGCCTGATGGGCATTACCGATTATTTTGACGGCTATGTTGCACGGTCCAGAGGTATCGTGTCGCGCCTGGGCGCTTTCCTGGATCCCATCGCCGACAAGATCATGATTGCGGCTGTGATCCTGTTGCTGGTCTTTACCCGCGATATCGACGGCTATCACGTCATCGCGGCGCTGATGATCCTGTTGCGCGAAATCATCGTGTCGGGCCTGCGCGAATTTCTTGCCACTTTGCAGGTCTCGATGCCCGTGACCCAACTCGCCAAGTGGAAGACGACCTTTCAGCTTGTCGCCTTCGGTGCGCTGATTCTTGCGGGCGCGCTGCCTGCGGTGGCCTGGATCAAGACGGTCGGCCTGGCCTCGCTTTGGGGCGCGGCCGTTCTGACTCTGATCACCGGCTGGGATTATCTGCGCGTCGGCTTGAAGCATATGGATTGATCCTCATGGCGATGACCGTCAGCTATTTTGCCTGGGTCCGCGAACGGATGGGGGTGGCCGAAGAAGTCATCGAAAAGCCCGCGACCGTCGCGACGGTCAGGGAACTGGTCGCCTGGCTTGCCGAGCGCGACGAGCGTGGGGCGCTGGCATTTGTCGAGCCGGGGCGCATTCGCGCGGCGATCGACGGGGCGATGGTCGGTCCCGATGCGCTGTTGGGCGACGAGGTCGCGCTGTTTCCTCCGGTAACCGGCGGATGATCCGGGTTGCGGTCACGACCGACGCGATCGACATCCCCGCCGAGCTGGATATCCATGACGCCGGCGGACATGGAGCAAGCGCGAGCTTCATCGGCCGGGTGCGCGGCGATGGCGGTCTGGTTGAGCTGTTTCTGGAGCATCATCCCGCGCTGACCGAAGCCGGGCTTGCCGAGCTGGCGCATGTCGCCGCCGACCGCTGGGCGCTGTCGGCGCTTACGCTGGTCCACCGCGTCGGCGCGATGGTGCCGGGGGATAGCATCGTGCTGGTGCTGGCGAGCAGCGCGCACCGGGCCGAAGCGCTGTCGGCGACCGAATTTCTGATCGACCGCCTCAAGACCGACGTGATGCTGTGGAAGCGCGAGACCTTTGCCGATGGGCGAGTGGAGTGGGTGGAGCCGCGCGAGAGTGACCACGGCCGGGCGGAGCGCTGGGACACCTAGCTCGCGTTATGTTTGCGGAAGATGTCCGCAAGCAGCCGGAATTCGTCGGAGCGCGGGCTGCCCTTTCGCCAGACGAGCGCGATGGTGCGCCAGTCATGGTCTGAATCGAGCGGGCGGGTGTCGATGTCGGTGTGATCCAGGATCCCGGCCTCGATCGCCATCTGCGGCAGCATCGTGATCCCCAGCCCGTTGTCGACCATCTGGACGAGCGTGTGCAGCGAGGTGCCCATCATCCGCGCGCCGGCACGCAGTTCGGGGCGGTTGCATGCCGCGAGCGCATGATCCTTCAGGCAATGCCCGTCTTCCAGCATCAGCATCTGCGCGGGGTCGATCTGGTCGGCGCTGACCATCGCGGGCAGGTTCTCGGCCTGATCGCCGGGGAAAGCGACGAAGAGCGCATCGTCGAACAGCCGTTCGCTTTCGACATCGCCGCAGGCGTAAGGGAGAGCGAGGAGGACGCAGTCGACCGTGCCGTGGTGCAGCGATTCGCAGGCCTGCGCGCTCGGCTCCTCGCGGAGGAACAGCTTTAGCGACGGGCGTTCCTTGCGGAGGCGGGGGAGCAGGCCCGGCAGCAGGAAGGGCGCGATCGTCGGAATGACGCTCATGCGCAGCTCGCCTACCAGGGGAGCCGCGGCGGCGGCGGCCATGTCGGCAAGCTCCTCCGCCTCGCGCAGCACCCGGTGCGCCTTGTCTACGATCGCGTTGCCGAGCGTGGTGAAGCGCACGACGCGGCGCGTGCGTTCGACCAACGTCTGGCCGAGCAGTGTCTCAAGCTCTCGAATCCCCGCCGACAGCGTCGATTGGGTGACGTTGCAGGCATCCGCCGCGCGGCCGAAATGGCCATGTTCGTGCAGCGCGACCAGATATTGCATCTGTTTCAGCGAGGGCAGGTAATTGTGCATTGATCGGATATAGCAATGATCCCGTCGATTTTGAACAATCTTCCCGATGAATATTAGCGACCAATCTGGTGGCGTTTGTTGTCGGCGCGGACGCCGGGCGTGCTAGCTGACCTGCGATTGGTGGAGGACGGCATGGCGGTTTCGCGGTTTCTGATCGGCGGTGTGGCAAGTGCCCTGCTTTTGACGGGCGGGCTCTTCATGTGGAAAGCCTATACCCAGATCGCAGAGGACGAGGTGCTGCCCGTCCCACCGCCCGCCTTGCCCGCGATCCCCGTCGCCGGTGCGAACGCCCCGAAGCGGGGGCCTGCGCCGCCCGCGCTGCCCGCCGCGAAGGAGGCGTCGCGGGAGGAAAGGCGCTTCAATCGTTTCGACCGCGACCGCAACAACCGGATCAGCCGCGTCGAGCTGATGTCGTCGCGTACCGCGGGCTTTCGCAAACTCGACAAGGACGGCAATAACCTGCTGACCTTCGAGGAGTGGGCGGCCGCGACCGGAGAGCGGTTCGCGGGCGCCGATGCCGACAAGTCGGGCGACCTGACCCGGGTCGAGTTCGCGACGACCGCGCCGAAACGCGCCGCGAA
>JAFKLT010000062.1 GCA_017309275.1 Sphingomonadales bacterium | reverse complement strand
GCACCCCCGCCCGTGACATTGAAACCCGTATGCCTCCGGCCACCCAATTTTTTGCGACAGCCAAATGTCCAGCCCTGAAAGGGTTGCGATGAGCGCCAGCGTTCCTGCTACCATAAGCCAGAACCGTGTTGGCCCGAGCGCGACATAGCTGTGCTTCAAATCTGAGAAGGTGGCCATTCTACCCATCCGCTTGCTATCGTAGTCATCTGCACGCCTGTTAAATGACGGTAATCAGATCGTCGCCTTCAGCAAATTGATGACCGCTATCGGTCGTGAGCTGCCATTCGTGCCGATCTGGATCGAATGACCGGAATCGACCGTTTCTATTCATTTTATCCGCTCGGCTTGCCTTCTGAAAGCGGACTCATGTTTAATAGGCGACAAGTTAAACGTCGTGGGTTCCAACTGAGCAGTTTATTGCACTTTCTGAGGCGATTGCTAACGCCCTGCAGCTGGGTTACCCCATTATGATGGGGCTTTTCGATTTCTTCCGACGCACCGTGAACAGATCATCCAAGCGTCACGCTGAGCTCTCAAAAATGAGCCGCATCGAGTATCTGTTGCACTTAAGGCATGACCGTCTTGAAGCGCTAAATGAGACGTTTGGAGGCAAGAACTACCTTCAATTGGTCGAAGATCAACTCAAGGAGGGCAACGTTGATCTGGCGATTTGGAACATCGCCAATCAGGTGAAAGGCTGTTTCGAACTCGCCAATCTGTATTGGGGCCAAGGCAATCTGGCGAGGGCTGACACCTATCTGCACAAAACACTGGAGCGCCACGATAGACTTGTCGCTGCCTGCGCAGAGCGTGGCGTTCAGCGCCCGTCATACGACGGAATCGAGTGCGCAAAATGTGCTGCATGCTTGCTCGACATCAAGGTCGAAGACTTTGCGCGAATGGAAACATTCGAGCCATGCTATGAGCCTTGGTTCAAAGACAAGTTGCTTAGCTACTGCCTCGATTCACGCGATTTCGACGATGGCGTGTGGCGGACAAGCGCAATTGCATGGACCAAAAGGCGTCATCCGAAATACCGGCTTGAGGAGTTCTCGGTTTACGCAAAGGCGCTTACAGGAGGGTACGGGTCAACCGAAGAGATGCTCAGCGCGCATGAAAAAATGTTCGCCGGGAGAGTGAAGCGAAGCCCGGATGCAGGTTTATTGGAAGGCTATGCCGATAACGAACTGATCATTGATTATGTCTTTGCAGCTATACTCAAGCGCATTGGGTGGGAGGGGGCATATCGGCATAGTTGGCCCAACACCGATGTAGTCAATTCAATTGCCCGAACCACTAGACATCCTGATCGTTACCTAGGCGTGATCGCTGCGCCGGAGCCCGAGCCCGATGCCAACACCGGAATAATTGAGGACGCAAAAGCCGCGAGACGTTTCATTGATATTCATCTTCAAACGCAACGAGACGACGAAGGCAAGCCGAGTGATGCAACCCGTCCCGGAAAACAACGTGGCAAGGTTGCCCGAGCCCTAAGTGACTTGGGCTGGCCGCAAGACCCTGCAACTTTGGACTTAATGCAATCATACCGAATGGATCTCGTCCAAAATGATCGCACGCACATATCGCTTTGTGATCCTGTGGACGCTTCATCCAACAAGCTCGGGATCTGGACCAAAGTAATGTCCGACGACTTCGGTTTGCATCCCGATTTCATTGCAATTGCGGGCAGTGAGGAGCGACACGATTATCTAGATCCCCAAGGGGCTTGGTATGTCTATTGGAAGAAGGACGGGAAGATTTATGCGGTTGATCGGGACGAGTGGGATAAGCCGGAAGTCGCCACAACGAACGCTCAAGCCGGCGTTGACCTCTGGCCATCTTATGTCAGCTTTGTCGCTTGGTGGGTTTCGGAGCACCTAAAGAGCCACGCGTGACAAACGACCGTTTTATCGAAATCTCCTTCAAAACCTGCCAGTCAGCTCCTCACCCCAACCCCGTCGGGCCCTCGAAAAAGGCCTTTCCTACAATATCCGGCTATGTCAGCGCCGATCCCGGCTCTTTCTTTCAGTGAACAAACACGGTCCCTGCCGGTCTTCTCACGACCGCGCGCCCACCACAGCGTGGTCCAGAACGGGGAGCCCACAGGGCTGAACTTTCCTGAACTTTGGAAGGGAGTAAACTCCGATCTCCACCCCTACACCACTCTTCATGGCCCCCTCCGCATCAATGCCAGGGCGAGGTTCGCACGCTCCAGTAGATCAGATAAAGCAGCCCCGCCCATAGCAGCAGGATGAACGCCATGCCGGTGCGGCTTGACGGGCGATCGCTCGCGGCTTCGGCGGCGGCGTGGAGTTCGGCCCATAGCGGGCCGGGGATCAGGCGGCGGACGAGGATCAGGCCCAACGGCACGATGACGAGGTCGTCGAGCCAGCCGAGCACCGGGATGAAATCGGGAATCAGGTCGATCGGCGACAGCGCATAGGCTGCGACCGCGACCGCGAGGGCTCGTGCCAGCCAAGGGACGCGGCGATCGCGCGCGGCGAGCCATGCGGTGTGTGCCTCGACAGCCAGGCGGTGGCCGAGATCGCCGATGCGTTCCGAAAGGGATTTGCCCGAAAGAGGTTTGCCGGTCATCGCATCCATCATTACTGTTCCCGCATGGCTATCCAACTGAAAAGCGCGCGCGTCGAGCGCTGGCCGGTCGCGGGGCAATTCGTGATCAGTCGCGGCGCCAAGGATCATGTCGACGTCGTCGTCGCCGAGGTCGAGGGCGAAGGCGCGACCGGGCGCGGCGAGGGGACGCCGGTCTATTATCTGGGTGAGGATGCGACCGCGTGCCGCGACCAGATATTGCACGCGGCGGCGCATGTCGCCGAGCTGGACGCGGCCGATGCACGCGCGGCGATCCAGGAAATCATGGGGCCGGGGGCGGCGCGCAACGCGCTCGATTGCGCGCTGTGGGATCTGGAGGCGCGGCAGCGCGGGCTGCGGCTCTGGCAGCTTGCCGGTTGCGACGGGGCGCCGACCGCGCGCACGACCGCCTATACGATTTCGCTCGGTACACCGGGCGCAATGGCCGAACAGGCCGCGACGGCGGAGGCCGACGGCTATCACCTGCTCAAGATCAAGCTGACCGGCGAGGGCGACCGGCTGCGCGTCGCGGGGGTGCGCAAGGGCGCGCCGAACGTGCGGCTGATCGTCGATGCCAATGAGAGCTGGGGGCAGGTGGACATATTGGGCGAAGCCGAAGCACTCGCCGACATGGGGGTCGAGATGATCGAACAGCCGGTGCCGGTCGGCACCGATGCGCTGCTCGACCAGCTTTACGCACCGATCCCGTTCGTCGCCGACGAAAGTTGCCAGGTTGCCGCCGACGTCGCGCGGATCGGGCCCTTCTATGACGGCGTGAACATCAAGCTCGACAAGGCGGGCGGGCTGACCGAGGCGCTGCGGCTGGCCGACGCCGCCGATGCCGCCGGGCTGTCGATCATGGTCGGGTGCATGCTCTGCACCAGCCTGGCGATCGGGCCGGCGTTCGTGCTGGCCCAGCGGGCGAAGTGGGTCGACCTCGATGGTCCCGCGCTGCTGGCGCGCGACCGCGAGGGCGGGTTCGAGTTCAGGGAAGGACGGATCGCGCCGTCGCTCTAGCTGGCGCGAAACCTTCCCGGCCAGCGACGGCCCGGACCCATGTCGCGGCGAGCGACGGCCCGGACCCATGTCGCCCCTCATATTCTCCGGCTGTCGCGGGGAACACGGGGTGCGCTAGCAATCCAGATCCGCCGTCAATCCTTCCCGTCGCGAAGGAGGCGGCGGCAACGGAAAGCGTTGACGGAGGGGCTGCGGCGCGGCCCGTCTCCACCACCGATTCGCGGCGGTCCCCTCCCCATCGCTTCGCGACAGGGAGGGTCTTCTGGGGAGGATATTTAGAGGGCCACTTCGGCGTGCCTGCCGAGTTCGCCTTCCTTCATCGTCATGCCGGTCGCGAGTTTGAACATGCCCTTCAGGCTCGGCTCGGCGGTCCAGATTTCGGCATCGTCCAGGTCGAAGCGGAGGAGGACGAGTTTCGGATCGTCCTTGCCGCCTTCGTACCAGGCCGCGATGCCGTTGTTCCACAGCTTGTCGAGTACCGCACGGCTGTCTTCGCGATGCAGCGTGCCCGAAATGCAGGCGTAAAGGTCATGACCCTTTGACGCGAACTGCGCCATCGCCGGGCCGCCGCCCGCGATCCGGTTGTCGGTCGCGGTGAAGAACCAGAAGGCGCTGTTCGCGTCCTTGTCGAGCTGCGCATTCATCGGGACATGATGCGCTCGCTCGCCGGTCAGGCCGACCATTACATAAGGGCTGGCGTCGAGCGCCTTCCAAAACTCTTTCTTGATGTCGTCGCTCATCTGTCGAGACTCCTGTTGGCCCCCCGACGACATAGAAACGCTTGTGAAAGCCGGATGTTGCCCGCTTCAGCGCGGGCGCGGCTCCGAATAGCTGACGACCTCATATTCGATGCCGTCGGGATCGAAGAAATAGAAGCGCCGGCCGGGTTCGTAATCGCCATGATTGAACGGAGTGAGGCCGACCGCCTTCACCCGCATCTCGATCATGTCGAGGTCGTCGACCTGTACACCCACATGGTTCAGCGGTTCGCCCTTTGGATATTGGGCGCCGGCATGCTGACCGTCGGGACCGGTGTAGAGCGCGACATAGGCGGTGTCGGTGCCGAGGTGGATCGTGCGGCCTCCATCGCGCGCCGGACCGCGCCAGCGTTCGTTCCAGCCGAAGACGGCCGAGAGGATGCCCGCGGTGCGATCGGGATCGCTGACGGTCAGATTTACATGTTCGATGAAGGGATGCGTCACGGATAGGCTCCTGATTCGGGTTGACGCAGCAACATATGAAAGCTCAAGTGAGGTTTAGATCAAGCGCTAAATGAACCTTGCGGGCGACGCGATCGGGAGCAGCATCGGCCGGCTCGGTATCGCGGCGCCGCCCCTGGCGTCTTGCAATGACGGAAGGAGGGAAGATGCACCGGACCGACCTCATCGCGATCGGGGACCTCGCCGCGCGGACCGGCGTCGCGGTGTCCGCGATCCGCTTCTACGAAGCGAAGGGGCTGCTCGCGGCGCTGCGCACTGCGGGCGGGCAGCGCCGCTTTCTGCGCGCCGACATTCGCCGCGTGTCCTTCATCCTGATCGCGCAGCAGATGGGGCTGAGCCTGGAGGAGGTTGCGCGCGAGTTGGCGAGCCTGCCCGCAGGGCGCACCCCCAATGCCGCCGACTGGACGCGGATCAGCACCGGGCTTCGCGCGCGCATCGACGCGCGGCTGGCGGCGCTGATGCAGACGCGCGAATTGCTGGACCAGTGCATCGGCTGCGGATGCCTGAGCCTGAAAAAATGTGGACTCTATAATGCACGGGACAAGGCGGCGCAGCGCGGCGCGGGGCCGCGTTACCTGCTCGGCGACCGGGCGGGAGAGATTGCGGAGGTCGGGTGACCCGGCTTGCCGGGCGTGATCATGAGATGTAGTATCACCCAAAGCCAACTATCTGGAGAGGTTGAATGAAAGCGCTCTGTCCGGCCCTGTTCGCCGCCGCCCTGATCCATGCGACGCCCGCCTTTGCCCAACCGTCGTCCGCCTCGCCGTTGCTCGGCGTGTGGGCGGTCGATGTCGCGAAGCTGCCCACGCCGCCCGCCGAACGGCCGAAGAGCGTGACGATCACCTACAGCGACGCAGGCGCGGGAAAGTGGCGGACGCAGGTCGATGTCGTGCTGCCCGACGGGAAGGCGGTCCAGGCGGTGTCGACCTATACGCCCGACGGAACGGCGACCGCGGTCGAAGGCAATCTGGAGGCTGACATGGCCGCGGTGCGCTTGCCCGAGCCCGATGTGATGGTGACCGCGCTCGCGCGCGGCGGCCAGCCCGCATCGATGCGCAGCTATACCGTGTCGCCCGACGGCAAGACGATGACCGAAACCGTGGTCTATTTCACCGCCGAGGGCCGGCCGGCGATGCGCACCAACTATTTCAACCGCGTCCGCTGATCGGGGTCAGAGCAGCCCCGCCTGCTGCCGATAGAGGTGGCTGTCGGCATATTGGACGAATTTGACGAGCGCGCCGTCGCGGACCGTCCAGACGTGGCAGAAGGGGGCCGCGACCTTGTCGTCGAGCCCGCGATAGAAGCCGAAGGCGACCGCGCGGTCGGAACCGAGCGGAAGCAGTTCGTCGGGAATCGCGCTGAAGTCGGGCACGTCGGCGGCGATGGGGCCGAAGACATGCGCCGCGACCTCGGCAAAGCCGCGCCAGACGCCGCCATAGGGCATGCCCAGATTCTCGTGCCACTCGATATGCCGGAGCGCGGCGTCGAGCGCGGGCATGTCGCCGGCGGCGAAGGCGTCATAGACGGTGCGGGCGGCTGAAACGGCGTCGGACATGATGATTCCTTCCGGTCACGGACCCGGCGCGAATCTGTCAGTCCGGACGGATCGGGTCAACGCCCGCCGTCGTTCAGACCGCCGGCATGCTTTCGATTTCGGGCGGGGCGGCGAGGCAGGGGCCGAGCTTTGCGCCGATCGAGCGGAAATGGTCCGACGCGCGGTGCGCCGCGACCGCCGCTTCGTCGTCATAGCATTCGAGCACCTTGTACACGCCGGTCTCGGCCGTGCGGAACAACCGGTAATAGCTGTTGCCGGGCTCGTTCGCGCGAACCGCGGGGGCCAGCTCGGCGAACACGCCCTCGAACTCTTCTTCCTTGCCGGGCTGTACGCGCAAGATCGCGATGACGCCGATACCGCTCATGTCATTCTCTCCTTTGTTTGTTGTGTCACGCCTTCAGGTCGGGATCGACGTCCCAGCCGTCCTCGACCTGGATGCCGAAGCTGTTCAGCATCATCGAAACCTGTGTGTATTGGCCGACCGTCATGACCAGGTCCATGCGGCCCTTGTCGCCGAGCGGCGCGAGCGCGGTCCAGCTGGCGTCGCTGACGAAATGGTCGGTCGTCAGTTCGTCGGTCGCGCGCAGCATGGCGCGGTCGATCGCGCTCCAGCCGTCGGCGTCGGGGCCGCCCTTGATCCGTTCGATCTCGTCGGCGGTGAGGCCGCTGTCGAGGCCGATGCGCTTGTGCTGCGTCCATTCGTACCCCGACCGGCAATTATAGCCGGTGCGCAGGATGACGAGCTCGCGGTCGCGCGGCGACAGTGCGCTGCGCCGCGAGAGGATATAGTTGCCCCAGCCCAGAAAGGCGGTGAGCGCCTTCGGTGCGTGCGCCAGGGTGCGGAAGATGTTGAGGATGCGCCCGCCCCCGACCCTGCCCCCATCGGAAGCAAGGAAGGGTTCGAGCGCGGCGCGCTGGTCGGCATCGAGCCGGTCGAGGTCGACCGGCTCGATACGCGGAGCACTCAGGCGCAAATCAGAAGACCTCGAACAGGCCCGCTGCGCCCTGGCCGCCACCGATGCACATGGTGACGACGGCATATTTCACGCCGCGGCGCTTGCCCTCGATCAGCGCGTGGCCGACGCAGCGCGCGCCGGTCATGCCGAACGGGTGGCCGATCGAGATCGAGCCGCCGTTGACGTTGAGCAGCTCGTTCGGAATGCCGAGCTTGTCGCGGCAATAGAGGACCTGCACCGCGAAGGCTTCGTTGAGTTCCCAGAGGCCGATGTCGTCCATCTTGAGCTCGAAGCGTTCGAGCAGCTTCGGAATGGCGAAGGCGGGACCGATGCCCATTTCGTCGGGCTCGGTGCCCGCGACCGCCATGCCGACATAGCGGCCGAGCGGCTGAAGCCCCCGCTTCTCGGCGACCTTTGCTTCCATCACGACGCACGCCGACGAGCCGTCGGCGAGCTGGCTGGCGTTGCCCGCGGTGATCGTGTGGCCTTCGCCCATCACCGGCTTCAGGCTCGCCAGACCTTCGAGCGTGGTGTCGGCGCGGTTGCACTCGTCCTTGTTCGCGACGACGTCCTTGAAGCTGACTTCCTTCGTTTCCTTGTCGACGACCGCCATGGTCGCGTTGCACGCGACGATTTCGTCGTCATATTTGCCCGAAGCCTGCGCGGCGGCGGTGCGCTGCTGCGACTGGAGCGAATATTCGTCCTGATACTCGCGGCTGATGTTGTAACGCTTGGCGACCACCTCTGCCGTGCCGATCATCGGCATATAGGTGTCCTTGTGCATCGCGATCAGCTCGGCATCGGTTTCGATGAAGACCTTGCCGCTGCCGCTGACCTTCGAGATCGATTCGATGCCGCCGGCGACGCAGATGTCCTGGCGGTCGACGATGATCTGCTTCGCGGCGGTCGCGATCGTCATCAGGCCCGACGAGCACTGGCGGTCGATCGACATGCCGGGAACGGTGACGGGCAGGCCCGAGCGCAGCGCGATGAGGCGCGCGACGTTCATCGTCTGCGAACCCTGCTGCATCGCGGCGCCGAAGACGACGTCGTCGATCTCGCCGCCTTCCAGGCCGGCGCGTTCGACCGCGGCCTTGACCGAAAAGGCGCCGAGCGTGGGCGACAGCGTGTTGTTGAACGAGCCGCGTCCCGCCTTGGTCAGCGGGGTGCGGGCGGTGGAAACGATGACGGCGTCACGCATGATAAGGGTCCTTCTGCTTGGTTCCGATTATCTTTTCGGGGGAGGTCGGCCGGGAAATCCTGTTCGGTCAGATGAAAAACTGCGTGATCCATTCGGCGATCAGCGCGGGCTTTTCTTCGCCTTCGATCTCGACGGTGATCTCGTTCGTCTGCTGCCACTGGCCGGGGCGCTTTTCGTCGAGCTCGAGCAGCTTCACATGGCTGCGCACGCGCTTGCCCGACCGGACGGGAGCAAGGAAGCGAACCTTGTTGCCGCCGTAGTTGACGCCCATCTTGACGCCCTCGATCTTCGGCCCGTCGGTAAGCGCTCCCAGCATCGGGATCAGCGACAGCGTCAGAAAGCCGTGCGCGATCGTGCCGCCGAACGGCGTCAGCTTGGCCTTTTCCTCGTCGATATGGATGAATTGATGGTCACCCGTCGCGTCCGCAAACTTGTTGATCATCTCCTGATCGACGAGCACCCATTCGGACGTGCCGATGGTCTCACCGACCTTGGTCTGCAGGTCCTGCGGCGTGATGGTGGCCATATGTCATCCCCTATATTCGTTGGTTCGGGGCGCGTTCTAGGCCTGTGGCGCCGCATTGCACAAGGCCCAAGCGGCCATGCCACGGCGCCGTAGCGTCAGCGGGGCTTGGCCGCCTTTGCCGCCGGCGCCTTGGGCTTCGGAGACTCGGGATAGGGCATGATCATCGTGCCGTCGGGCGCCGCGGTAAAGGTCGTCTGCGTCGGATAGGCGATCTGGTATCCGGCGGCGGTCATCGCCTCGAACAGGCGGATCGCAACCTCGGTCCGCGCGGCGACTACCTCTTCGAACTGTTCGGTAAAGACGTCGAAGAGCAGTTCGAAATCGAGGCTCGACGGACCGAAGGTCAGAAAGCTCGACCGCACGAATTCCTGACCCGCCGCCTTCACCTGTTCCTCCAGCAGCGCCGGCAGGTCGCGCAGCATCGCGGGCGTCGTCTGATAGATGACGCCGATGGTGAAGGTCACGCGGCGGCGATGGAGATGCGCGAAATTGGTGATCTCTTTCGCAAGAAGATTGGTGTTCGAGATGACGAGCAGTTCGCCGTTGACCGAACGCAGCCGCGTGCTCTTGAGGCCGATGCGTTCGACCGTCGCGGTGCTGGTGTCATATTTGATCGTCTCGCCGACGCGGAACGGCCGGTCGAAGATGATCGAAAGCGAGGCGAAG
The DNA here is from genome assembly GCA_017309275.1 of Sphingomonadales bacterium. Taxonomy (GTDB): domain Bacteria; phylum Pseudomonadota; class Alphaproteobacteria; order Sphingomonadales; family Sphingomonadaceae; genus Sphingopyxis. Next base: position 51,831 of record JAFKLT010000062.1, on the reverse strand, counting down.
AGGTCGGAGAAAATGCCCTGTGCGGCAAGGCCGATCGCGATGCCGCCGATGCCGAGGCCGGCGATCAGCCCGGTGACGTTCACCCCCATATTGTCGAGGATGACGATGGTCGTGCTGAGCGTTTCGTTCTGCCCGTCCGCCGCGCGGCGGCCGATCAGCCCCAGGATGATCTCGCGCACCCAGATCGCGACCTGGAGCACGACCGCGACGGTGAAGACGAACTGGATGATCTGCAGGATCGCGGCCGGCGGCTGCGCATAGCTCGCGACCAGCCGGATCGCGACGATCGCGATCACCCCGGACTTGGTCTTGTGGATCACGCGCCCTGCGATGTGGGTCAGCGTCAGCTCGCCCTCGGCCGATTGCGCATGCTTCAGCGCGAAGCTGCGCACCATCGACAGCAGGAAATAGATCAGCAGGCCGGCGCCGATGGCGATGCCGATCTGCAACCAGTGGCTGTTCACCCACGCGACGCTGACGTCCGAATAATGGTGGAGGTCGGCGAGCGGGTCGCCCGGCGTGGCCGCCCTGTCTTCGGTCGCTGGTTTTGTGGCAGCGGTTTTGGCGGCGGCGAGAAGCGAGAGGGTCATGTCGATCTTCTTGGCGGATCAGGCGGAGCGAAGCAACGCCGCGGCATCCGGTGCGCGTTCGAGGCAGGCCAGAAACCCGCGTTCATAGCGTGAAAGATATTTGGTCGCGCGTGGCAGCGGACCCGCCGCAGCCGCGAAATCGCCGCGCTCCTGCGCCGCCGCGATCATCGCGGGGTGGACATAGGCCTTGCGCGCGACCGCTGGCGTATTGCCCAGCCGGTCGGCGACATGCGCCAGCATCGCCTTCAGCGTCGGCGGCTCGGCGGCGTCGTACAGAAAGGTAAAGGCCTCGACGCTGGCCGACCAGGTCCGAAAATGCTTGGCGCTGAAATCGCCGCCCATCGCATCCCGAATATAGGCGTTCACATCGTCCGAGCTGACTGCGCAGAGCCCGTCCGGATCCTGATACTGGAACAGATTCTGGCCGGGGAGATCCTGCAGGCGCCGGACCAGCGTCGCGAGGTTGCGGTCGCTGACTGTCACTTCGCGCTTTGCTCCGCCCTTGGCGCGATAGCTGAGGCGGAGCGTTTTGCCCGATAGTCGGGCGTGACGCTGGCGCAGTGTCGTCGCGCCGAAACTGTTGTTCGCCGCGGCATATTCCTCGTTCCCGACGCGCAGCGCGGCCAGGTCGAGCAGGCGGACGACCGCGCCGACGATGCGTTCCTGACACAATGTGCGGCGCGCCAGATCCTCCTGCAATCGCGCGCGCAGCAACGGCAAGGCATGGCCGAATGTGGCGCAGCGATCATATTTGTCGGCGTCGCGCGCCAGGCGGAATTCGGGATGATAGCGATATTGCTTGCGCCCGCGCGCGTCGTAACCGGTGGCGAGTATATGGCCGTTCTGCGCAGGGCAGAACCACGCATCCTCATAGGCGGGGGGCAGCGCGATCGCGTTCAGCCGGCGGATTTCGTCTCGGTCGCGGATCAGCCGGCCCTGAGCGTCGCGATAGCGCCAGCCGTCCGCCAGGCGTTCGCGGCCGATGCCGGGCAGGCTGTCGTCGACATGGATCAGGCGGGTGTCGGCCATGGGGCATTAGCGCCCGGACCTTGCTATGGTTCCATCGCCTTGTCCGTGGGATGGCGATGGCGGGCGACGAAAGGTCAGGATGCCGCCGGGAAGCTGTGACGGGCCGGAACTTGCGCCGGGCGTGCGGTGAGCGGACGCCATCCCGCCTCCTGCTCGCGCCGCCGGACATAGGTCGACAACCCCATCTCGAGCGCAAGCATCATGTAGATGAAGGGCTGGAAGGCGATGCCGACGAACATCGATCCGATCATATAGGTGATGTGGCCATGCTGAAGCGCGGTCGCGAGCGGCGCGATCCATTGCTCCTCTGCGCGCCGCGTCTTCAGATAGCGGCGGCGCAGCCGTTCGAGCTGGATCAGGCTGACGCCGTGGAGCAGCAGCCAGAGCGCGAGCCCCGGATAGCCCTGTTCGCCCAGCATTTCGAAATAGCTCGAATGATAGGCGCGCGACTTTTCCTCATAGACGGTGGGTTCGGATTCCTGCGGCTTGTCGGGATTGAAGGTGCCGCCGGTCTTTTCGACGCGGACATGATTCTGGATATAGGCGTTGAAGCCGCCGCCGAAGGGGTGATCCTTCGCATATTCCCACGTCCACGCCCACACCGCGACACGCGTCGAGGCCGACTGATCGGACTTGTGGTCGCGGATCGTTTCCATGCGCGCGGTAAAGCTTTGCGGCAGGAAGGGCACGACGGCGACGGTCAGCAGCGCGGCGCCGGCGATATAGAGGAAGCGGTGCTTGACCGCGCGCAGCGACAGGATGGCGAGGATGACCAGGCAGACGAGCCCGGTGCGCGCCTGCGTTCCGACCGGCAGCAGCGCGCAGGCAAGGACGAGCGCAAAGCAGAAGATCGTCACCCGCCAGTCGGGCGGAAAGATGGTGCCATGCTTCCGATACCAGAGGATCAGCGGGATGATCGAAATGCCCACCGCCGACATGATCGAGCCTTCGTACAGCCCGTAATTTTCGTTGAGGAGCAGCTGGAGTTGGCCATAGCCGCCGCCGCCGGCAGCGGTCTTCATGCCGCCGGCGATCGCGATCGCCGCCGCCGACAGCAGCATGATCAGGATCAGCGCCTCAATGCGAAGCTTGGTCCGCAGCGTCAGCGGCAGGAAGATCGCCCAAATCAGCGCTTTCCACACCCAACTCCACTTTTCCTGTGCCTCGACCGGGAAGTCGGCGTTGATCGTCGTCATCCAGCAATAGAGGAGCAGCGCGATCAGCAGAAATTGTCGCCCCGACCACCGGGTGTCGCGCTTGTTGTCGGCGATCAGCCACCCGGCGATCGCCAGTCCGAAGACGATCAGCGAGATCGGAATCGAGTTGATCAGGAAATAGCTGAGCCGCTGCGGCGCGACGATGTCGATATAGCAAAAGCACAGCACGAACAGGAACGGCTTGCGAAAGCCGACGCCGATGAAGGCGAACAGAAAAGCGACGAAGGCAATGTCACGCATCGGACGACGCGTCCCTGGCGGCGGCTTCGGCATCGCGCTGTTGCTGCCACAGCTTGCGCGGGCTGACCTCGTTGTCCAGGTCGTCGCGATACAGCAGGCGCCAAAGCGCGAGCGCCATCAGCACATGGGTCAAGGCAATGGAAAAATTGTCGACCATCGATGCAGCTTGCCTGAAAACCCCTTGTGGCCCAAGGACCTCATGCAACCGCTCTACGCGGTGTAGGTTGACGCCGCGTTAAGGCTTATATGTCAAAGCTCTGACCCGATGACCCGCATTCTACATATCCTTGACCACAGCCTGCCGGTGCACAGCGGCTACACCTTTCGCACGCGCGCGCTGATGAAGGCGCAGGTTGCGAAGGGCTGGGACGTCGCCGGCGTCACCGGCGTGCGCCATCCGATGCCGGGGCCGGAGGTCGAGACGGTCGACGGGCTGACCTTTCACCGTACCCCCGCCATCGCGCCCGCGCGCTCGCCGATCCGCGAATGGCGCGAGATCGCGGCGCTCGCCGCCCGCACCGAGGCGCTGGCCAGGGAGTGGCGACCCGACGTGCTGCACGCGCATTCGCCGGTGATGGACGCGCTCGCCGCGCTTCGCGTCGGGCGCAAGCTCGGCATACCGGTCATCTATGAAATCCGGGCTTTTTGGGAAGACGCCTCGGTCGGCAACGGTACGGGGCGGAAGGGGAGCGCGCGCTATTTCCTGACGCGCCAGCTTGAAACCCACGCCGTGAAATCGGCCGATGCGGTCGCGGTGATCTGTGAGGGGCTGCGCGGCGACCTGATCGCGCGCGGGATCGATGCGGACAAGATCGTCGTGTCGCCCAATGGCGTCGACCTGGAGCTTTTCGGCGATCCGCCGCCGCGCGAAGATGCGCTGGCCGACGAACTCGGCCTGCATGCCGACGATGCCGTGATCGGCTTCATCGGCAGCTTCTACGACTATGAGGGTATCGACGACCTGATCGCGGCGATGCCCGCGCTGATAGCCGCCAGGCCGCGCGCCCGGCTGCTGCTCGTCGGTGGCGGGCCGATGGAGGATGCGCTGAAGGCGCAGGCCGCGGCCTCCCCGGCGGCCGACCATATCCTGTTCGTGGGCCGCGTTCCGCACGACCAGGTCGAACGCTATTATTCGCTGATCGATATCCTGGCCTATCCGCGCAAGAAGATGCGCCTGACCGATCTCGTCACCCCTCTTAAGCCGCTGGAGGCGATGGCGCAGGGCAAGCTCGTCGCCGCCTCCGACGTCGGCGGACACCGCGAGCTGATCGAGGATGGCGTGACCGGCACGCTCTTCGCTCCTGACGATCCCGCTGCGATCGCATCGGCGTTGGCCTCATTGCTCGACGCGCGCGGCCTCTGGGACGAACGTCGGCGCACCGCGCGCGTCTTTGTCGAAAAGCATCGTAACTGGTCGTCAAACATTTTACGTTACGAGCCGGTTTACCAGCGACTGCTCCGCGCCAATGCGCGGCAGGCCGCCTGAGGATATGGAATTGAGCTTTATGGACGACGGCAGCGAGGTTTCGGGCAGCAGCCGCTGGGCGGCGGTGTGGGGCGTTCTGCGCCCCGCCGTCCCCGCTGTGATCGGCGCCGCGGCGCTGACCTTCCTGTTCGCCGCGGTGATGCCGATGGGCTGGGTCGCCGGCATAAGCTGGAACCTCTACCTCGACCGCCTGTCCGATTTCTTCCTGCCGCCGATCGGTAACGCCGCCCGCCTGATCATGGCGCTGAGCATGGCGACGATCGCCGCGCTGATCGCCGGTTTCGTCGCGCTGATCGTGGCGCGCCCCGAAGAAGCGGGCCTTGGTCTGTTGCGTCGGCGCGCTCGTGCTGGCGACGGCGAAGAGGATGATGTGCCCTCGCGTCGCCGCGCCGACCTGCATCCCGACGACCTCCCCCGCGCGCCGATCCGTGCCGGACGCGATCTGCCTGCGGGCGGGCTGGGACCGTCGACGGGGGCCATCGTCGCCGATGAGGTCGCCGCCGAAGACGTTGGCGCCGAAGAGCTTGCCGTCGAAGAAGTCGCCGCTGACGCCGCTGACGCCGTGGCCGTCGACCCCGCCGATTGGCCGGTGGAGGACGAACTGGTGCTCGCCGATCTGGCACCGATCGAGGTCGATGAGCCGGGTACCGAGCCCTGGCTCCAGCCCGCCGAACTGGCCGGTCCGGTCATGCCCGATCCCGCCGACAATTCGCTCGGCGCAATGGTCGCGCGTTTCGAGGCGGGGCTCTCGCGCCGCCGCCAGACGCCTACCGCGACCCCCGCCATCCCCGGCGCCGCGAATGCCGCGGGCACGGGCGAGGACGTGGGCGAAGAGGCGGGCGAGATCGACTTCGCGCTCGAGGCGGCGCTCAGCACGCTGCAGCGGATGAACCGCCAGGCGATCGGCTGACCGGTCAGTCTTCGACCGTCAGGATTTCGATCCGAAACTCCCCGTCGCCGCCGCCGCTTTCGACCGTCACATCGGCGACGATATGACCGCGCAGCGGCCATTCAGTCTCGGCCAGCATTTGCTGCAATGCCGTCGGCGACCCGCTTCCCGCACAGGAAAATATGTGACGCGCGCCGACGAAATTGGCGCTGGCCCAGGGGCGCAGCGTCGATGCGCCGATCGCGATGCCGCCGGGCATTTCCGCCGCGAGCAGCCGCGATAGCCGGTTATGCGGACAGCCGGTGTGCGGCCGGGCCGCGGGCGACCAGCGGATCATGCCCGGCCTCCCGTCCGGTGTGACGCGCCAATAATTCCTTTCCGGGATATTGCGGCATATCGGGGCATGTGGACGGGATGGAAGTGGCCGAAAAGTGGGATTTTCGTGACTTTGAAGCGGGACGGGGAATTTTTGGCACGCTTTGCATCCCGGGACGGGAAATCGGGGTTTCAACGGCTCTGAAAGGCGCAGAAACTCGTTCGCGCGTCACAGTTATGCGGTTTTCGAACTGTGACGCGACAATCGGCGGTTTTCTGCGGCGCGCGCCGTAGTGGTGTTTTTGGCGCCCGCCGCCGAACTGTGACGCGAACTGTGACGCGAAATCACCCGCCGCCGCCGCCTGATATGATGAGTTCGCCGACCCGCTTTGGACGGGCCATGCCGGCGAGCTGATAGGTGGTCTCGACCTCCTCGAAATCGAAGGCGCGGAAGACGTGGCGGACGTCCGGATGGTCGTTGATCGAGAGCAGAAAGCGCCCGCGGATCGTGCCGAGCAACTCGGCCATCTGTTCGAACTGGCTGCGCTCAAAAAGCGGCTTCCGGTCATCACCCACATAGTCCTTTTCGGACCCGTAATAGGGCGGATCGAGATAAAAGAGCGTCCCCGGCCGATCGTACCGGGTAATGAAATCCGCCCAAGCCAATCGCTCGATTACGACGGGCGCCAGACGTTCGTGCGCAGCTTCGAGCAGCGGGCCGAGCTTCGTAATATCGAAGCGCGCGCCCGTCGTGGGGGAGACGCCGAACGATCGGCCAGCAACCTTGCCGCCGAATGTCGTGCGCTGAAGGTATAGGAAGCGGGCAGACCGCTCCAGATCGGTCAGCGTGGTCGGATCGGTTCGCAGCAGCTCTTCGAAGCGAGAGCGCGTCGTAAGCTCGAAGCGGAGCATATCCATGAACGCGACATAGTGGCGCTGCAGGATACGGAAGAAGGTCGCGACGTCGGCTGACCAGTCGTTGATAACCTCGGCCTGCGGCCGGAACGTCCGCCGAAGAAAGATGCCACCCATTCCGACAAAGGGTTCGGCGTAGGTGGTATGAGATATGGCGCTGATGCGCTCGACAATGCGCTTGGCTAGGTTGCGCTTGCCGCCGATATAGCCGGCAACGGGGCGGGTCGGCGCAACGGGAATCAGCCCCGCGGCCACTTGGTAGGACGGACTCGACACAGTAGCCATTGTTCCCTAATCGTTCGCGCGTCCGGTCGGACAGGCGGGATGGTCGAGCCACTGGTATCCGTGGGCTAGACCGGTTGGGCCATGACGGGTGTCTGCCGTCGGTTAAAGGGCGCTGCAACGCCCTTTCCCCCGCCTCGGTCGGCGGGAATTCGTGGGCGGCGCCGTCAGCGCCGGTCAAGGATGATCTCCGAGGCGAAGTCGGGGTCGAGGAGCTGCCAGAGCGTGCTGTCCTCGCCTGTCTCGATATGCTCGATGATGACGCCTTCGCCGTTCCCGGTGCGGGCGACGATCGCGCCGAGCCACTCGCCGCTGTCGGTGCGGGTGAAGACGACGATGCTGTCGCCAACGCGCGCGACAACCTGGGGGTCGTCGCCCAGCTTGGGCAACTGGCGTAGGACCGACGGCGCGAGGATGGCGCGATCGCGCGCATGCTCCAGCGTCGCCTGGGGCAGGACGGCGATGCGGTTCCTGGCATCGATCGCGCCGGCCATGCGGTCGTCGAGGATCGCGACCGGGAATTGCGGATCGGGCAGCGCAAGGAACTGATCGAACGCCGGATCGGCGACGAGGTCGCGCAGCGTCTGGCGCGCGACGTCGCCGAGGCCGGCGTCGACGGCGGAACCGAGCGACGCCGCGGTCCGATCGGCCAGCACGCGCAGATGCGCGGTGCCGGGATTGTAGTTGAAGCCGGGCGCCACGCCCTGGGGCACGGAAACGACTTCGCCCGCGGCGGTGACGAAGTCGTGGCGGGGCGGGTTCGGCGCTTCGTCGACCTTCCAGCCCATGCGGCGCATCCGCGCCTCGCTGACCTGTTCGACGCGGCAATTGCAGCCCCAGCCATTGGGCGGAAACATCCACTGCCAGGCCGGATCGTCGACATGGAGGATGATGCCGTGCCATTCGAGGTGGTTGAGGCGCGGATGCTTGCGGTAGTGGTCCGACAGGTAGCGCAGATAGGGGAACAGGTCCTTTTCGCGCTGATATTTGCGCCAGCGGCCCGCCGCGATGCTCATCCGGACATTGGTCCGGTAGATCGTCTGCAGCCGGCGTTCATTGACGATGACGGGATCGGCCGTCCCGGTGAGCGCCTCGTCCTGGACCACGCCCCACCAGCCGTGCTTCTTCAGTTCCGGGATCAGGTTCGCCTGCCACTGTTCGAACGTCCCGCCATTGCGGATCACGTCGTCGAGCGATTTGCGAATGGCGACGAGCAGATCGAGCTTTGCGACCTTGGCGACCGTGAAGCCCGAGGCATGCTCGCCAAGCCAGGTGTCGGTCCAGTGCGTCGAGAGGCGATAGCCCGACCGCTCGGCCCAGGCGGCAATGATGTCGCCTGGTTCCATATACATGGTGTCGCCAAGGGCCGGGCGCGCGGTCATGCGATACCCAGCGCCGATTTATAGACGTCGAGGATCGCTTCCATTTCCTTGCGGTCATGGACCGGCATTTTCCGCAGCCGGACGATCTGGCGCATGATCTTAGGGTCGTAACCCTGCGATTTAGCTTCGGAGTAGACATCGTTGACGTCGTCACCGATGCCCTTCTTTTCCTCTTCGAGGCGCTCGATACGTTCGATGAAGAGGCGTAGCTGCTCGTCGCTTACACTCATGATTTAATGTGCTCCCCTTAAAGTCGGCAGCCGCGACATTCGCCGTCTGCCTGATGCCAAAAATAGCTGTTGTCCGCCGAGTGGCGGGGACAGCGGGTCACGCGTCCCGCCCGTTCCAGAACCTTCAATCGGCGGGTGATGCGGGCTCTCTCCGCCCCGACCGCGCCGCCGATCTCCCGACAAATCTGGTGGATGCGCTTGCCTGATCCGACCGCCGCGAAGATTTCGTCGTCGGTGGGTCTGAACGTCGTGCCGCTGTTGCTGGGATCAGTCATTGCCGAACAGCTCCCAGGCGCATTCGAGGCAATGCTCGCCGTCCATATCATCCGGCAGAAACCGCCCACTGCAGTTTTCGCAGTAGATCAGGCCATCGTCGTCGTCGTCCATCATTGCCTCCGTTGGTTCGGCGCATCGGCGCCCGCGATCATGTCGGCCATCGACTGCAGGGCGCTGACGTTCATGATGTTGACCGCCTTAAGCGCCAGTTCGGGGTTGGCCGAGATGCGATAGAGCAGCTTCGTCGCGGCGAAGCTGAGTGCCAGCGCCGTGGTGATGCCGTCGAGACCGAGCTGCCGCCCCGCAGGCTCGACCTCCTGGACAAGCGCCTCGGCGAGAGCGCTCATCGTGCGGACTTCCTCGGGGGTGAGCTGGCCGTCGGTCATTTCGCCCTCGCGTTCATCATCTCGCGCGTTTCGAATTGCGGATGCCCGCACTCCGGAAGCCAGCGGAGGTCCCAATGACGCTTGTTCACGACATCGCTGCCGATGTCGCGGGCACAATCGCCGCAATACCAGCTATGGCTGCCGTGGTTCCACCATAGCGCAGGCTCAGCCTGGCACGACTGACGGTTGCACGCTCCGCCTTCGTGCCCCTTATTGGGCTTGTGGGGCGCATCGAGCGGTAGATCGCCATATGCCATTAGGCGTTTCCCGCCTGATCGGCCTTCGCGAAGGTCCGGACGGTGACGACCTTTTCTTCCTCGGTCACATCGAGGGCGTAGGCGTCGGGTATCCAGTCGATCGTCTCGGGTTCGCCGTGCTTGCCGCCGCCGAACCAGTAGGTCCAGCCGACCCATGAGCCGTCGATGTACCGGGCGGCGACCGCCTGGCTTTCATAGTGGCGCGACCAATCGCATTTGAGGTTGGATGGGACTTCACCTCCGCGGATTTCGCTTACGGCGTCCCAGATATCTCCAGCTTCTTCAAGCGCTGCGTACTGATCGTCGATACCGGTCGCGTCGAGGGCGCGGGTGAATTCGACGGCATCGGGATCGTCGTTCCATTCGGCGTGTCGGATGAGGATCAGGTGCTTGATCTTCTGTTGCGGCGTCATGGTCGTAACTCCTTTCTTCGGGTGGATTCGTCAGGCGTCGGGGCTTTCGGCATCGAGCGCGGCCGCGAGGCCGGCAGCTTCGAGGTCGGCGGCGATCGGCGCCGGGTTGCCGGGGGCGATGCCGATCGCGGCGAGGAGGTCCCCGGGCGATCGCGCGGCGCGGATCGCGCTGAGCATCGGCTCGGTCAGGGCGCGGACGGCGCGATAGCCATCCTCGGCGATCAGCTTGTCGACGAGCTGGTCGGTGGCGCTGTCGGCGGGACCTTCGGCGAAGCTGGCGTCGTCATCATCGGGCTGCCAATCATCGTCGAGCTGCTCGAATACCTCGGCACCGAAGCGCAGCTCGCCGCGGAACGGCTTCACTTTCGTCAGGTCGACGTCGCCGGCATCGTCGGCAAAGGTGATATGCGGAAAATAGTCCGGGAAATCCCAGCTCGCGCCGCGATCACGCATCTCGCGGTTCCGCTGTTCAAGATGGCCGGAGAAGAAATGGAGAGCGACGACGCCTTCGTCGCCGATCCGGTCGACGATGCGTGGCCCGCCGATCGGGACCATATGGTCGCTGGTGTCGGGACCCCACCCCCAGAAACCGCCCATCTTCATCCAGTTCACCGGGCGCTTGGAATAGGCGATCGTCGCATGAAGGCTGGCGGCAGGGCGCAAGGCGGTGAAGCCCTCCTGGACCGCCCAGGCGAGCAGCTCGGCCGCGCTTTCGGGCAGCAGCGGGCGATAGACGTAGAGCGGACGCGGATCGTCGGCCGCGAAGCTGGCATTCGTGTCGTTGACGTTCGGGTCGAGGACTTCGTTGTCGTTGGCGCCGTCGTCATCGGGATTGTCCACGTCGACGTCGTCGCCATCGGCAGGCGTCGGACCTTCGGCCTTCGGCTTGCGCCGATAGCCCTCGCCGTAGGTGTCGCTGAAGCTCTCGTCGGTGCGCTCCCAGCCGAGACGGTCGAGCGCCTCGTCGGTTTCGGCGATTTCCTTGACGTCCTCTTCTTCGGCGACCTGGCGCATGACGCGCGGCGCGGCGACGTCGGTGCCAAAATTCAGATCGGTCCACCAGCGCGCGACCTCGGCGAAGCTGTCGGACAACAGATCGGCGTCCGATTTCACAACCTCCAGCTTTACGTCGCTATGGACCTCGGCCTGGCTACGGCTCGATCCATTGTCCGTCGTCATGGTCTGCGACAGGATGATCTTCGCGATCGCGCCGTCCATGTAGCGGACCATCGTGCCATAATCGGCGGTGCCCGATCGCGCGGCCTCCAGCAGCTCAACGACCATTCCCTCGGGGATCGTGATGCCGCTGTCGGTTGAAAGGGCCTGGAGCGCCTCCAGCAGCTTCTCCTGGTCCGATTTGGGCGTGCCGGGGCGATATTTGCCGACGGCGGTCGGCGATCCGAACTTGTCGAGGAAGATATTCCAGAAGCGGATGCCGTTGCGCTTGAACAGCGTGGGCCAATAGAGCCATTCGGCCAGGCCGCGGCCATAGGGTTCGTCATCGTTGGTCCCGCCGACGCGGAAGGACCAGAATTTGCGGTTGTGCAGGATTTCCCCGAGGCCGCCGACCGAGGTCAGCAGGCGGAGGTGACCCTGGACGTCATAGCGGAAGCGGCGGGCATGCCGGACCTTGATCTGGGCGATGTCGATCAGCCCGTCGCGGACTTCCCACATGATCTCGGCGACGGCGAAGCCATAGAACACAGCAAACAGCATCTTGCCGGTAATCCGGTCCCAGCCGATGCGGTCGATCGTGTTGCTGAAGGCCTCGGCCGCCGCAACCGAGCGCGGATCGGTTTCGTCGCCGGCAACGACGTCCCAGGTCCGCGCGACGACGGCGCCGCGGCGCTGCTGCAGGGTCGAGAATACCTGGTCGTCGAGCAGGATGCGATCATAGATGCCCCAGTCAACCGAGCCGGCAAGGCGCGGGTCCTTCGGTTCGCGCAGGCCGGTGATGAACGGCTGGGTAATGTCGCGGCCGTCGGCCGTCGTCGCGATCTCGCCCGCCAGTTCGGGGGGCAGCTTCGTCTTGGCGGCGCGTGCGCGCTCGCCCTTAGGCGCGGTCATAGCCCGAAACCTCCATCGGATTTGCGCGCGACGGTGCCGAAGCCGCGCGAGGTGAATTCAAAGTCGCCCGCCGTGCTGGAGCGGTTGCCCGAGCTGAGGAATTCGATGTCGCCGGGGTCCTCGTTCGCGGCGGCAACGAGGTGCATGTCGGCGATCGCGTTGTCGCCGTGGCGCCGGACGGTCTTGCCATCTTCCCTGCTGCGCTGCGGCCCGTCGGGGATTTTGGGGACGCCGCGGACCATCTTGATCATCCGCAAGTCGTCCAGCTCGCCCTCGTCGAACGGGAGGAGGATCATGCGATCCTCGACGGCCGCCTTGAGCAGCGGCATGTACTGAAGATAGGTCCGGTCGGACGCCATTACGGCCTCGATCACGTCGAAACCCCAGCGCTGCTGCATCTTTTCCGCCATCGCAGAGCCGTTGCCGCGCCCGTCCATCTTGCCGCGCGCAAAATGGGGCACGCGCGCGATCAGCCAGTCCAGGATGAATTCCTGGTCGGAGAAGGGCACGTTGCGCATTTCGAGCGTCAGGCGGCAGACGAGCCGCATAAATTCGTCGTACTGCCCGAACTTCACCGGCGATACGTCGCCGCTGCGCGCGAAATCCTGTCCCATGAAGGTCCGGCGCGTCGGATCGAAATTGGCGAGCCAGGGCTTTACCTCGTCCTCAAGGAAATCGAGCAACCAGGCGCGGCGGCGATCGTCGTCCCAGCGCTCGAAGCCGTCGGGGCAGCGAAGGCGGACGACGGGCAAGTCCTTCGACATCGCCTCCAGGATTGTGGCGCGCGCGAGATAGGTGCCGGTGCCGCGCGAGGGGATGACGTCCAGTTCCTCGCTGGCGGCATCGCCGTAGGTCTTGCGAATACTCGCTTCCCAGGCCTGTTCGGCCTCCAGCGACCATTCCTTGCCCTGGACGAGGCAGATGCGCTTGTAGAGGCCCGCCGCGATCGCATCCTTGAGCGTGATGCGGTGAACATGGCCCGCGCGCTTGCCGGCGCGGATTTCCTCGATCATCGTATTGAAGAAATTGTCGGTGCCATCGTGGGTGGAGATCACGATGACGCGGCCGCCCCACATCAACGCCGCCAGGATCGCCTTGATCAGCTCTTCCAGATTGTCGTGAAAGGCCGCTTCATCAATGATGAATATGCCCTGTTTACCGCGCACCGATCGCGGGCTTGACGGAAGTGCGACGACAGCCTTGCCGGACGGGAAATCGATGCGGAAGGCCTTCACTGACTTGCCGGCATCGCCCCGGATCAGGAAGCCGCCCTCTTCCTCCTGGACCACGCCGCGGTAGTCACCTTCGTCGACGTCGAGCAGCACGCGCCCAGCGACATCGAGATGGCTGCCATCCTCACGCCGAACGACGAGGCCGGTGTTGCTCTCCGGAAGCGACACGCGGACACCTTCGAAGGCCTTGGCGAAATCGGCGCAGTAGCCGATGAACTCGCGCGCCATGTCGAGGTTGTAGCCGACGTAATAGACGTTCTGGGCGCCCTCGCCGGCAGCGGCAGCTAGATCGGCGAACGGCGCGAACGCATATGACAGGCCGATGCGGCGCGATTTCTCGACGACCAGGAGCTGGTGTTCCTCGGCAAGCTCAATGCTTTCCTGCTGATAGGGCAGCAGAACTGTCGGCGCCGCCGACTCCTGTCCGGACATCAACGGCGACATTGGCGCATTCCCTTCCGTCGGCGCGTGTGGGGCAGGCAGCGGGCCGTCTTGCTGGCATCGAACCAAACGACGTTGCCAGTGATGATGCGGTCGATCAGCTCGCGCCCGGCGCGCTTGCCGGAGACGCCGTCGAAGGTGACCAGGTCGATGTTGGGCAACGCATAGCCCGTCACCCGGGGACGCAGATGGTTCGAAATCCGCATCGTCCAGATGCGACCGGTCGCATCGGACATGGTGAGATAGAGGCTGGCGGAAAAGCGGGCGCGGCTGCGCTCCAGCTTTCCGATCGTCAGGCCGCGCGAAATCGCATAGTCGCGGATCGCGCCGGCCAGCTTGACCGGAACGGGCGCGGTCTCGTCGCCGTCGGCGGGGCGTTCCCCGACGACACGGAGCAGCGGCCGCGGCTCTCCCGGCACCGGCTTCACTTCGCCTTTTCCTTCAGGCCAAGGATTTGACGGCGAATGACATCGATCTGCGCATCGCCGACGCCGGCTTCCTTCGCGGCGGCGGCAGCCGCATCGGCAGCACGGTTGCGCTCGCTGGCACGGATTTCGTCGGCGTATGCGCGCTTGTCGCGCATGGCTTTGATCACGCCATTCAGCGAGCGGACCAGTTTGGCGATGCGATCGGGGCTGGCGGCCTCGTCCTCTTCGCCCATCGCGTCCATCGCGCGCAGCACTTCGGACTGGGCGCGGTGGATCGCGATATCGACGAGGCCGGTGTCGACGCCCTCCGGCAAATGCTTGTGCATCGCCTGCCGGACGGCGCGGTCGCGGATGATGGTTTCGACCATCGGACGATAGCGATTGGCGTAGCGGCCAACGGCCGAGCGCGAGACGCCATATTCGGCGACGGCATCGTGGATATCGTCGATCGTATGCTCGCCCTCGGCGATCAGCTTTTCGACGGCGGCCTGAAGCGCGGGGTTTTTCTCGATCGACGAGCGGGGAGCCATGTCACTCCCCCGTCTTGTGCTGATAGACCCCGTCGTAACGCATCGTGCCCGCGGCAACGGCACGTCCGGCCTTGGTCGACGAGACGACGACGTAGGCGGGATATTCCTGGAGCTTGAGCAGGCCCTGGGCGCCGAGCCACTTGAATTCTTCGACGATGTCGGGGCCGCCGACGCGGTGTCCCAACTCGTTGAGCAGGATCGTCACGTCCTCGTCATTGACCTCGCCGCCGACGTCCAGGACGACGTCCAGAATGGCGCGGCGGATGACCGGGCGGATTTTGTCGTGCAGCATCAGCGCCCGCCCTGCGGAAGGGCAAGTGCCTGTATCCACTGGCTTTGGGTATGTATCTGCCGCCCGACCCCCTCGATGCCGCCTTCGACGCGGCTAAGACGCGCTATCGCATCCGATAGCTGGGCATTCAGTTGGGCGCGGGTCGGCTCGCTCTCGATATCGTTGCGAAGCTCTTTCAGCTCCACTTCGAAGATGCCGACCTTGGATTTTAGTTCACCGATATCGTTGACCGCCTTGTTGAACGCGGCCAGTTCCGGGAACTTGGTGCGGAGCCAGAGGAGGCCGACGGCCAGCAAAACGGGCATCGCAAAAACCGCGAGCGGCCAAAAGACCATGAGCTTGGTCAGAAAATCACCCATGAAAACCCCAATGCAGATGCAAAGAGCGGCGCCTGGAAGGCGCCGCGCGCGGGGTCACAATGTCAGGGGGTTAGCTGGGTCGGCCCCACCCGCCAGCGGGCGGGGTCAGTCGGGGGCGATGCCCGCGAGCTGCAGCAGCTCGGCCTCGGTGAGGTTGCGGCGCTGCCCGTCGGGCCAGACGGCGAGATAGACGATAGGCTGGTCGGTGATCAAGCGCGGGCACGGTTCGACGTAGATACGGGCGCGGGCGAACAGCGTGGCGGCCGCCCGATAGGTCGGATCAACGATTTCCATCGCGTCATGATTGAGGAAATCGCGCAGGATATCACCGTGCCGTGCGGTGAGCGCGGCCCACAGCCGGCGCGCCAGTTGCTTGCCGACAATCGCGTCCGGCTGATCGGCCGCGTCCTGCATCGAGCGCGCGAGCGCGACGGTTTCGGCGCTGGGCTTCATTCGGACTCGGGCGCCGCGAACATGTCGAGCTGGCGAGGGTCGTAGCGCCGCCGCGCGAGCTTCGAGAGGTCGAGGGCTCGGGTTTCCTTGCCTTCGTCCGTCTTGTTCACAAGGTGGCTGATGTAGTTGTGCGAGGTCCCCAGGATCGGGACAGCCTCGCCGATCGACATCTTACCGTCGCGGATCGCAGCGATCACGCCCGCGCGGCGCGCTTCGTTCAGCGCCGGGCGACCGACGGGCACTTTCATCCGGTTCCCGCCATAGATGCGCGACATGATCTTCGCGCCTTCCTCGCCGATGATCGCCGCCATGCGGTTGCGCTCGGCGCTTTTCGGCACGTCGATCTGTTGTCCGCCCAGCGCGTCGATGACGAGCAAGGTCCGGAACGGGCCAAGGTGATCGGCCATCTCGCACATCTGCGCGGTCCATTTGCCGGTCACCACCGAATTCGCGGGGATCGGCAAGTCGGACAGGGAGACGGGGCGGTCGAGCTTCATCGGCCCTCCCTCCGCCGCTCACGCATTTCCAGCCATTCGGCGGCGTGCTTAGGGCAGAGGTCCTTTTCCGGCGCGGGGGAATGGGTGCACTTCGGGCAGAGCGGCGCGTCACAGGTGCCCGTTACCTTGACCAGGCTAGGCTCGATGGCGCCAGGGAGCTTCCAGTCGCAGAGCAGCGTCGCCGTCCTGCCGCAACGACATTTCGCGCGCGATCGCGGCAGGCCGCAGACAATGGCGCGAGCGCCGTCTGGAAGGGTCACGTGTTCACACGCCATCGTCGGAACCCGGGCGGCGATTGAGCCACGCTTCAAGGCGATCAGGGTGGAGCGACTGCGGCAAAGCGTCGGCCTCGGGAATGGCAATTTCGCTGGGGTTCTTGCCCGTCATCCATCCACCGCGGGCGACGCCGGCAATGCGCAAGGCTTCGTCCCGTCCGTATCGCCCGGCGCGCTCGGCAAACTGCGTATATCCTCGCCGATCGGGACCCCACCATCCGCGATGCTCATTCGACCAAACGAGATATTGCCCCGCATCGTCGGCGGGCGCGGCGGATAGAGCGGCAAAAATGGCGCGGCTTTCGTGGCAGAACCAGTCGTAGGCGCCGTGCCAGTCGGCCCCCTCCCGTTCATCCTCGTCCATCTCGCTTGACGTTCGTTGCTTGGCCAGGATGCGCAGCCGCTCCATCGTTTGCGCCCGAGCGGCTTCGTCGGCCTCCCGCCGTACCTCCGGCAGCGGGCCATGCTTAGGTTTGGCGGCCTGTTTCGCGCGTATCTGTTCGACCTTGGTCCAGATGCGCTGCAGCTCGTCCCAGCCGGCCTTGTGCATGTCGAGGGCGTTGGCCAGGCACAGCGCCGCGAGCGTCACCATCACGCCGCCCGCCTCCTGTCGCGGCTCGCCGATCGGGCGGCCAAAGACATAGTCGACGAGCTGATGCGCCTCCGACGCGGAGCAGCCGCACGCCTGGACCAGTTCGAGCGCCTCTTCGAGAAACCGATGATTGCGCTCTTCGCGATCGCCCGCGATCTCCGGGCCGAAGCATGCGAGCAGCCAGGGCTGGACCTGGGGTTGAAACTCGAAGTTGCGCCGCACGCTGTTGTCGGTGCGGGGTTCCCAATGCAGCGGGGCGCCCTTTTTCCGGTTCTTGTTCTTGTCCAGCTCGGTGCCGCAGCGCTCGCAATAAATCGGCCCGTCGCCAATGTATGCGCGATGCGAAAGCTCGCCTACGATTTGGCCGGTGAAGAGGCCGTGGCAGGGGTGATCGAACAGCGAGTGGCCGGTCGGGGCATGGCGCTTGTCACCGCTCATAGCCGTTGCTCCTTTGCGAGATGGGCGCGGTATTTCTTGCCGAGCAGGCGGATGCCTTCGTCCAGCTCGGCGGCGCTGAAGGACCACTGGTTCTTCGTCGGGCGGCCGACGGCGGTGCCGATCCAGTCGTACATCGCGAACTTGGCGACGAGGCCGGCGCCGTCGAGGCGATCGCCGAGCAGCGACAGCACGGCGTGGCGATCGGCCTCGGCCCAGGTGAACGGCGACCGGGCGAAGGTGTTGCCCGCGGTGCGCGCGACGCCGTCGACCTGTTCGGCCGACCACCACATCACGCCCTCGCGCTCCAGCCAGGACTTCAGCGCCTCGATCACCGACGCGGCCTTCACATGATCCAGGAAGTTGATGTGCTGGATATGTGTCTGGCGCTTTATGAAGGCGTTCAACGCGTCTTCATTCGGGCTGGCGGTCGCGCCGATCCAGTAGAGCGACCACCACAGCGCCTTGATCTTGCCCGCAACGGGGCGCTGCCCGCGCGGCGCATGCGACCCACGATTGAAATGGTCGCGCAGCTTGCGCAGCTCGACCACGGTCATGTCCCGCATCGACGGCTTTTCTATGACGCGGAACTGGACGGCTTGGCGCGTTTCGCTGTCGATGCCCTGCGATTTGCAGGCGGCCATGATGGCGCGGATCAACGCGGTGCGAGCATCGGCGGGCTTCGCCGCGCCGCGGGGTGCGGTGCGGGCGGTCATATTTCATAGCTCCGCGAACCGTTCGGCTCTTCGACGCAGATATGGATGTTTAGATAGCGTTCGCTTTCCCGGTCCAGTTCATCGGCCGAGTAGTATTTCTCCATCCACCGCCGCGCGCTCCAGAAGGTTGGAAAGCTAGCGGCGTCAGCTTCGCCAACCATTCCAGCGTTCTCGACGACGATGTATTTCAATTTGCTCTTGTTGGTCATGAAATCCTCCAGCAGCGGACGACGCCGGCATCGCGGTCGATCTGGGTTGAAAAGTCGTGGGCCCGGCCATCACGGCGCTTCCACGCGGCGGCGGCGCACATGATCCGTTGCTGCACCTTGTTCCGGCCATTGCCGTATCGTTCGTCGGTTAGCGGAACGGCGAAGCTGTCGCCGACCTCCATCGCGCCGAAGCGATAGCGGGCGCGGCCGGCGCTGCGCGGCGGGCGGGGCATCGGGATGCCCTTGTCGATCGCGATCGTCATGCCCGGTCCGCCTGGTTGCGGCGGGCCAGCTCGGCGCGAAGTTCGGCGGTCGGGATGCGCGACAGGCCGTGCTTGATCGGCTCAAGCCCGCGGTGCCTGCGGCTGCTCCGGCGCAGATGCCCCTGCGCGACCAGGGCATCGACGATGCGGGCGACGGACGACTTGCTCTTGTGTCCCAGGTGGTCGCGTATCTCGACATAGCTGGGCGCGAGCTTCGTCGCCTCAAGCCGCGCGCTGATGAAGTTCAGCACCTTCAATTGTAGGGGAGTCATCAAATCACCTCATATTCTGCGATGTCGAAGGGGAAGCCGCGGCGGCGCCAGTCGCACCCGCCCCGGCCATCGGCGGGCCAGCCGCGCGGCGCCCCCGGCACGTCGGCCGCGATCGAGCCGTCGGCCAGGCGCACGCGCACCCGCTTTCCCTGGGCTTCCTCGGGGCAATGGCCGGGGTTGGGTTTCACAACGGCAGCTCCGGTTCGATCACGGGCGGAGCCACCTGTTGCCCGACGATCGCGCGGGCGATCGCCAGGACAAGGTTGACGAGCTGGCGAAACTCGGGGTCGGTTTCCATGCGGCGCTGCGCGTAGGCGTAGGCGTTGATCATGGAGCCGTGGTTGCGGCCGCCCATTGCGCGCGCGATCTCCGCCCACTTCTTTTCCATCACGTCGACGGCCGCGATCGTGAAGGCCGCGCGCAGCCGGACGGCCCATCCCATCTTGCCAGGGGCGACGAGCTGTTCGGGCGTGATGCCACCGATAGCGGCCACCGCGTCGACGAGCTGGGGGAGCCAATGCTTGAACCGATCGGCGCGGATGATGACGACGTCGGTCAGTGGCGCAGCGAGCATAGCGCGTCCTCCAGCCAGGCCATCGCCGGCAGGGTGGTGCCGAGCGCGGGGAGATGATCGGCAAGGATGCCGCACAGTTCGTCGACCACGTCTTCGTGCAGGCGCGCGACCATGACGCGGTTCCCCCCGTCCTCCTGGATCGCAAAGCTGAGCTGGCCGTCCATGATGGTGATGCCCAGGCAGCCGCGATTGTCGCCGTGGAAAACCTCGGTCGCGATCGTGCTGGCCGGGACGGTGATAAAGCTGGTCATGCGTCGGCGCTCTGATTGGCGCGGCGCTCGATATCCTCCGGCTTCAGGCAGTAGATTTCGGCGAACTCGTCGAACCGTTCGCGGTCCGCGAAAAGGATTTCGATGTTTCCCGCCGCTTCGCGCAGGGCGAAGGCATCGCTTGCCGCGTGAGGGTGTTTCCGGGGCGTAAGACCGTCGAGGGTGTCGGCCGCGTTGCTGAGCAGGCCGATCAAATCATAGCGAAACATTGACTTTTACCTCCGGTTGACCAGCGATTTCAGAAAGGAAGGAAAGGACGCCGTCGGCATCGAGCGGTTCGCCGCCAACGACGCTGAGGCCGCCCGCGCGGGGGCGATCCTCATGCGACGCCCAGGCCGAACACAGCGACAGGCCGTCGTGACGCGGCCAGAGCGCGGCCGACCATCCGTTCGCGAACGTCAGGTGGATGCGGTCGGCGCCGCGGGCGGAGCATTCCACCACGATCATGACCGCGCCTCCGCGATCGCGGGCGTGGGAGCGTCGACGAATTCGGGGGCCGGCTCTTTCGGCGCGGCGCGGTCGATGAAGAATTCGTCGCCCTGGCTGACGGTGAAGCCGGCCTGTATGACCCGCTCGACGACGGGGCCGACCGCCGTGGCTTTGCCGAGCAAGGCGACGATCGCTTTCTCGTCGATGCCCAGAACCTTGACGATGGCCTTTTTGTCCATCTCGGTTGTGAAGCGCAGCAGGGCCTTGGCGCCGGGGAAGTCAGCGACGATCGCCTCGATCAGCGGCACCGCGTCGGCGTCCTTCCGGATGCCCTTCGGGTTCTTCAGCTTGCCGGGCGTCATGCGCAGGCCGAGCGTCGCGCCAGCCAGTTTGATGGACTTGTTGTCCTTCGCCATCTCCGGCCCGGCGACGGCCCACCATGCGCGGAGCTGGAGGAAGATATCATCGACCTCGGCCTGGAAGGGCGCGACGACTTCGTCGCGCGTCGCCTGGATCGCGGCGATCGACAGGTCCGCGTCCGCCTTTGCCTGGGCAATCGAATGGTCGAGCGCGAGGTAGCGTTCGACCTTTTCGATCGCCTGGGGAAGCGTCGTCGGGGCGGTAAGCGGCGTGCTTTTGCGGCGTCCCATAGTGGTCCTTTCAGATGAGCGGGGCGAAGATGACGGCGGCGGCGAGCAGGGCGCCCGCCGCGACGAGGGTGGCGGCGATCGCGGCGCGCGAGGCGAGCGAGGGCGGCGGGGGCGCGATCACGGCGTCACTGCCATCACGCCCCAGACGAGCGCCCAGATCAGCGGGAACAGCCAGAGGACCGGAAGGGCGCCGCGCCACTGGGCCGCGCGCTCGGGGGTGCCGGGGCGCGTCACAGCACGTCCTCCGCATCGTCCAGGTGCGCGTCGGTGTTGTTCGGGCAGGTCGGACAATGGCGGCGGTGCAGCCGGTGCATCAGGTTGATCGGCAGATCGGTGCGGCGCCGATGACGCATACAGTTGGCCAGCGGCAGAAGGCCCCAGATCGGGCAATTGACCTCTTCACCGCCCCACGCGGCGCGAACGATCTTCTCAGCCTCCTCTAGATCGCCAGGATAGCGGTTGTTGAGGACGCGACTGACGTAGCCGTTAGACTTACCGATCCGATCGCCGGCCTCCCGCTGGCTCGTCGCATCGCAGGCGGCCGCGAGCAGTTGCACCCATCCCGGCATATTCTCGCCCCAGGCGAGGCGAGCGCGATCGATGTTCGTGGAGTCCTTATTAACCTTAACAGACATGGTTAACTTACCCCCCCGTCGACGATGGGTGCGGCGGCGCGTTCCGAATGACGTGGATGGCGCTGGGCGCGGACAGGCAATTCGACGATCCCGCCGAACGCATCGGTGACGCGGATATGCGCCCCATCGCGCCCGACGACTCGGGAGACCGTCGGAGCAACCGATGGCCAGGGCCGCGCGCCCGACATCTGCCATCCTGTTTTCGTGCGCCGCAGCCAGCCGGCGCGCGTAAGTACGCCGACCAACTGCAGTGCAGCCTGCGGCCGCGCGTTTGCGGCCATCGTCAGCATCGGAAGATCGAAGGCGCGCAGGACGCGCATCGCCGACCAAAGACGCTGATGCTGGGTGCGTTTGGGAAATGGGGTCCGCTGCAGCGCGGGGACGACGGGCGGCGACGCCATCTTCAGCCGGTTCCTTTCAAGATGGTAGAGGGGCGGCGCGCCGGTCACGCTGACGAAGCCAGCGCGCACCCAGCCCGCGAGCGAGCGTTCGAAGTGGCGATAGGTGTCGCCGCGCCGAGGGTGCGCGCCCTCGCAGTTGCGGATCGCCGCGACGAATAGCGTGAACAGGTCGACAGGCGCGTCCGCGAAGCGCAACTCGCTCCACAGCGCTTGATCGGGATCGCGCAGCGCGGGCGCCGGGCGCCAGATGGTGGCGGTCACGGCGGCGGTCACGCGATCGCCCCAGTCGCGCTATCGGCCCCGTCGCCAAGCATCGACGATGCGGCGCGCTCGAACGCTTCGGCGCGGAAGGCTGAGTGCGACATGTCCTGGTTCGCCCAGTTCCTGACGATCCATTCCGCGAGCGAAACCTCGGACGTCATTGCGGTCGCTGCGAAGAATTGTTCCTCGGAGATTGGGCTGGCGCTGCGCGCGTCATGGCCGCAGGGAAAGGCGAGGATCGGAACCGAGGCCGAGTAGGGCGCGAAATCGTACCAGCCGACGCGGCCACAGATGCATTGGCGAAAGGCGCGCTTCTCTCCGTTGCGGACGGGCGGAAGCGGCGGGATGTGTGCGCCGCTCATGCGCCCATGCTCCGGCGCGTCGGGATTTCGCCGCTGGATACTGGGCGATTACCCCACCACAGGCGATCCATGTGATCGACGCCCTCGGTGTTTGCGAGGCGCTTGGCGGCTTTGAGATTATTGACGATCCGGCGCGTCACTCCTCGGCACTTTTCCGCGAAGTACATCGCAAGATCGTCGCTAATCAGGTCGGCAAGGCCATAGTGGTTGCGGAGGAGTAAGGCGTCCTCGGCCGACGCGGGCTGGGCTGGCTGCGCGACCAGGATGCGGTTGTCGAACCGGTCCCATTCCTTCAGCTTGGTCGGCAGCGCTTCCTCGCCGATCATCAGGATCGCGATCGAGGTTGCATCGTGGATATCGCGGATGACGTCGACGATCAGCTTTTTGACCAGATGGTCCATCTCGTCGATGATGATCGGCCGAGGAGCGCGGTTGATCTCGTCGATGATCTGGTGAAGCAAGCGCGCTTGGGTGCGCTCCAACTTGATCAGCCCCAGTTCGACGGCGAGCCGTTCGAGGACAGTCCGGGCGTTCCAAAGGCTTTTAGCCTCGATGTAGATGCCGCCCGAAAGCGCAGCAGCGTATGCGGCCGCAACCGTCTTTCCATAGCCTGAAAAGCCATAGAACAAGCCAAGCCGCGGCTGATCCTCATCGGCTTCGGTGCAGTCGACCAGCGTCTGCATCATCAGGGCCATGTTCGCGAGTGGGGCGTGTCCCGTTCGCGGTCCTGCGGTCGCAGGCGCTGGCCGGGTCAATAGGTTTTGCAAGGCTCTTCTCCTTCTAGGATGCCGATGTGGATTGCTGGGATGCCGCGCCGAGCGTTTCCGCGATCGCGCGGTGCGCGCGGTATTCACTGCTGGTCGCGTAGTTGCGGGCGCGGCGCAGCGCGTCGGGGTCGACGTCCTGGCCAGCATCCGCGGCAAAGATGATTGCGTCGGCCTCGCGCACTTTTTGCGCGGGCGACTTGGTCATGGTGACAATCTGGGCGCTGACCGACGGGCTGCGCGTCTCGGGCTGGGGGATCGGTGATCCGGCGCCCTCGCGCATCGTGTCCATCGCGGGAGTGGAATGCGGCTGTGTCGGCGGGGGAAGGTGGACGAGCTTCCCAGCCTCCTCCGCCGTGCGGCGCAGCAGGCTGTCCCGCGCCTTTTCGAAGGTGTAGCCCTTTGTCCGCTCGCGGAGATCGGCGCGCTGATCGCGGACCCACTTGGCCTGCTGTGCGCGCGCTTCGGTCGCGAACTCGGCCTGCGACAGGCCGCGGCGTTCATGATTGACCGCGACGTCGATGAACTGCCCTTCGGGCGAGAAGACGAGCAACTCGCCCAGCTCATCCTCGACGCGGCGAACCATGACGCGGCGCCCGACCCAGCCGACTAGGCCGGTTGCCCAATAACGGCCACCCTCCCACTGGAGTCCGCGCTTGCCGACGGTGCGCGGCCCGACAAGCGCGGAGAGCGCCATGCGGAGGAGGTCAGCCGACGGCGCGGCGCGTGCCGGGACAGGCGAGGATTTCCATTTGCGCATCGGCGACATGCGCAGCTCGCTATGGTTGCGCAGATGATAGTCGCCGTCGGCCCAGGCATCGAGCGCACCCTGCAGCTCGGCCGCCGACATGCTGGCCTCGATCAGCGCGCGGCCCGTTTGCTTGCGCGCGCGGGCGCGCAGCTTCTGGGCCTGGGCGACGTTATGGCCGATGAAGCCGTCGAGCAGCTCGAATAGGTCACGGGTCATCGTGCCGAAGGCCCGTTCGACGTGCGGCTTTTTCTCCGGCGATCCGGGCGGGCACGGCCAATGGTCGATGTCGAGCAAATCGAGCGCCGAAACGATCGACCCGTTGATGAAGCCCGAACCCTGGTCGGTCATAACCGTCTCGGGCATCACGCCCCATTTGGTGATGGCCGTGATCAGCAGGCGGCGGACCGACTGCGCGCTTTCAGACTCGCACACCATGAACAGCACGCGGCGCGACCAGCGGTCGATCAGGCCCAGTACCGCCTTGCGCCCGTCGGTCGTCATCACGTCGGCCGGGGTGGTGTCGATTTCCCAAATCTGATGCGCGCGGTCGGTGTTACCATCGGCGCGGCCCAGGGCCAGGCGATACTTGCCCTTGTAGGCATCGGGGTCACGGATCGACGCGATGACGACCTTACGTTCGTCCTCCAGGCGCGCAATGAACCGCTGCAGCGACCGTTTCGACGGAAGGTGCAAGAAATCCTGCCGCAGCAGCTTCAGTACGGCGGGCGCCGACAGGTTGCGCTGCGTTATGTACATTTCGACGACGGCGGCGACGTCGGGGTTGAGCGTGAAGAAGTCGGAACCCTTGGGTCGCCCCACCGGTGCGGCGCCGACCTGGTCCAGGCGCCGCTCGCGCAGCGCGGCCTGGGCATCGGCGGGAAGATCGGTAACCCGGTACAGCCGACCGCCGCCGCGTCCGACGATGCGGTCGATGAAGGCCCAGCCGTCGCGCGCTGCGCGGCGAAGCATTGCGCTGTGGGTCGTCGGAAGGCCCGGCAGCGCTGCATCGGCCAGCTCCTGGGCCGACGCGAAGCCAGGCAGATTAGCGGCGATTGCGTCGTTTTGAGACGAACCGTTATGAGAACGTATAGGGGACGTTGGCGCGACCCGCTCGTTGTGATAGGCGCTGCTCATGCGGGCACCTGCGAGGCTGCAGGCGTCGCCCGATAGCGAATGCGCTTACCTTTGTTGTTGTACCTGGAGGGCCAGATTTGATGCGGTTTCAAACCGATAAAATCAGCGATCAGTTGATCGATGCGCTCCGACGAACGCCGGTCAAGCGCCGCGCTAATAGCTTGCTTCGAAACCTCGGCATTGGCCGCCAGTTCCGCGAGGGTTGTGCCCTTTTTGCGGATTGCTGCCTTGATGTCCTCGGGATGCATATCTTGTCGCACAGGTCATATTCCGGTCGTTTGCCTGTGACCGGTATATGACCGGGTAAATGGACCGGTCAATCAAAAAATGAGAAAACGCGACAGTTGGTGGACGATGGCGCATGGCAACGCGCTCAAGCTGGCGATCGCTCGCCACGGAACGCAGGCACAACTGCTTGAAAAAATAGACCTTACCCGCTCGTCCCTGATCGAAATTCTAGCCGCGCGCTCGACGCCAAAGCGCGATACCTTGGATCAAATTTGCGCGGCGATTGGCGTCGACGTGGATGATCTTTTGGCGATTTCGACCGATGAGATCGAAGATTCGGCTGCGGCGCCGGAAGAGATGCCCCCCATCCCAGGCGCCGTGTTGATCCAGGAGATCAGTCTTGCCTATGGTCTGGGCGCGACCTTTGTAGACGGGCTGGAGGTTGCTGAGACAGCCCGCTATTTCCCTGCAGACTGGGTTCGGCGCTATACGTCATCGCCTGCCAGTCAGCTTCGCTTCGCGCCCGGCAAGGGCAATTCAATGTCGCCGACGATCGATGATGGTGACATCATGCTGGTCGATCTGGCAGAAACGAGCGCCTCCTTCGCGGACCTTATCTGGGTGTGCGCGATCGGAGAGATGGGCATGGTCAAGCGGCTCGCAACTCGCGCGGACGGAACGATTGTGATCAAGAGCGACAATCCCAGCGTCCGCGACGACTATGCTGCGGACGGCGAGATCCATATCGTTGGTCGCGTCGTCGCAGTGATCAAAAAGACATAGGGAGGATCGTATGCGCATCGGAATACATATCGCAGCGGCGCTTCTGATTTCGGCAGCTTTCGCCTCGTCAGCCTCGGCCGAACCGCAGTCGCTTGCACAGGATGCGGGCGTTGAGCTTTGGCAGGGGCTTAGGTTGGGTATGTCCCCGGACGAGGTTGTCGCCGTCCTTCCCAATATAGCTGGCGTCAAGGGTGGGAAGATTTCCGACTCAAAGGGCAAAGAGCCCAAGATTTCTGTGAGCTATGCGAACGGTCAGCAGCCCGGGGTTCCTGTCGGCGATCTGAGATTTCAGTTCTCGCCGATCACGAAGGACGGCAAGCTCGCTCAAGTTATGTTGGGGGCGGCCGATATATGCGGCGCAAGCGCCCAGACGCATTTCGACGAAATCGCTGACGCGTTGAACATCAAATACCCAGGCATGAAGACAGTGCGGGGCGACAGGATCGACGTTGAAGCGTTGTTGAGGGAAAGCGCCCGCACCGGCCAGCCGGCGAACGCAGCCTTGATGCGGGCTGACAAAGAGCGTGCTGTGAGCATTATGATCAGCGTCACGCGCGAAGATATCTCCTACGTTCCTGAATATGGCAGCGGAAAGTTGATGAATACGATGGCTCGATATTCAAATTCACGCAACGCCTCTCGCTTAGCGGAATGCAATGGTCGCGGCGACGAGCGCGCCGCTATAGTGATTTCGTACATGGGTCGCGACTATTTCGATCAGGCTATTGCTGAGGAAGCCGCCGCAGAAAATGCTAGGCAGCAAGCGTTGCGGCAAGGGCTGTAGCCATGAAGCGAAAGGGCGAACGGCCGATCGTTAAGGCGGTGCGCCCCTACACCTTCGATCACCCCGTCGCGCAGTCGATCCGACATG
Organism: Sphingomonadales bacterium; assembly: GCA_017309275.1. Taxonomy (GTDB): domain Bacteria; phylum Pseudomonadota; class Alphaproteobacteria; order Sphingomonadales; family Sphingomonadaceae; genus Sphingopyxis. The sequence goes on along the minus strand of JAFKLT010000062.1, from coordinate 24,751 downwards.
GAAGTCGATGGTTCGACGCCTGGGTCGCGCAGATGGGCACGCCCTACGCCGTGCTGACCAAAAAGACGAAGATCGACCAAGCGCGACTGTTCGAATTGTCGCACGGCGCAGCGCCGACGCGTGCAGAGATCGAGGCGCTGGCGCCACTGTGGTACGTCACGGCGGAAGACCTTTCGCGGTCAGCGGAGGTCGCTCCCAGTGTAAGCGTATAGGGCTGCGCCCGGAAACGGCCCTTACAGCGCGCCATCAACACTTTGCGCTACCTCCGGCCATATTTTGTCGTCAGACCCCCTGACCATCGTGGACACGGGAAATTTGGGGCGGTTCGAATTGAACCCGCGACCCCGATTGTCAGTTACATGACCGCCTCCATCGTTTCGCTGCTCTTGCCAGCGCGGCAAATGTCCGTCTAAGCGTGGTCGTCCCCAGGCATTTCAGGCACCACCCGTCAGCGGGGAGGAAATCTGCCGCGGGCTGAAGCCTAAGCCAGCGGCATGACGAACGCCGCCGCCACCGATAACGATCTGAAGCCGATCCGGATTTTCCGGAAAGGCACCTTCACGTCCGTCGAAGGCGAGGAGCTGACGTTCGGCGAGGGCGAGCTGGCCGACATCGTATCGAGCTATGACGGCGCCGCCGATCCGGCGCCGCTGGTCGTCGGTCATCCGAAGCTGGATCATCCGGCCTATGGCTGGGTCGACCGGCTGGCAGTCGTCGACGGCGAGGTCTTCGCCTATCCCGACCCCGCACTGACCGAGCCGGCGTTCGCCGAGATGGTCAACGCCGGTCGATATCGGAAGATTTCCGCATCCTTCTATTCACCCAAGGGAGCGAACAACCCGCGCCCCGGCAAATATTACCTCCGGCATGTCGGCTTCCTCGGCGCGCATCCGCCCTCGGTCAAGAACCTGGGGACGGTCAGCCTGGGCGAAGCGGACGCCGGCCCCTTCATCACTTTTGAGCAGGAGACAGACATGTCGGGCACCGACCCCAAGGAACAGGAGGCGAGCTTCGCCGAGCGCGAGACCAAGGTCGCGGAGCGCGAAGCCGCCGTAAAGGCGCGTGAAGAAGCGGCGGCCGAGGCGGCCGACAAAGTCGCGCACGATGCAAACGTCAGCTTCGCCGAGGGGTTGGTCGCCAAGGCCAAGCTGCACCCCAAGGGCAAGGATTTGCTGATCGGCGTCCTGGACGGCCTGGGCGCGACCGACACGGTCAGCTTTGGCGAGGCGGGCGAGCTGACGCCGCGCGCCGCGCTGGTCAAGCTGTTCGACGATGCGCATCCGCTCGTCAGCCTGGGCGAGTCCGCCAAGGATGACGGCAAGGCGATCGGCGAAGAGGACCCTGCCGCGATCGCCGCGGCGGCCACGTCCTTCGCCGAGAGCCAAGCCAAGGCAGGCCGCCCGATCTCGATGGCCCGCGCCGTCGCTCACGTCAAAAACCAGGCCAAGAAGGGAGCTTAACGACTATGGCTGGCCTCAGCACCACTCTCACCAAGAATTTCAAGGCCGAGGCTGCGGTCCCGCGCCGCCGCATCGTCAAATTCGGCGCGGCCGCTGGCGTGATCGTCGGCGCAGCGTCGACCGACAAGGTCTTCGGTATCTCGTCGGAGATCGACGCGGCGATCGGCGAGCCTTGCGACGTCCATCTCGGCGGCCTTCCCGAGGTCGAATATGGCGGTGTCGTCGGGTTCGGCGATTACCTGACGTCCGATGGCGTGGGCCGCGCTGTCGCGGCGGCGCCGGGTGCGGGCGTCAATGCCAGCATCATCGGGCAGGCAATGGTCTCCGGCGTCCTGGGCGACGTCGGCGTCTGCCTCATGTCGCCCGGCCGCATCCAGGGCTGATCGGCTCCGGCGCTTCGGCGCCGGGCCGCCCTAATCCATCTTCATCCGAGGAGCGAATATGTCTCTGTCCGCCTACCCCATCGATCCGCACCTGACTGCGATCGCCATCGCTTACAAGAACGAGGACTATATTGCCGACGACGTTGCGCCGCGCGTGCGCGTCGGAAAGCAGAAGTTCACCTTCCTGCAGTATGCGTCCGACCAGTTCTTCAACATCCCCGACACCCGCGTCGGCCGCCGTTCGAAGCCGAACGAGGTCAACCTGGAAGCGAGCGAGGTCACCGACTCGACGGAAGATTTCGCGCTCGACGGCGGTGTGCCGAAGGCCGACATGGACAACGCCGACGAGCGTTACGATCCGCTGGGCGACGAGGTGGAGTTCCTGCAGGAGCTGATCGCCCTCGATCGCGAAAGCCGTGTCGCAGGCTACGTCTTCAACAACGCGACCTACAACCCGGGTCTTCGCGAAACGCTGGCGGGAACGTCGCAGTTCAGCGACTATGTCAACAGCTCGCCGATCAAGAAGATCCGCACCGCGCTCGATATGCCGCTCGTCAGGCCGAACCAGATGACGTTTGGTCAGGAAGGTTGGACGAGCTTCAGCAGCCATCCCGAAATCGTGGAAGCCGTTCTCGGCACGGCCGCCAAGAAGGGCATCGTCTCGCGCGAAGCTGTGGCCAATCTGTTCGAGGTCAAAGAGGTCCTCGTCGGCGCCGCCCGCGCGAACTCTGTCAAGCGCGGTCAGGCTCCGGCCCTGACTCGCCTGTGGGGCAAGCATCTGGCGCTGACGCACAAGGCGAAAGTGCCCCAGGCCAAGGGCGCGCTGCAGTTTCTGGCTTCCTTCGAATTCGGCGACCGCATCGGCGCCCAGTGGGAAGACAAGAATATGGGCATGCGCGGCGGCACCGCATGCCGAACCGGCGAAAGCCTGCGCGAACGCATCGTCGCGGCCGACGCCGGCTACTTCTTTCAGAACGCCTTCGGCTGATCGGTAGCGGCCCCTCGCGGGCCGCCGCCCAGGACCGAATGTCAGACACATCGGGGCGCCGGCCAATTGGCGCGGCGCCCCTTCCTTTTTCCCGATCATGGAGAATTTCGATGGGCAGCTACCCCGTACTTGAACGCCTGGATCATGATGGCAAAGCCTATGGCCGTGGCGACACCATCACGATCGACGACGAAGACATCGCGTACGATCTGCAGATTGTCGGCGCGATCGGACGCGAAGGCGATCCGGTTATCGCCACCGTCGACGGGCAGCCGATCGGCGTCATCACCGAATTGACCGCCACGCTGGCCGACGGGCAGTTCCTGGTTCTTGATCGCCTGGACCATGACGGTGAAGCCTATGCACCCGGCGATATCGTGACGATCACGGACGCGATCGCCGCGGGCGAACTGGAGCTGGCCGGCGTGATCGGGCGGGTTGAGGCGGTCGGCGGCGCTGATACCGACGACGGCGAACCTGCGGAGGCCAGGTCAGGCCCACCGCCCGCCGCGCCCAGCATTGCCGAGGACAAGCCCGCTGCCGAGCGCGAGCCGGCACAGTCCGAGGCCGCTGCAACAGCAAGCGCTCCGGCAGGTAATGCCGATGCCGCAGACGCCAGCAACGATGCGGGCGCCGCGGCTCCCGCTGATGCAGTGGTCGCCGAACCGGGCGCGGCCGTGACGGCTCCGGCCGCCGCAACGATTGCCGAGCAGGGCGCAGGCGCCACGGCGCCGGCCGCCGCTGCTCCCGCGACGGCTCCGACCGAGGCGGCGCCCGGCGCCAGCGCTCCCGCCAAGGCTGCTGCGCCCAGGAAACCGAGGGCGGCGTCGAAGCCCATCGCGACCAAGCTCTGATTGTGGCCGCGCTGATCTCCAACATCGGCGGCGTGGTGATGCTCGTCGGCGTGATCCTGATGGCCTTGCCGGTCATCCGGGTTGCGCCGTGGGGCTATACCCCGCTGTTCGAAGCCGGCCTCGCGATCTTTCTGTTCGGCCTGGTCGTCACGCTGCTGGGCGCGATCGGCTGGCTGATCGGCATCGCCTTTGCCGGGACCCTGCTCAACTATCCGCTGTCGGGAGCCTGATTTGATCCAGCTCGCCTATCTGTATGCCGGCATATCCTTCGCCCTGGCGATGATCGTCGCGATCGGCGTCACCATTGCGCCGCGCGGTCAGCGCCTGGAGCTGGCGGTGTGGGGGGCGATCGGGTCGATCTGCTGGCTCATCCTGTTTCTTGCCGTCCTGGTCGAGAAGCTGATCGAGGCCGGCATGCGGTTTGCAGACCGGTTTTTCCGCCCATGAAACTGATTGTCAAACAGCCTTCAGAGACCAAGCGCCTGCCGATGGAGTTCGGCGGGATCGCGACGATCAGCGCGCTGGTCGGCATCGACGTCACACCGCGCGGGCTGGTGTCGGGTGCGCTGCCGCTCGATGCCGAGGGGGCGCTGTTCGCGGGTGCGCTGACTCTGGTCGTCGAGGGCGGCAGCGATGGCGAACGTTATCTGGTCACCGTGACGGTCGACGATGCGACGGGCAGCCGCGCCGAGGAAGAGGTCGAGGTCGCGGTTTTGAACCTGACCTGGGCGATGCCGAACGGCGGCGCCCCGATGCTGTCGATCGAAGAATTCGTCGAACGCTTTGGCCTGGATGAGGCGGTGCGCATGACGGACGTGCGCGGCGACGGCCGCATCGGCAAGGATTTGCTGGTCGGCGCGCTGACCGCCGCCCAGGCGATCGTCGAGACCTCGCTGTCGGGCCGATATTCGCTGCCGCTGACCGACGTGCCCCAGATCGTCAAGGTGTGGATCGGCGATATCGCCCGCGCCCGCCTGTACCTGGGCGGCGCGCCCGACGGGGTCGATGGTTCGGCGAAAGCCGCGATGCGCGCCCTGGAGCGTGTCGAGGACGGCAAGTCGGCGCTGCCCGGTCTGCCCGCCGCCACGGCCCCGGCCGAGGGCGGCACGGTGTCGTTTCATTCGGGCGGACGCCGATACGCCAACGGCCTGGGCGATTATTGATGAGCGGCGCTGACATCGTCGTCATCGACGCGCTGACGCCAACGCTGCGCCGGCTGCGCGCCGCCGCCACCGACCTGTCGCGGCCGATGGCCGAAGCTTCGGAAGTCATGCTGGAGGACAGCCTGGAGAATTTCCAGGGCGAGCATGATCCGCTGGGTATTCCGTGGAAGAAATCCGCCGAAGCGATCGCGGAAGGGCGCAAGACGCTGCAGAAAAGTGGCGATCTGCGCAACGCGCTCGAGCGCCAGAGCGGCACCGATTTCGCGGCCGTCGGCGTCTACGGCACGGGCGGCCCCGCGATCTATGGCCGCATCCACCAGTGGGGCGGGACGATCCGCCCCAAGGTCGGCAAAGCACTCAACACGCCATATGGATATCGCGCGAGCGTCACCATGCCGCGTCGGTCGTTCCTGGGCTTTTCCGACGATGCCATCATGCAGATCGACCGCATCCTGGTCCGCCATCTGCTCAGCGCCGTCAACGCGGGGGCGCCCGCATGACGGTGAAGCCGTTTCGCAATCGGCCGACCGTCGATCGCCTGAAGGGCGGCGGCTATCCCAAGGTTGAAGGGCTGGTCGAATGGTCGCGCCTGGCGGCGGCGCCCGCGCACCGCGTCACGCTGTTCGTCATTCCCGAGCGCGAGGTCGCGCGGCCCAACGAGATGACCGGGGTCCATGATCAGCGCGTCGCGCGCGGGTTCAAGGTCGTCATCGTGCTGAAGCCATCGGTGCGCCGCGACGAGGATGCGTCGGAGGAGCTGGAGGAGGAGATCGCCAAGGTGATCGACCTGATCGCCGGCTGGACGCACCCCGATGCCAGCGGCCCCTGCGATTACGCGGGCGGCAAGCTCCTCTCCGCTGACGGGTGGGGGATTGCGTGGGGCGTCGACTTTACGACCGCCTGGAGACTTAGAAAAGGAACGAGCTGATGCCGGAACGTGACACCGATCCCGCGCCCCAGTCAAGCACTGAAGAAAAGGGCGAGGCCGAAGCCCCCGCCGCGACCGGCGCCCAGCCGGCGCGCGGCCGCAGGGCCGCTCCGGCCGAACCCGAGGTGACACAGGCCGACCCGACGGCGCCGCAGCCGGTCGACGAAGCCACGGGCCTGGTCCTGGACAAACATGGCCTGCCGATTTCCGGTCCGGCGCGCCTTCGCTGGCTTGCCGATGCGGGGATCGAGGTCGACCCGGCGCAAATCGCGGCCGAAGAAGCGGAGAACGCCAATGGTTGATATGGTCAAAGTCCTCGCGTCGAAAAAGGAGACGGTCTACGGCACCGATGCCGCGCCGACCCTGCTCGCGAACGCCATCCTGACCCGCAATTTCTCTGCCACCCCGCTGGAGGTCGATGCGCTTCAGCGTAACCTGGACAGCGGCAGCTTCGGCGCGACGGCGCAGGCGGCGACCAATGCCCGCCAGGCGATCCGCTTCGAAACCGAAATGGCCGGATCGGGCACCGCTGGTACAGCGCCGCCATGGATGGAGCTGCTCGAAGGGTGCGGCATGGCCGCGCCCGCCTTGGTGGCGCTGACCAGCGCAACCCAGAAATTTGCCGCCGCCTCCGCCCCGCAGTCGTCACTGACGAACTATCACTGGATCGGCAATCAGCGCCGCAAGGGGATCGGTTCGCGCGGGACCTTCGGCCTCAACTGGACCGCGAACGCCTATCCGTTCCTGACCTTCGCCTTCACCGGCATGCTGCCCACGGTTACGCCGTTCGACGTGAATGTTCCGGCTGCTGGCGACGTGGCGCGCTGGAAAGACCCGGTCGAATGCAACACCGACAATACGCTGATCGAGCTGGACGGCTATGCGTGCATTACGCGCAGTCTGGAAATCAACGCGAACCTGGACGCCAAGCTGCGCAGCCTGATCGGCGCACGCTATGTCAACCGCGGTGACCATGCCGTCAGCGGCAAGTTGTCGATCGAAGCGCCGTCGGTCGCGACGAAGAATTATCTGCAGACCCTTCAGTCGAACGTGATCGTCGACCTGTCGGGCACGCATGGCACCGTGGCCGGCAACATCGTCGAGATCGGGTGCGCGCATACGCAGATCGTGTCGATCGCTGAGCGCGAGGAAGACAAGAAGTTGATGTGGGATCTGGAGCTGCTGCTGACCGTCGGGCCGGGGCAGGAAGATCTGATCATCGTCGCGAAATAACCCACGCGAGAGGCCATTGACGCCGTGAGCTGACGTTCGGGTCGGCAGCGGTCGAGGCCAGACACACCCCGGAGCGATCGTGTCCGTGTCATTCGGCGATCAGGGTCCGGCACCGGGAAGCCGAACATTCCCGGACTATTCACCGACAGGAGGCCGACTTGGCATATGTGATTGTTGAACAGCCCCGCGCATGGTGGCCGATCCGCTTCAATGGCGTCACCGAAGAGGGTGAAATCGTTGAAAACGAAGTTCGTGGGCGCTTCATCATCCTCGACGAAGACGAATTCAAGGAATTCGAAGATGATATGATGGCAGTCCTTGTGACCGATAAGCCGGTCACCAAGAAGGTCAGCCAGCTTCTATCCCCCTTCATCATGCGCATTCTTGAAAATTGGGAACATGTGCTGGAGGACGACGGCACCAAGCAGGGCCGCTCGTTGCCGTTTGATGAGCCCAATCTGCAGCGAATGCTGCGGGTGCCGAATTTCGCCGCCGCAGTTGCGGCAGCTTGCCGCGAGGTGCGCAAGGCCGAACCCGTTCGCCGCACGGGAAACTGAAAGCGGCCGCCCGCGCCTGGGCATCGGGGCGGGGCGGCCAAGCGCAAAAGGCCGATGACGTGGTGACGCAGCAGACCGTCCTTCCCGAGCGCTTCACGTCCGGCCCGCGGCCCGGCGCGGACGATATCGAAATCCATGTCGACGACGTGCCCGTCTTTTCGCTGTTCCTGGCGATGGGCACGCAATGGCACCGCCACCCCTTCACCGGCATGCGCACCGGACTGGATTATGCCCAGGTGCGGCCGACGGCTGAGTTGGCCGAGATCGCGATCGCGTCCGGTCTGCTGCCCAAGCTGCAGGCGATGGAACATGCCGCGCTCGAAGCGTTCGCGGAGGCCGCGAAGTGAGCGATATGATCTTGGAGGCCCGTCTACGGGCAAAGGATGAGGGCCTGGTCGGGCAGCTCAACGCAACAGAAAAGGCTGCCGCCGCGACGACGGGGGCGATGGGCGGCACGGCAGCGGCCGCGGGCAAGCTTTCGGGTGCTTCAGCGGGCGTCGCGACGGCGCAGCAGGATGTGGCACAGCAGAGCAATCGCACGGCTTCGGCCCTAGGCAACGAGACTCGCGCCCTCGATGCCGCCGCGGCCGCCGCAAACCGCAAGCGCGCGGGCATGCAGCAGCTCGGCTTTCAGGTGCAGGATTTCTTCGTCCAGGTGCAGGGCGGTCAGTCTGTCCTGACGGCCTTTTCGCAGCAGGCGTCGCAGGCGACGGGCGCGCTCGCGTTGATGGGTAGCGGCGGAACGGCGGCAACCGGCATCATGGGGCGGTTCATGACGCTGATGGGTGGGCCATTCGGCGTTGCGCTTGGCGTCGCGATCCCGCTCGTCGCCCTTCTCTCGCAAAAATTGTTCGAAAACAAGGAAGCGGCTGAGGGTGTGACCGTTGCGGCCGACAACCTGTCGGTGGCGCAGTCGCTGCTGGGGCAGATGTTCGATCTCAATACGGGGAAGATCAAGAACAACACGGCCGCTCTTCGCGACAATATTTATTCGCAGATGATCGCGATGCAGAACAAGGCGATCATGGCCCGTACCGAGGGAGAAGAGGCGCTCCGAAAGTCCGGGTCCGGCCTTACCACCCCCACGGAACGTGCATGGGCGAGGGCTCGGGCATATGGAACCCGCGATCCCAACGTCATCGCCTTCGTAGAGGACCAGATCGCCGGCCGCGAAGCCGAGGGGCGGCGTTTTGAAGGTCTTGGCCGGGGCGTGGCGCAAGGCGGGATTACGCGGGAGGATGCCGGGCGCCTTCTGGAGGCTCAACGCAAGCAACTCGGCGACGACAAATATTTCGCTCTCCAGGACTATCTGAACCGCGCGGCCGACGAACGGAGCGCTAACCAGGCCGTCAAGGATATGCAGTCCGCTTTGAGCGGGAACCTCCCGTCCGGGTATCTGCAGCCGAAACCCAACAAGCCTTCGCGGAAAAGTGGCGGTTCGGCCAATGCCCTCGCCAATTTCGGTGACAGCGCCGAGGAAAAGATCGCGCGGATCGCGGACAGCTATAATCCGGCGCCCCGCGGCCTGGACAAGGCGTTTGCCGATATCCGCACGCTCGACGGGCTGATCGACGACCTGGGCAAGAAAAAGCCGCCGTCGTTCGAAAAGCTGATCGGCGAGGCGCAGAAGGCGCGCGAGTCCGTGATGCAGGGCCTTGCCGATCCGCTGGACGCGATCCAGCAGCGCCTGGTTCCGCTGCCCGAGGGCGTGATCAAGGCGAAAGCGGCGATCGAGGAGCTGGACGGCGTCATAGCGGTGCTGAGCGAGCGCAAGCCGCCGAATTGGGAAGAGCTGGTTGCGCGCGCCCAGGAACTGAAGGTCGTTGCGGCCGAAACGGTGAACGGCCCGCTGAACGATATGCTGCGGTCGAGCCGGGAGCAGCGGGAGCAGCAGATACTCATCCTGCAGGGGCGCGAGCGCGAGGCCAACGTGCTTGCGCGCATCCAGCAACTGACGAAGGGGCAGTTGCCGCTGAACGATGCCCAACGCGCCCAGGTCGAGCAGATGGTCGACAGCGAGGAGCGGGTCAACGATCTGCTGACCAAGCGCCAGGACATCATTAGTGTCTACATGTCGACGATCGGCGAGCTGCGCGGAGCGCTGCAGGACTTGGCCGGGGGTCGGGTCGGCGATTTCCTGAAGAACAGCCAGTCGATGGTACGGCAGTTTCAGGAAAAGCTGCTGGTCGAGAACTTCTTCGGCGACTCGCTCCGCGCCCTGGAAAAGAAAGTTCGTGGCAAATCCCCGCTCGATCGCGAGATCGAGGATTTGGCGCGCGAGGTCGACGGCCTGGAGGGCGAGGCCGGGCGATCGGCGAAAGCGCTGAAGCTGTTCAACGAGGCGCTGGGCAAAGCCACCGCTGACATCAACGGCGGCGCCGCGCCGCGATCGTCGGGCCAGACGGCGGCCGACAGCTTTCTGCGCGCCCTGGGCGGCGATGCGACGGCGGGCGGCGATATTGTCGTCACCGGATCGAAACAGCGGCCGATCGGCGGCTCGATCATGAAAGAGCAGACGGATTTCCTGCGCGAAATGGCGAAAGCGCAGTTCGATCCGATGGCCGATCTGTTCGACAAGTATCTGGGCACCGAATTCTTCAAGAAATTGTCGCCGGTATTTCAGGGCGCCTATGCCGGGTTCTTCACCGCGGGGCCGGTCGGCGGCATCCTGGGCGCGGTGAAGGAATTGCCCGGCCTACCCGACAAGCTGAAGGACAAGCTGGGGACTGCGCTGGAAGGCGCGCAGACCGGGACGCTCGTCGCCGGCATCGGCAAGGCGCTGGGGCTGAAAACCAGCACGACGGGCGGCCAGATCGGCGGCGCGATCGGCGCGGCCACCGGTCTGCCCGGAGGGGATATCGCCGGTTCGATCATCGGCAGCATCGTCGGCGGCCTGTTCAAAAAAGCGAAGACGGGTTCGGCCACGATAACCGGGGTCGATAACGACCCGGTCCTGTCGGGCAACAATGCCAAGATGAAGACGGCCGCAGGCGATGCGGCCAGTTCGGTCCAGGGCGTGCTGCAGCAGATCGCCGACCAGCTCGGCGGCAGCGTCGGCTCCTTCAACGTGTCGATCGGCGTGCGCGACGGTAAATATCGAGTCGACCCGACCGGCGCCGGCCGCACGAAGAAAAAGGGCGGCGTGCTGGATTTCGGCGAGGACGCCAATGCCGCGATCATGGCGGCCGCGTTCGACGCGATCGGCGATGGCGGCGTGACCGGCCTGTCGGCTGCGGTGACCCGCGCGCTGAAATCCAGCCCCGATATCGACAAGGCGCTGAAGGAAGCGCTGAAGGTCCAGGAGGTCGAAGAGATCGTCACCGGCATCGGTGGCACGCTGGAGCGCCAGTTCCGCGCGTTCGAAACCCAGGCGAAGGAACGGGTGCGGATCGCCGAGCAATATGGGTTCGACGTTTCCAAGATCGAGGCGCGCAACGCAGAGGATCGCGCCAAGCTGGTCGAACAGATTTTGTCGTCGCGCGTCGGATCGCTGCAGTCGCTGCTGGATGACCTGAAGTTCGGAAACCTGTTCGAAGGATCGGCTGACGAACGCCGCAGCAAGCTGTTGACCGAGATCGCGGCCGCGAAGAGCGATGCCGAAAAGGGCGTCGACGGCGCGGCCGACAAGCTGGCCGAGCTGAGCCGCCAGCTCGTCGAGACCAGCCGCGAAGCCTATGGCACCGCGGGCGGGGAATATGCGGCGGATCGGTCGAACGCGATCAGCACCGCCGAACAGATCATCGCGGCCGAGAATGAGCGCATCCGCGCGGCGCAGCAGGCGACGCTGGACACCAGCAAGGCGATGCAGACGCAAAATCAGCTTACCAACGAGACGAACGACATCCTGGCCGAGGTCCGCGCGCTGCTGGCCGCGAACCTGGGCGGCGGGTCGGCGGTCCTGTCGTCGGGCGGCGGCCGCCTGCTCGTCGAACGTCAGGCCGATCTGCGATGACGGAAATCGCCTTCATCGACGTGAAGCCGCGCCGGCTGGATACCGGCGCCGAAGTGACGGTCCGGCTCGCGGGCGGTGGCAGCGTCACGCCCTATCACCGCGATGGTCAGCATTACCGTGCCGGCATCGTCGACATGCCCCGGTTTCGGGCGGCGTTCGGCTTTGACGACAATGGTTGGACGGGCGGCACGGTGCCCACCAGCGGCGAGCTGACCTTTGCGCCGAGCGAACGATCGCTGCTGACCGCGTTGCTCGCGCACTATTGGCGCGACGCCGCCATCATAGTCGATGCCGGCGACGAGCGTGACGCGCTGGCGCGCCGCCTGACGGGCACCGTTGCCGATATGACGGCGGTCGACGGGCAGTTGATGATGACGATCGCCGATCCGGGCAAGCTGCTGGACAAGCCGCTCCTCGGCGCGGGCTTTGCCGGGACGGGCGGGATCGAGGGACCGTCGGAGGCGACCGGGCGCGAAAAGCGCCGGAGCCTGGGCCGTGTCTTCAATGTCGAGCTGCGCCTGCTCGACAAGGCCAACAACATCTACGAGGCCGGCGACCCGTCGAAGGGCCTCCAAGCGTTTGACGCGGTGCGCGACATGGGCCGGGCCGGATCGATGGCGGTGCTGGCATGGCAGGGCAGCGTTGCGGCGACGTTCGCCGCGCTGCAGGCGTCCAGCCCCGCCCAGGGCGGATGCGTCGCGGCGCCGTCGATCGCGTGCGTGAAATGGTGGACGGTCCCGGCCGGCCCGCTGACGGCCGATATCCGCGGCGAGAATGCGGGCGGCTATGTCGAGACGGCCGTCGCGATCGCGGCGAAGTTGCTGGCGGCGGTGGGCGGGCCGGCGATCGCTGATTTCGCAGCCGCCAATGCGCTGCGCACCGCGCCGGTCGGGGTCCATATCGCATCGTCGTCCGACACGGTCGCCCAGGCGATCGACAGGCTGCTCCTGGGCGTATCGCTGTACTGGGTGCTTCAGCCCGACGCGACGATCCGGATCGGCGAATGGGCGTGGACCGCGCCGGTAGCGTCGATGCAGGCGATCTTCATCGGCCGTGAACGGCAGTTGCCCCCGGTCAAATCGCGCAAGGTCGGATATCGGCGCAACCACCGCCAGCATCAGCAGAGCGAGATTTCGGCCGCCGTGCTGCTGGCCAATGACGTCGCCTATCTCGACGGCACGCCGATCGAGGCGCTGAAGCCCGGACAGGCCGGCGCCGACGTCACCGGAACCAACACCGCCGCCGCGATCGCCGGCCAGGGCGCGCTGGCGACCCAGAATGCGGCGGATTGGAAAACGCGGGTAACCGGCGTGGGCAAGCCGTCGAACAATGCCGGCACGTCGCGCATCCTGTCGGCGATCGGGAACCATGTGACGCTGATCGGCAACTCGATCCGCAAGGATAGCGGAACCCATTCCGCCTGGCAGGGCGGGGTCGTTGGGGCGCCCCAGAAGAACACGGCGTTCGTCAGCAGCAGCACGACATATGATGCGAGCGGCGCGGGTGGGTGGGCCGTTGCCCTTGCCCTGGATATTTCCAGCGCGACACAGTTTGACCCCCACGCGATGGCCGATGGGTCGTTTTTTGCTGTCCTGGTCGCGCAAAGCCCTAACTGCGCCCTCACGGTCTACAAGAGGTCGGGCGGCTCCTCGGTTTCGATACTCTCTGCAACGGTTCCGGGCTTGAACACCGCTGCACGGCGCATGGCCTTCATTTACAATGGTCGCCGTGTTTTCGTCATGATCGACGGCGTCGTCTACGGCGGCAATAGCTCTGCCTATGACGTGACGCCGGGGACTACCTTCTTCCCCAAGGTCCTCAGCTATCACCGAGACGACTTCAACACCGGCGCCGGATCGGTCGACGGTATCCTCGACATCCAGTACGGCGACTGGACCGACGTTCGAACCTACCTCGACGACGGATATTCGATCCTCAACCAGGCGGGCTTCAAAACGGACGAAGGGACTTCGGCCGCGATCGCGGGGCAAGGGCCGGGCGCGACGGCTCCGGGTGCCGACGTTCTAAACTACGTCGACAGCACTGGCGGCGGCAACAGCATGTCCGTAATCCGTCAGCCGGCTGGCGGCCAATATGCTTATGACGGCGGTGCCGTGGCGGGATGCATCAAGATCGCCGCTCCGGTGAACTACACCAACACGATGATCCGCTTTGCCGTCGACGTTTACGACTATCAGGTCGGTGCCCAGGTCACTTACATCATCTCCGGCTACGCTTATGCCGGTGGCGGCGCGACCAACGGCACCTGGGAAAATGTCTCAGCGCAGTACGTCGGGCCGGAGGGCTTCGCGCGCCGGGTACGCTTCGGCTACGATGGTTCGAGGGTCTGTGTGTGGATCGGCGAGACCGCCACCAATTGGTCCTATCCCAAGGTTTTGGTGCGAGATTTGATCGTCGGCTATGCCAACGTGTCGGCCGCCGTGTGGAAGTCCGGCTGGACGGTGTCCGTTTCGGGGACCGCGCCCGCCAATGCGCCATCGGGTGTTATCCGTGAAGTCACCAAGCCTCGCCCCGGAGACGCCGTTTTTGGCGAGGGCATCATCGAAGTGGGCGGCGGCGCAATCGCGACCCTGCCCAATTTCAAGACGCCGCTGGGCACTGCCGCGGCGATCGTCGGCCAGGGCGCGGGCGCGACGGCGAACAACCTGTCCGACCTGGACGCCGCGGCGGCCGCCTCACTCGCCGCGCTTGCTGGCGGCGCGCGCACGACGGTCGGTTATGGCCAGATCATCAAGAAGCGCCTTGGCGTCGGCGGCTCCGCGAGCTTCGAAGGTTCGATCAGCGTCCTGGGCGGCGGCAGCTACGGGACGATGCGCGCGCGCATCGAAGTCTCTCTCGCTGGCGCGGGGAGCTATTCGGCGGTCGCGACCGGCTCTGGCGCCGCCGTCGGCCCAGGCGAGCCAGGACAGGATTATGTGTCCGGCACCTTCACCAATTCCACCGGGATCGAACAGGTTTTCGATTTCAGGATCATCGACGTCCGGACCCCCGGTGGAGCGGGTGCCGGCGTAGTCGCGGCCCAGACTTTCCTTGAGGGCTGATCAGAGGAGCATGCCATGAAGAACCGCCTGAAGATTGCATTCGCCCTGGCGCTGAGCGCCGTATCGCTCGCCGCCTGCGACCAGGACGCGCAGCAGCCGCGCGATCCCAATGCCCCGGTCATCGTCGACGAGGAATGTCCGCGCGCCGACGGCGAATCCTGCCGCTGATGTCAACGGGCGGGCGCGATCGCGGCGCCCGCCCCTTCAGGAGACGATTATGACGATCACGATCAACTCGCATCCGGAAGCCGCGCAGGCGGCAATGGAATTGTGGGCCGATAGCCGGGAGAACCCCGACCTTTCGGACGATGCGAAGGAAAAGCTTACCGCGCTGATGACGATGACGCCCGACCTGGAGCGCAAGGTCATGGTGCCCGAGCTGGTCTTCGCGCACATGTCGGCATTCGACGAAGATGCGCGCGCGGTCGCGGCCGCGATGATGGACTTTGTCATCCAGTGGGATTTCTGGGGCATGCGGTCGAGCGGCCGCGGCGAGGCGATCGCCGCCGCGCTGCGCGGCATCGAGGGCGCGCCGACGGTCGAGCCGCTGGAGCGCTTCCTGTCCGGCGATCCGCCCCCGCCGTCGTCGCCCTTCCCCGAGTCTGAAGGCTAAGCATGGCGCTGGTCGATCCTGATTTTGCCGAGTGGCTGGCGTCCGAAGAGATTTCGGCGCTGGCCACCGACGCGGCCATAGAGGCGAAATGGGGATCGATCGCGATCGACACGCTCATCTCCAGCCCGCTGGCGCTGAAGGCCGATGCCGTCGCCGAGGCGGCGCGTCAGCTCGCCTTTCGCCCTGGGCCGATCGCGGTCGAGAAGCTGAGCGTGCCGGGGAAGCATATCGGGATGATGGGGCGGGTGTTGAACCTGACCGCCAATGTCGCCGGCTATGAAGCCGGGGTCGACGTTTTCATTTTGACCGCCGACGAGACCGAGCAGCCGGGCCGGACCGTCTTTGTCGTCCTGAGGAGGCTCTGATGCCTGGGCTTTTGATCATCAAACCGGTTCCGATGGTTGTCGCGGTCGGTGGGACCGGCGCCGCCAATCTGCAGACGTCCTCGCCCCGCGAAATATGGTCCGCCAACGCAGCCGGTGCCGCGTCGATCGAGCTGGACCTTGTTACGGCCCAGGACGTCGACTGTTTCTTCCTGGCGGCCACCAACGCCCGCGCCGATGCCGTGTGGACCATAGAGAGCATCGCCGGCCTCGGCGGCGCGGTGACGGCCACGCATGTCAATGCTCAGTTGGTGCGCCTCGCCGGGAATATCCGGAGCCGCTATCACGCGTTCGTCCGACTGCCCGCGCCAGTGAATGGCCGCTATTTCCGGGTCACGGTCAATCAGCCGACGACCCCATTCCAGATCGGCCGCCTGATTGTCGGCCTTGCCTTCGATTGGCCCTATGCCCTGGGCGGCGGGCGCACACCTATCGACACGGGGCGCAGCGCCAGCCTGCCCGATGGCGGCTTCGGGATCGATGAAGGCGTCTTTAAAGCGGGTTTCCAGTGGCGGTTCGTCGATCTGACGAAGCCGGCGCTTGCCAAGCTGTGGCAGATCGTCGAGGAGCTGGGGGAGACCAAAACGCTGGTCGTCGTCGAGGGGCCGGACTATCCGCCCGAGGCAACGTCGGTCCACTATGTCCTGTTCCGCCGCCTCGAAGCATATGAGCGCGAGGATGCCGCCCAGACGAAATGGGCATTTTCCGTGGAGGAATGGCGGTGACCCCCGCAGGCAGGGAGGGGCTTTCGCGGCCGTCCCAGCCGATAGCGCGGTATGCGCAAAATCACCCTGATCGGCGTTCATTGCAGCGCCACGATGGAGGGCAAGCCCTTCGACCTCGCCGCCATAACCGCGATGCACAAGGCGCGCGGCTTCAGCGACATCGGCTATCATTTCCTGATCGGACTGAAGGGCGAGCGCTGGATCGGCCGTCCGCTGGAAAAGGTCGGCGCGCATATCCAGGGCCACAACGCGTATTCGATCGGTATCTGCTACATCGGCGGCATCGGCGCGGACGGCAAGGCCAAGGATACGCGCAACCCCGAACAGAAGGCCGAGCTGCGGAAGTTGCTCGCCGAGCTGCGCCCGCAATTCCCCGGCGCGAAGATACGGGGTCACCGCGACATGTCGCCCGACCTGAATGGCGACGGGATCATCCAGCCCCGCGAGTGGCTGAAAATGTGCCCCTGTTTCGATGTTGTCGAATGGTGCCGGTCGGTCGGCATCGATCCCAAGTGAGGAGCTGACGCATGCCGCCTGTCGATCCCTTTGCCAGCCAGCGCGCCGATCGCGACGATCCGGCGCGCGACGGCAACATCATTGTGCCCAGCGGCAACGATTTGCCGAAAGCGACCAAGGCCATTCGCGCTGGTGCGGACGGAACGATCACGCTGACGCCATTCGATGGCGCTGAGTTCGTTCATCCCGTCTATGCCGGCGAACGCATCGACATGGTCATCAAGAGGGTGTCGGCCGCCAACCCGTCGAACATGGTGATCATCGGCTACTACTGATGCGGGTCGGGTTTGGATCATCGGCGCGGCGCAAGAAGCCAAGCGGATACACCGGGGGCGGCGATCCCGTGATCGCCTGGGACGCGGCCGCATATTTCGAAAACTTCGACGCCATCGCGAACGGGACGCGCTTTGTCGCGAATGACACCGTGGCCAACTACGGCCTTGGCGCCAACAATCCCGGAAACCTTGGCTGGGATGCGATCGCGGTAGGCGGCGCCAACGCCGCGCGCTTCAATCCTATCGTCCACGACGGCATGATCCGCCAGCGGACGAGCGGCAACTACGGCGACTTCACGTCGCCTGGTTCCTATTTCCTAAAGCCTCCCGGCGTCGCGGTCGCGGGCGATCAGTATCTCGAAATCGAGCTGGTCCCGTCGGCGAACAATTCGGCGATCAGTTTCAAGGCCACCGACGCCAGCAACCAGGTCAACGCCCGCTTCTCCTCCAACGGCGGCGCGGTTTCGATCCACGCGATGAACGCCGGCGCTTCGGTGCAGGCTTTCAGCGCCTCGCCCAGCGGTAGCGCGCGGTTGATCGGTGGCCTGCATGGCGCCTTCAGCACGCTGACGCGCTCGATCGAAAAGCTGACCGTGTCGATCGTCAATGGCCGCGCCTATTTCGCCCGCGAGGGCCAGCCGATCGGCGATCCGCTTGGCTACACTTTCACCGACCCCGGTGGCAGCTTCGTCGGCTTCACCACATTTGACACTACGCGGCCCAACTGGATCACCTCGATCCGGGTAGGGTCTTGCTCGACGAAGCTGCGCGCGCTCAGCGCCTTTCAGTTCCACTACAGTCGACGCTTGGCGCATATCTTCGACGAAGGGTCCGCCATTGTTCCGCAGACAGGAACCTATCAAGGCGCCGCGCCGACCCGCCTGATCTGGCGCCTGATCGACCCCGAGACCGGAATAGAGGTCAAGCCCTGGGAATATGTGCCCCTCGCGGATCAGACGATCGGCGGCGGCAACTATTCGTTTTACCCCAAGGTCCCTTGTGGCCGAAATGGCCGCCGCGCCTATCTGATCCAGCACGCCGCGGTTGATGCCAACGGGGTCGCCCTTCGTGGATCGATCGCCGGCAGCAACAAGCCCTTTGCCGTGGTCATCGCGGGCATTTCGATCGGCCAGTCGAACGTGACCAAGAGCCAGACCAAGAGCGGCGCGGGCGTGGTCCCGCTGTCTCCCGGTGGATATATGTATTCCAAGGCGGACCCGCCTTCGATGGTCGCCGCCGGCTACGGTCACTACAACCTCTATTGGGATTCGACGGCCGCGACAGGCGCCGCGCTGACCAATTGGAAATTCCTCGACATGCTATCGGCTTATTTCAATAAGCCGGTCGCGATCCTCTCCTGGGCTATTGCCGCCCAGGGCGCGGCGAACCTCGATCCTGTCGACGGGCCGTATGCGGCGTATCTTCAGCAGCACATCGCGCTGTCAGGCCAAGCGTGGGAGTTCGCACTCCTCGGGCAAGGGGAAGCAGAGTTCACGTCGCAGGGTGCACTTTGGCTTGCCCAGTGGAAGGTCAACCTTACGAAATATCTGACGTTCAACAATCAGTACCCCGGCTTCGTGCCGCCCATCTTCATCACGAAGACGGGGCGCAATCCCGGCAACGCGGGCGCTAGCCAAGCCTCTACGCTTGCCATGCGCCTCGGCCAGGAACAGCTCGTAATCGACGGCGTGCCCGGCTGCGTCATCAAGGATTCGGGTCACTGGCTCGGCTGCCCCATGAAGGATAGCCTCCACTACACCGAAACGATCAGCGACAATGGTGGCTACGAGGAAAGCGCGCGGCGCGACGCCCTTTCGGTCATCAAGCACTACAGCGGCGCTGGATATGACGGACAAGGGCCGCTGCCGCTTAACGCCGTCCGCACCGGCGACAAGGTCCGGATCAATCTCGATCTCAATGGCGCGACGTCGTTGACCGCGAGGGATGGGACGAACCAGAACAACGCCGGCAACGCCGCTGCCCTGACGGGCTTTCAAATTTCGGCCAACGACTTTGCGTCGAACCTCACCATCACGTCGACCGCGATCGGAGCCGACTATGTCGAGTTCACCCTGTCGGCCGATCCGGGCGGGCCGGTGAAGTGGCGCTGCGATCCCGGTTCTGATCCGACCGTCACGTCGTGGCCCTTTGGGGCTTATGCGGACGGAACCCAAATCGGCATGAAGCCAAAATTCAGTGCGCTGTTGGCGGCGTGATGCGGTGGCTCGGTCATCTTCAGCAGGGAGCCAATTAATGTCGTTCGATACCGAGGACCCCCGCACGCCGGCCGAGGCGAAGCGACATTGGATGATCGACCGCCTGTGGATCAGCGCGATCGCGGCCGCCTTCTTCATCGCAGCTCTGATCGGGATCGTATGGAAGGGTGGCTGGGCGACCGCTACCGAAGCCCTCCGCCTCCAAATCCTGGCCATGATCGCGTTCGGCGCGATCTTCTTTCAGATCATTATCGTCATATCCTTCTCCCTCGGCGGACCGGTCGGCCGATGGAAGGCGCGGTGGCGCGATACCAGCTTTGAGGCCGAGGACGATCGGGCGGCAGCCGCCTATAACGGCGAGGTGGTCCGGTGATCGCGCTCCTGGCTCTCAAGCTCATGGAGGCCGGCGTCGGGGCCAAGGCGGCCCGGCCGATCGCCTGGGCGATCGTGATCGCGCTCGCGGCCGCGCTGCTGGCCGTCGGCAAGTGCACATATGACGCGAACGTCATCGAAAATCATGAGGCGAAGACGTCAGCGAAACTGGAGCGAACGGGCCGTCAGGCCGACGCCTCGGCTGCCCAGCGCGCGGAAGCGCGGCGACGGGCCGAGGCAACAGCGAGGAAGGAATTCGACAATGCGACAGCGGGTATTCCGGACCAAGGTCTTAGCGATCGTCAGCGCATCGATCTGTGTAACGAGCTGCGCGACGGCGGGGTCGCCACGGCTCTCATCCCCGAGTGCCGTGATGTTCGAACAGGAGCGCAAGCCGCTCCCTGATATTGCCATCCTCCAGCAGAACAGCGAGGAGGGATATCGGCAGCATCAGAGGAACAAGGACGAGTGGGGGCAGCGGGGCTGGGACAGGCTCAACGACGTGTGCCTCTGGTTCGAAGAGCAGGGGGTCAAAGCGCTGCCCTGCAAGCGTGATTAAGACCCCAATTCAGGCTCTTTGAAATAGTGATTTACGAACGGAACAGGTGCCATAGAGCGCCTGGCATTTTTGCGTCGCCAGCTTCCCAGCTTTGCCATGTCCTGGTCGAAACGCTGACGCGCCGCGCAGCAGCGTCCTGTGTCATCAAAAGCCGCCGACGCGCATCGCGGATATCGACCGGACTTGGTGGCAATGGAACAGCGGTAGTGCCGGGGTTCCCGAGCGATGCGCGCCATAGTTCCCACGTCCTGGGTGGCATCCCATTGACTCCTCGTTCCCAACGCTGCCACGTCCGCCGCCCAACCCCGGCGCGGAAGGCAGCCTCTTCCTGTGACAAGCCCGCGTTGTGACGCGCCTGCTCGATTTCGGACGGTGTTGGACAGGCGCTAGATGCGGCGATTTTGGGGCGGCCAGCGGTGGTCATCTGCCGTGCATAGCCGGGTCAGCTTTTAGCGTCAATAATACGCGACATTATTTCGCTTTATTGGCGGGAGTTTTTGGCGCAAATTTTTGGCGCGCTACATCCGGACGCGGCGGTCGCCGACGCGGGCGACGCGGCCGGCACGATAGTCGGCGCGCCATTTGTTCATGAAATGTTCCACCCTGCAGATCATGCGAAACCCCGGATCGCGTCCACCGCGCAGATCGCTGACCAGCCGCGGATCGTGCGCGGCGGCGCGTCCGAACACGCTGGGCGGCATGTCCGATTCCTTCAGAAAAGCTTCGATCCGTTGCAGCAGGCTGCGCTTCATTCCTGTCCTCCCTTTGCCCGCATCGGGGCGACTCGCTGTGATAGGATATTTCCTATTTGGAGATCCATTTCCTACTTGTCTAGGATAATTCCTATTGCTACATGCGAAATAGGAAGGACCAGCCGCTTGACCGAATTCGATCCTGATCCGCGCGTCGCGCTCGACCGCCTGCTGACCGAGCGGGGCATCGACTATGCCCGGCTGTCGGCGCGCATCGGGCGCAATCCCGCCTATATCCAGCAATATATCAAGCGCGGTTCGCCGCGGCGGCTGGCCGAGGAGGACCGCGCGCGCATCGCCGCCTATCTGGGCGTGTCCGAAGCCTTGCTCGGCGGTCCGGCGCAGGCGCGCGTCGCCGCGCCCGCGCGATCACGCGGTGCCGACATGATATTGGTGCCCAAGCTGGGGATCGGCGCATCGGCGGGCGCGGGCGCCAGCGTTGATGGCGAGGCTGTCGAGGGACAGGTCGCGTTCGACCCGAAATGGCTTCGCGATATGGGCGCCGATCCGCGCGCGCTCAGCATCATTCGGGTCGAGGGCGATTCGATGGCGCCGACGCTGAACGACGGCGACGACATCATGGTCGATGGGGGCGATGCCGCCGCCCGGCTTCGCGACGGCATCTATGTGCTGCGCATGGACGATGTGCTGATGGTGAAGCGTGTCGCGCGCGCGCCGGGGCAGGGGCGCGTGTCGGTGATCAGCGACAATCCGCACTATAAAAGCTGGGACGACCTGCCGCTGGCGTCGGTGCGGCTGATCGGGCGCGTCGTCTGGACCGGACGACGGGTGCGTTAGATCGGGGCGGCCATCGTCGCTTCGATCTCGTGATCCAGTACCTCGGCGCGTTCGCATTGCTGCTCGTTGCCCGACCGGCATTTCTCGGCCGCCTTGTCGCGCTGGCGCGACAGCTTGCCCAGCCGTTCTTCGCGTTCGCGCATCGCCCGGCCGCGGTTGCGGTCGGACTCGTCCTGGCTGGTGGTCGTCCAGTCAGCGACCTGGCCGACCGCCTTGACCGGCGCGGTGACGACGGTCTTCACCGCGCTGAAACAGCCCGCGAGCATCGGCGCGGTCAGCAGGGCAAGCAGGATGGCGCGCATGATGTGTCTCCCTCGGCGGCCTGATTTCATCGCATAGACGCGCGCGCCTGAACAGCGGATTGCGACGGACGACCGCCTTATCGCGCTCTCGTGTCACATCACTGAAACAAATGGTTAAATTCGTGTTTACCCTGTGGGTCTAGGTCGCGATGCATACGCCGACACTCAGCCGAAAGAGACCG
Organism: Sphingomonadales bacterium; assembly: GCA_017309275.1. Classification (GTDB taxonomy): domain Bacteria; phylum Pseudomonadota; class Alphaproteobacteria; order Sphingomonadales; family Sphingomonadaceae; genus Sphingopyxis. Next base: position 2,478 of record JAFKLT010000062.1, on the reverse strand, counting down.
ATGAACGCCCAACCGCTTGCCCTCGAACCGGCCTCGGGTCATGCGATCGCGATCGGCGACGACGCGCGTCTGTCCGACGTGATAGAGGCGTTTCGCGGCAATCCGGAATTGCGCCTTCTCGCGGTGCTCGACGCGCGCGGCGCGCCGGTCGGCATCATCCGCGAACAGCGTATTCGCGAGCTTCTCTTTTGCCCCTATTGGTTCGCGCTGATGCAGAATCCGACGATCGGCGGATCGATCGCATCGATGGTCGAGCCGTGCCTGACCGCCGACGTCGGCGAATCGACCGCGAACCTGCTGCGCCGGGTCGGCCGTGCGAACGGGCAGGATGGCCTGATCCTGGTCGACGGCGGCCGCTTCGTCGAGACGCTCGACGGCGGCCAGCTCGCGCGTCTTGCGATGATGCGCGAGGTCGAGCTGGCACGCGAGCGCGCCGATCGCGCGGCCTGGGTCGACGAAGCGGGCCGCCGCTTTCAACAGGATATCGCCGCGCTGACCGGCACATTGTCCGAAACCGCGCGCGAGGTCGAGGGCGTGGCGCGCATCCTGTCCGATCGCGCCGAACAGACCGGCCGCGACGCGCTGTCGGTCGCCGGGGCGACCGCGCAGACGCTCACGGGGCTTCAGGAACTCGGCGATCGCGGCCATGCGCTCGCGTCCAGCATGGCGCGGATCGTCGAGGACGGCACCCGCGCCCGCACCGTGCGCCACGACGCGCATCAAAAGGTGAAGCAGGCGGGCGGACGCGCGGCGGTGCTGCAGGACGCGAGCCAGTCGATCGAACAGATGCTCGCGCTGATTATCGAGATGGCGAGCCGGACCAACATGCTCGCGCTCAACGCGGGAATAGAGGCGGCGCGCGCGGGCGATGCCGGGCGCGGCTTTGCGGTGGTCGCAGCCGAGGTGAAATCGCTGGCCAGCCAGACGCGCGCGGCGGCGGGCGACATCACCCCCTATATCGAACGCATCCGCGAGATCGTCGGACAGGTCGCCGACGGGTTTCGCGAGGTGGAGCGGGCGATCGATGCGAACAATGATTTCTCCGACACCATCGACGAAGCGGTCGACGGACAGAGCGCGACCAGCCTGTCGATCGCCAGCTATGTCGAGCAGGCGGTGTTCGCGGGGCGCGAGATCGACGGCCGCGTTCAGCACATCAGCCGCGGCGCGTCGGCGGTCGGCGAGGGGGCGGCGGCGCTCGGCGAACTGTCGTCGGATCTCAACCGCGCCGCGCAGTCGCTGCACCAGCGCGCGCAGAGCTTTGTCGCGACGGTCGCGGCGGCGTGATTCCAAAGGCTTGCGGTAAAGCGCAGGGGTGATAGATTCGCTTTCGCGCCGACGGCGTCATGGCCGCCGGCGGGGAGGAGGGTCATATGACGAATATCCAAAAGGGCTTGGCCGAGTTCATCGGCACGTTCTGGCTTGTCTTCGGCGGCTGCGGCAGCGCGGTCATCGCCGCTGCGTTCCCCGATGTCGGTATCGGTTTGCTTGGCGTGTCGCTGGCGTTCGGCCTGACGGTCGTGACCATGGCCTATGCGATCGGCCATATTTCGGGCTGCCATCTCAACCCCGCGGTTACCGTCGGACTATGGGCGGGCGGGCGCTTCGATGCGCGCGACATTCCGCTTTACGTCGTCGCGCAGGTGCTGGGCGCGATCGTCGCGGCCTTCCTGCTTTTCTATGTCGCGAGCGGCAATCCCGCCTATGATCTTGCGACCAACGGGCTCGCCGCGAACGGCTTTGCGGAGGGGTCGCCCGGCCATTACGACCTGATCGCGGGCTTGACGATCGAGATCGTGCTGACCGCCGGGTTCCTGTGGGTCATCATGGGGTCGACCGACGGTCGCGCGCCCGCGGGCTTCGCGCCGATCGCGATCGGCCTTGCGCTGACGCTGATCCACCTGATCTCGATCCCGGTCACCAACACCTCGGTCAATCCGGCGCGCAGCACCGGCCCGGCGCTGGTCGTCGGCGGGCTCGCGCTGCAACAATTGTGGCTGTTCTGGGTCGCGCCGCTGATCGGCGGGGCGATCGGCGGCCTGCTCTACAAGACGCTGGGCGCGGACACGTTCCCGAAGCCCAATATCGAGGGCGAATAACGAATCCGGACGGCGGGGGTACGCCCCCGCCGCCTTACTTCAGCAGCAGATCGATGGCGAAGGCGCGAACGTCGTCGGCGATGTCGGGACGCTCGAGCGCGAGCGCGAGGTTGGCCTGGACATAGCCGGCCTTCGACCCGCAGTCATAGCGCGCGCCGTCGAAGGTGACGGCGTGAAAGGGCTGAGTCCCGATCATCGAGGCCATCGCATCGGTGAGCTGGATCTCGCCGCCGGCGCCCTTCTCCTGCTTCTCCAGCACGCGCATCACCTCGGGCTGCAGGATATAGCGGCCCGAGATGATCAGGTTCGACGGCGCGTCCTCGACGCGCGGCTTCTCGACCAGCCCGGTCACCTCGGTCAGCGCGCCATCGCGCGCGCC
>JAFKLT010000116.1 GCA_017309275.1 Sphingomonadales bacterium | reverse complement strand
GCTATCCCGGCGGCCTGCGCGGCGAGGCGCTGTCGCTGTTCGCGCGCATGGGCGCGATCTGCGACGTCTATGACGCCGTGACGTCGGATCGGCCGTATAAGGACCCCTGGACGCCGTGCGAGGCGTTGACGGAGATGAAGGGGTGGCAAGGACATTTCGACGAAGCGCTGTTCGATCGCTTTGCCGACAGCCTGGGTATTTTCCCGGTGGGGACACTGGTGCGCCTGTCGACGGGCGAGCTGGGAATCGTGATGGGCAGCGACGGCGACGCGTATGAGAATGTGCTGGTCCGCGTCTTTTTCGATTGCGAGACCCTGTCCGAATGCGACCCCTTTGAACGGGCGATCGCACCTTCGGCCGAAAATCCGCGCATCATCGGACGCGACAGCCCCAGCTTCTGGCGTTTTGCCGACTGGGACGCGACGCGGCACCGGGTGATGGCGGCGGATATCGCGTCGGACCGGGCATAAAGCTGGCCTGCTTCGAAAAAATCTGCGAACAGCATCGGGTCATTCAGCATAGCGAGACCCTGTGACGACGATCAGCGCCGACGCCCTTCGCGCCTTTCTGGAAAATATGCCGGACGGTTTTTTCGTTTATGACGAGAGCGGCCGGTTGCTCGATGCCAATGCGCGCTTTCATGCCGATACCGGCTATTCCCCGCAGGATCTGCCGACGTTGTCGATCCAGGCGCTGTTGCGCGGACGATCGATTGAGGCGCTGCGCGGCCAGGGCGCGCATGTCAGCGAAATCCTGCTCCGCAAGGACGGGTCGAGCTTTCCGGCGGAAATCGCGCTGAGCCGGAGCGCGTTCGACGGCGAAACGCTGTTCTTTGGAATCGTGCGCGACGTCGGCGCTCGCGAAGCTGCGCGGGCAGCGAGCGAAGATCCGCTGACCGGGCTCGCGAATCGCGCGCGGAGCGACGAGGAACTGGTGAAGGCGTGCCTGCACGCGACGCGAACTGGCGAGCCGTTGACGCTGGCGATGATCGACGTCGGCACCGCGGGCGACGGTGCCGAGGCGCTGCACGTCGCAGCGGCGGCGCTGCGGTCGATGACGCGTCGTCCCTATGACCTGGCGGCCCTTTATGCCGAGCGCCGGCTGCTGTTGCTGTTGCCGGCGGTCGACGAGCCCGCGCCGATGCTCGAGCGGATCGTCGCCGAGGCACCGGTTACGATCGGAGCCGTCGTTGCCTTCGAGCTTGCCGATGTGGCGCCCCAAGACCTGATTGCCGGGTGCGAGCAGGCGTTGGAGCGCGCGGCGCAGTCCGGCGCCGGCTGCATCGAGATCGTCCGGCTCTGACGATCAGACGCGCAGCCAGCGCGGGACGCGGCGGCGGAAGTCGTCGTAGGCTGCGCCGAACTGGCGAGAAAGATGCGCTTCCTCGATGCGGACCTGAAGATAGCAGGCGGCGGCAAAGGCGATAGCGGCGGCTGATATCCAGATCGCCGCCCCGGCGACGGCAGCGCCCGTCGCCATCAGGATCATGCCGACGAAGATCGGGTTGCGGCTGACGCCGAACAGGCCCGAGGTCACGAACAGCGGCGCATCGCCGTCGCGCACGCCGACGCGCCACGCATTGCCCATCTGAACCTGCGCCACGATCACGATCGGCGCGCCGAGCAGGACGATCGCGCCGCCCGCTGTCAGAAGGGCAGGCGAACCCCCGTGGCCGAGCGCGATTGCGACGGTCGCCGCGATCAGCGCGGCGCCGGACAGGGCAAAAGCGGCGCCCGTCGCACGCTGGCTACCGCGCGCGTGCAGAAATGCCCAAGCGCTGGTGCCCGATTGCAGGCGCACCGCGCGGCCGCGCACCAGCGTGGCGATGATCACGGCGACGAACAACAGCAAGGGAAGGTAGGAAAGCATCGGAATTCTCCCGTTCATGGATCGATGCTGGCGCGGATAAACCCTGTAGGAACTACAGGGTCAAGCGGGTTTCGGGCAATGCAGCGGATGCGATCGATCGATGAAATGGGGATATCGGTGAGTGTAAAATTAACCGACAGTTGACGCCTCTTCTGTAGGATCGGCGACCGAAAGGGCCAGACGTTCCGATGTTCCGATTGTTCAAACATTATGTGCCGCACGCGGTGGTCTGGCTGGCGCTGATCGAGTTTCTGGCGCTGCTGGGGTCGGCCGAGGCCGCCTGGCATCTTTACGCGCATTATGCGGACTTCGACGCAGGGACGATCGGCGAACGCTGGTTGCCGCTGACGACCTTTGCCGTCTCCAACTCGCTCGCGATGATGGCGACGGGAATGTATGGGAACGAGGCGTTGCGGTCGATGAAGTTCGCGACCGCGCGCCTGCTCGCCGCGATATCGCTGGGCGTCATCTTTCTTGCCGTCGTCGGTTTCCTTCTGCCCACGGCGACGCTGTGGCGCGTGAACAGCCTGTACGCGATGGTGCTGGCGATCGCGGCGCTGTTCGTCATCCGCCTGGCGCTGACGCAGTCGGCCGGGGCCGAGGCGTTCAAGCGGCGCATTCTGGTGCTGGGCGCGGGATCGCGCGCGGCACGGTTGCAGGCGCTTGCCGACATGCCGGGAAGCGGGCTGGTCGTGGCGGGTTTCGTCGCGATGTCGGACAATGAAAAGACGATCAAGAGCGCGGTTCCGCGCGAGGCGATCGATAGCCTGTCGGAACATGTCGTCGCGCTGGGCGCGGGCGAGGTGGTGCTGGCGATGGAAGAGCGCCGCAACGCGCTGCCGCTGGCCGACCTGCTGCGCGTCAAGACGACGGGCGTGCACGTCAACGACATCGCCAGCTTTATCGAGCGCGAAACGGGGCGTGTCGACCTGGCCACCACCAATCCCAGCGCGCTGATCTTTTCGGATGGCTTTTCGGCTGGCCAGCGAATCTCGAAGGTCGGCAAGCGGGTGTTCGACATCCTGGCGAGCGTCGCGGTGCTGGTCATCGGCCTGCCGCTGATCCTGATCGCCGGGATCGCGGTGAAGCTGGATAGCAAGGGGCCGATATTCTATCGCCAGTCGCGCGTCGGCCTGTTCGGCGAGCCATATGATGTGCTGAAGATCCGGTCGATGCGCACCGATGCCGAAGCAGCGGGCAAGGCCGTGTGGGCGGCCGAGAATGATCCGCGCATCACCCGCGTCGGCAACATCATCCGCAAGCTGCGCATCGACGAACTGCCGCAGCTCTGGTGCGTGCTGAAAGGGCATATGAGCTTTGTCGGGCCGCGCCCCGAACGGCCGAGCTTCGTCGAGGAGCTGGAACAGCAGCTTCCCTATTATGCCGAGCGCCACATGGTGAAGCCGGGGCTGACGGGCTGGGCGCAGATCAACTATCCCTATGGCGCGTCGGTCGAGGATGCGCGCGTCAAGCTTGAGTACGACCTGTATTATGCGAAGAATTATTCGCCCTTCCTCGACCTGCTGATCCTGCTTCAGACGGTTCGCGTCGTGCTGTGGCCCGAGGGCGCGCGCTGAGCATGGCGCCGCTCGCCGGTCTGTCCGAAATCCTGTCCGCCCTGGCGCTGGCCGCCTTTTCGGGGGTGACGCTGTGGCTGCTTGCGCGGCCGCGCGCGCGCATGGCGGTACTGATGCCGGCGCCGCGCTGGCTGGCGATCGCATCGGCGGCGACTGCGCTGTGGTGCGCCGCGCTGTATGTCTGGACGCCCGGTTCGTCGGAGGCGCTGGTCGCGCAGACGCTGCGCGACCTGGCGATGCTCGGCTGGCTGCGCGCGACCTTCTGGTCCCCCGCAGCGCCGATGTCGCGGCCGTTGCGGCTGGTGCTGCGCCTGCTCGTCACGACCAGCGCGATGACGCTGCTGGTCGGATTTCTGGCG
>JAFKLT010000061.1 GCA_017309275.1 Sphingomonadales bacterium | reverse complement strand
GCTGCTCGACGAGATCGACTCGATCGCGCCGAAGCGTGGGCAGGTGCAGGGCGAGGCCGAGAAGCGCATCGTTGCGCAGCTCCTGACGCTGATGGACGGTCTGGAGCCACGGACCAACCTGGTCGTCATCGCGGCGACCAATCGTCCCGATGCGATCGACGAGGCGCTTCGCCGTCCGGGCCGGTTCGACCGCGAAATCGTGATAGGCGTTCCCGACGAAAAGGGGCGGCGTGAAATATTGGGCATCCACACGCGTGGTATGCCGCTGGGCGAGGATGTCGATCTCGACGAGCTTGCACGCACTACGTTCGGCTTCGTCGGTGCGGACATGGCCGCGTTGACGCGCGAGGCCGCGATCGAGGCGGTGCGGCGGATCATGCCGAAGCTCGACCTTGAAGAAGGGACAATCCCGCCCGAGGTGCTCGACGAACTTCGCGTGACGCGCGAGGATTTCAACAATGCACTGAAGCGCGTGCAGCCGTCGGCGATGCGCGAAGTGATGGTGCAGGCGCCGAAGACGCGCTGGAGCGACATCGGCGGGCTCGACGCAGCGCGCGACAAGATGATCGAGGGGATCGAATTGCCCCTGAAACATCCGGAGGCGTTTCGCCGGCTTGGCATCCGCCCGGCCAAGGGTTTTTTGCTCTATGGTCCGCCGGGAACGGGCAAGACGCTTTTGGCCAAGGCGGCTGCGCGCGAATCCGACGCGAACTTCATCGCGATCAAATCGTCCGACCTTTTGTCGAAATGGTATGGCGAAAGCGAACAGCAGATTGCGCGGCTCTTCGCACGAGCGAGGGCGGTGGCCCCCACGATCATCTTCATCGATGAGCTCGACAGTCTGGTGCCCGCGCGAGGCAGCGGGACGTCGGGCGAGCCGCAGGTTACCGAACGTGTCGTCAATACGATCCTCGCCGAAATGGACGGGATCGAAGAGATGCAGTCGGTCGTCGTCATCGGGGCGACCAACCGCCCCAACCTGATCGACCCGGCGTTGCTGCGCCCGGGACGGCTCGACGAGCTGATCTATGTGTCCGTGCCCGATAAGAGCGGCCGTCAGCGCATCCTCGAAATTCAGACGAGCAAGATGCCGCTGGCGGACGACGTCGATCTGGCGGTGCTGTCGGACAAGACCGACCGGTTTACCGGCGCCGATCTGGAGGATCTGACGCGGCGCGCGGGTCTGGCTGCGCTCAAGCGGTCGATTGCCAGCGATACGGTGACGATGGAGGATTTCGAAACCGCGCTGAAGGACACCCGCGCCTCGGTAACCGAGGCGATGGAAAAGGATTATGAAAAGATCCAGGGTGAGATCAAGCAGCAGGCGATGAGCGTCAATCCCATCGGCTTCTTTGCACCGGGAACGCTAAAGCCCGTTCGCGAGCAGAAGCATCCGGACGAACCGGCGGCCTAAGTTGCGGGCTGGTCCTGCCTCAGCGCGGACCAGCCCCACGCGACCAGCCACACGCAAAAGCCGGCCATCAAGCCATAGGCGACCATCGGATGCCAGTTATACAGCAGCACGCCGATCGCGGGCGAGATGATATAGGCTGATCCGTTGATCGACGCGGTCATGCCCGCCACCGCTCCCTGGTCCCGCCGCGGTACCGACAGCGACGCACCTGCGGTAAAGCCTGGGCGGAATAGCCCGAAACCAAGCGAGCTGGTCGCAAAGCCGATGACGATGCCGTGCAGGTCCTGCGCGAGGCCGGTCATCAATATTCCCAGTATCGCTAGCGCCGCACCCCATAGCACCGTCGGTCGCGGCGTCAGCTTCAACAGCGGGATCATCCCCCATTGTGCCAGCAGCGTCGCGAACGCGCCGCCCATCAGCACGATACCGGTAATTGCCGCGCCCTCGTCGGGCTTAAGCCGAAGGTGGAGCCGATCGAGAATCAGGAAGCCGATGACGCCCAGCATCATTGCCTGTGCCTGACCGCCGAAGAAGCCCGCCAGCAGCCAGGGGCGAACGCGCCGATCCTGCCAGCTCAACGGGTCCTGCAAAGGCCGGTCGGGCTCATTCTCGTCCTCGCCCGTCGGTTCCGCGGGGCCCGCCGAAAGAGGGTAGGATGCGATAGCCCCGCGTGCGGCAAAGCGCGGTATGTCGTTCGGAAGGCGCCAGCGCAGCATGACCAGCACGACAAGGCCGATCAATGCGAAGACCAGCAACGGACCGGCGAGCCCAACAAACGGCAGAATGAAAAATGGTGCGATTGCCGGCCCAATGACCGTGCCAAGGCCGAAGGAAGAGGAGACCAGCGACAGCGCCTGGGTGCGATGTTCGGGATCTGTGCGGGAGGCGACATATGCCTGCACCGCGGGCGGCGAGGCCGATCCCAGTCCGCCGTAGAGGCTGCGGAAGATCGCGAATATGATGAACGTGATGCCGGCGCCCAGCAGGCCTTCGAGTCCGGCCCAGAGCGTGAGGCCGCATAGCGCCATCGACGAGAAAAAGCCGACCACGCCAAGCGCCATCAGGGCCTTGCGCCCGCGCTTGTCCGACTGACGTGCCCAGTGCGGCGCGGTCAGCACCCACAGGAGTGCGGACCAACTGAACGCCAGGCTGACCCAGACGTCGGGTATATGCAGCTTGGCGCCGATTGCGGGGAGAATCGACTGCATCGCCGTGTTGCCGGCGGCGGCAACCAGCATGATGGCGAACAGGACGGCCATGCGATCAGGCGGAATCGAATGGGATGTGGTCGCCATCTCGTCGCCCTTTCGCTACCGTCTGCCGCAGGTCTGCCGTCTCCCTACACGCGGCGGATGTTCTGTCCAGAGTCAAGACAGACTATCTTCTTGCGCGATGGTCACGATTTTGCCACGCATTTGACCAGCCGCAACAACGCGAAAGCCATCATGACCAATCCGCGGGCGCACGCCCAATCGAATGCCACGCCGATCCGCAAGATCCGCGAAAAGCTGAAGCGCTTTTTCGGCCCGTGGGGAATGTTCGTGAAGGGCTTTATCAAGCATCCGGTGATGGTCGGCTCGATCGTACCGTCTTCGCCGACATTGATCCGCCACATGCTTGGTCCCGTCGACTGGAAGAATACGAAGCTCTTCGTCGAATATGGTCCGGGCGTCGGCACTTTTTGCCGCCCGGTGCTGGAGCATCTTCCCGGCGATGCGACGCTGATCGCGATCGATACCAATCCCGATTTCATCGACTATCTGCGCAAGGACATCCGCGACAGCCGCTTCATCGCGGTGCACGGATCGGCCGCCGACGTCGAGGAGATCGTTCGCGCGCATGGTTTCGACCATGCCGATTATGTGCTTTCGGGCCTGCCGTTCTCGACGCTTCCGGCGGGTGTCGGCCCTGCGATCGCGGCCGCGACATACCGCGCGCTTCGTCCGGGCGGGGCCTTTCTCGTCTATCAGTTCCGCGCTCGCGCGCGCGACTTTCTGGCGGCGCATTTCAAGCGCATCGACAATGCGTTCGAATGGGTGAATGTCCCGCCCTGCTTCCTGTTCTGGGGCTGGAAGGACTAAAGTTCGGTTTCCGGGTCTGTTTCGTCGAGGCCGAAGTTCAACCTGCGCGACACGGTATAGTCGGCGACGCCGACGACGAACCATGCGAGCGTCCAGCGCAGCCGGGTCAGCCAATTGGCGCGGGCCTTGTGTTTCTGGACGGTCATCACCTCGCAATCGGGTTCCAGTCCATCGAGGAAATGCCGCATCTGCTGAGCAAAACCGGCGTCTTTGACGCGCAGCATGACTTCGACATTCACGAACAGGCTACGCATGTCGAAGTTCGCGGTACCGACGTGTACGACATCGTCGATGACGATCAGCTTCATATGCAGGCGGCAGGGCTGATATTCCCAAATTGCCGCCTTTTGGCGCAGCAGATAGCCATAGAGCAGGCGCGACGCGCCGATCGTTGCGGGATTGTCCGATTTCGCCGCCATGACGAAGCGTGCTCGTCCGGTCCGCGCGACGCGTCCAAGTCGGCGCAACATGCCCTGTCCGGGGGAGAAATATGCCATCGCCATGTCGAGCTGGCGTGCGCCCTCAAGGTCGCTGCGCACCGCGCGGGCCCATGGCGACAGGCGCTGTGTGGGGCCGCCGACCAGCCAGGATACCGGACCGTTATCGACCGGCCATTCGCGGATCAGGCGGCGCAGCACGAGCAGCTTGCCGTCGTCCTCGATCGTATAGGCGTAGATTTCCTCGAACCATTCGATCATCCGCGCGACGGTCGGGCCGCGGACGATGATGCCCAGGTCGAACCAGCAATGCGTGCGCCGGTCGCTGAGATAGGGGTCGGCAATGTTGAAGCCGCCCGTCACCGCATATTCGCCATCGATCAGCAGCAACTTTTGATGGTTGCGGACGAGATAGCTCGATCGCCAGCGCCGCGAGAAGAAGATTACCGTTCCGCCTGCTTCGCGAAGCGGTGCAAAGATGCTGTCCGACACATCGCTCGACCCGAAGCTGTCGATCACTGCGCGGACACAGACGCCGCGCTTCGCCGCTGCGGTCATCGCGTCGAGGACCTTTTTTCCGGCCTCGTCATGCTCGAAGATATACATGATCATGTCGACGCTGCGGATCGCGCCGCCGATCAACGCGAGAAGACGGTCCAGCCGTTCGGCGCCGTTGAAGATCAGCTCCAGACGGTGACCCGCGACGTCCGCCTTCAGTGTCTGCGTGTTGCTGGCGGGATGGGCGACGTCGCTCATGCCCCGGTCATAGGCCGGGCGCCGTGTCGGCCGCAAGGGCAGGGGTTTGATTGACATTGGCAGCTTCCCCTGCTAGCGCGCAGCGCTTGCCGCCATGCCTCTGGCTGGCCTCTCCTCGATCAAGGAAATCACATGGCCCGCGTTACCGTCGAAGATTGCGTCGACAAAGTCTCCAACCGTTTTGACCTGGTTCTGCTTTCGGCGCACCGCGCTCGCGAAATCTCGGGCGGTTCGGAGCTGACCATCGATCGCGATCGCGATAAGAATCCGGTTGTCGCGCTGCGCGAGATTGCGGAGCAGACGGTGCGCCCGCACGATCTTCAGGACGCGCTTGTCGGTACGCTGCAGAAGGTCGTCGTTGACGACGACGATACGCCCGATGAAATCAGCTCGATCGCCCGCTCGGCCGAAGCGCTTCGCCTTACTGCCGCTGCGCCGCCGCGCAGCCCGGCTGGTGGTGGCGCCGACTTCGAATAAGCGTCGAAGCCATAATCATCGAAAAGGGTCGCGGGAAACCGCGGCCCTTTTCGTTTTCAGGGAAGGCGGGTCAGCTCTGCCACGCGGATTACGCGCGAAGCGATCAACGGCTCGATGATCACGCCGATGCGATGCGCGCGCGGCGATCCTATCTCGATATTGAACAGGCTGTTCGCGATCACGTCGGCGATCTGTACGCCGTCGGACCGCCGGCTGTCGGCGAGTGATGCGCGGCCCCATCCGGAGAGTCCGGTCTGGATCGTCTCGCGGACTCCGGCCAGGATCAGCGGATCATAACGGCCGTCGTCGATCACCACGTCGGTGCACACGCCGCCCGTTTCGGGGAGCCAACGGCTCACGGCAAGATCCAGTAACGCGGTATAGAGGGCGAGGTCGCTAGGCGGCTTTCCATCGACCGGGGGCGCAAGCTTCTCACGCTTCGCCACGGCGACCCAGGCGCGGCCACCGGCGCGCTCGAACAATTCCAACAGATAGGCGCGCTCGGTAAGGCTGATCCGGCTGCCCTTGAGCTCGCCGCGAAGGCCGGTGACGGCGCGAAAGCGCGCATGGACCGCGGCGGCGGCTTCGGGCGTGATCATCGCTGCGGCAAAGGTCATCGCCCCCGCGTTAAGCCCACCCGATTCGTCACAATAGATGGTCATCGCTCTGAGCGGCCCGCCAAGCCACTGGACCATGCCATCGAGGTGGGCGCTAGCCGGCGTGCCGTCTTGTTCATTGCTGGGCCCCTGCATTCCGCCATGTCAGGCCGGGCATGGATAGCGTTTGCGCATAAGGCCGTCGAATGCGGAATAGACCGAGATCGATTTGCGCGACGCGGCGGGATAGCTGCGAAGGTGCGCAAGCCATTGTTCGGGGGTGAGGGTGCCGGTTTCTGGGGGGCAGCTTGTTGTCCGACGACCTGTCTTTCGTTCGGCGTCTATCCGGGCCTTGTAGCGCTTGCCCGCTGCGATGACCTCGCCCTTCAGTAGCTGCGCATCGGGTGCTGCGATCGCCAGCGGCCCAAGTCGTTCAAGCACGCTCGCGCGTGCGAGGAAGACGGCGATATTCATATCGCCGGGCGCCATGCCGCAGAGCATTATGCCCGCGCCTAGCGCGGCAAAAGCCGATCCGGTCCGCATTCCCGCGTAGGTCATGCGAACCGAAATCGTGCCGAATCAATGAACAAGGTCTGAATCAGACACCTTGCGGATTGGCGTCGCCGAACGGGCGCGGCTTGCGCTTGATCTGCGGCAGACCGCCGGCATGACCCGAAACCGGGGTGCCCGACTTGTCCTGATCATTCTCGCGGCCGATGTCTTCGCCCTTGATCGCACGGCGCGATTCTTCGCCCGACAGCGTTTCATATTCGAGAAGCGCCGCGGCGAGCAGGTGAAGTTGGTCGAGATTGTCTGTGAGCACCTTGCGCGCGGTATTTTCGCCTTCTTCGACAAGACGGCGAACTTCGGCGTCGATCAGCTTGGCAGTCTCTTCGGACATGTTCTGCGCGCGCGACACGCTGTGGCCGAGGAACACCTCGTCCTGATTGTCGCGATAGCGCAGCCAGCCGAGCTTTTCGGACATCCCATATTCCATGACCATCGCGCGCGCGGAGTCGGTCGCCTGCTGAATATCGTTGGACGCACCGGTATTGAGCTCGTCCTCGCCATAGATCAGCTGCTCGGCAATGCGGCCGCCGAAGCACAGCGCAAGGCGCGCCTTCATCTGCTTCATATTCATCGAATAACGGTCGCGTTCAGGCAGGTTCCACGTCACGCCCAGCGCGCGGCCACGGGGAATGATCGTGACCTTGTGGAGCGGATCGTTGCCCTCGACATGAAGCGAGACGAGCGCATGGCCTGCCTCGTGATAGGCGGTCGCCTTTTTCTCGTCCTCGGTCATCACCATCGAACGACGCTCGGCGCCCATGAGCACCTTGTCCTTGGCTTCTTCGAACTCGTTCGAGGCGATCAGGCGCTTGCCCTTGCGCGCGGCGAGAAGCGCGGCCTCGTTCGCCAGGTTCGCCAGATCGGCGCCCGAGAAGCCCGGCGTGCCGCGTGCGATTCGGCGAAGGTCCACGTCGGGTGCGAGCGGCTTCTTGCGCGTGTGCACCTCGAGGATCTTCTGGCGTCCCTCGATGTCGGGGCGCGGCACGACGACCTGGCGGTCGAAGCGGCCCGGACGGAGCAGCGCGGGATCGAGAACGTCGGGACGGTTGGTCGCCGCAACGATGATGATACCCTCGTTCGCCTCGAAACCATCCATCTCGACCAGCAACTGGTTGAGCGTCTGCTCGCGCTCGTCGTTGCCGTTGCCAAGGCCGGCACCGCGATGGCGGCCGACCGCGTCGATTTCGTCGATGAAGACGATGCAGGGCGCATTGCGCTTCGCCTGCTCGAACATGTCGCGCACGCGGCTCGCGCCGACGCCGACGAACATTTCGACGAAGTCCGAACCCGAAATGGTGAAGAAGGGTACGCCTGCCTCACCCGCGATCGCGCGGGCGAGCAACGTCTTGCCGGTACCCGGCGAGCCGACGAGCAGCGCGCCCTTCGGGATCTGGCCGCCGAGCTTCGAGAATTTGCTGGGATCCTTCAGGAATTCGACGATTTCCTGAAGTTCTTCGCGCGCCTCGTCGATGCCCGCGACGTCGTCGAACGTCACGCGGCCCTGCTTCTCCGTGAGCATTTTCGCGCGCGACTTGCCAAAGCCCATCGCACCGGAGCCGTTGTTCTTCTGTACCTGGCGGAAGACGAAAAAGGCGATGCCGAGGATCAACAGGAAGGGAAGCGACTGAATGAGCAGATAAACCCAGACATTGCCGGTTTCGGTCGGCTTGCCGTCATATTTGACGCCATTGTCGTTGAGCATCTTCAGAAGTTCGGGGTCACGGACGACATTCGCCGAGAAGCGGTCGCCGTTCGACAGCGTACCAGTGACGCGATCCTCCGAAAGCACGACCTCCTTGACCGAGCCTTCCTGCACTTTTTGGCGGAACTCGGAATAGGCGAGGGGGCTACCCGTCGGCTGCGATGCGCCGCCGAACATGGACGCGACGAGGAGCATGGCAAGCAGAATGCCGCTCCAGATCATCACGCTCTTCATCCAGGGATTGCCCTGCGGTTCCTTGTCGTCCTGCATCGGAATCTTTCCAAACATCGCGCCTGTCGCGCTTCAGTCCCGATAATGTAGGATAATTGGGTTAAATGACAATGAGCCAGATCGTCCTATTTTAGGGCTTTTCGGCGCGGCGCGGGAGAAATACGCCAGATTGTGCCTTGAAGTCCCGGAACGGCGTCGATCAGCAGCGCGCCGACCATCGCGCGTCGACCACCCTTCATCGCCGCGATTACCCCGTCCAGAGCGGCGCCACGTACCTGCAATTGGCTGTCATTGGCGCGCAGGCGCTGGGTAACGACGCGACGAAAAATCTCGGGCGGATAGCCATCGTCACGGATTACAGCGATATCGGACGCGTCGGGCCAGGCGGCGATCAGGCGCTCGACCGCCCAATCGATCGCGTCATCGGCCTCGGCAAGCCAGTCGGCCGACCGCGCGGCCGCCTCGACATCGAGTATCGCCTGGGAGGCGAGCGCATGGCGAAGGCGCGCTCGGTCGAACCGGCTGTCGCTGTTTGATGGATCGTCGACGAAAGGCAAATCCTCGTCGAGTGCGATGCGAACGAGATCGTCGCGGCGCCAGTGGAGGAGCGGCCGCATGATGAAGCCGTTCTTCGCCCGGATCGCGGCGAGCCCGCCCACGCCGCTCGACCGGTTGAGCCGCATCACGATCGTTTCGAGCTGATCGTCGGCATGATGGGCGGTCAGGATATAGGCCAAGCCGTTGTCCTTGCGCCACTGTTCGAGCAGGCGGTAGCGCTCGGCCCGCGCCGCCGCTTGCTGCGATCCCTTGATCGGTGTCGGCGGATTGAGCGTGCTGTGCGAGATGAGTTCGCGCGCACAGAAGCCGGCGACCATCCGCGCCTCGTCATCGGAACCCGGACGGAGGCCATGATCGACCGTGGCGGCATGGATCTGTCCTGGCAGAAGTGCCGCCATCAGCCAGAGCAGGGCCATGCTGTCGGGGCCGCCGGATACGGCGACTCCATAGTGAAGCCGATGCCAGTCCGGGCCGGCGAGCGCGAGAAGGTCGCGCCCGATCCGGCCTACGGCGTCGAAATCAACAGCCTGCTTTTGCTTTTGCGGCGGCTGCATCGGTTCGGACATCCTGCGGCGCCTTGGCGCCATAGACTTCGTCGAGTTCGCGGAACGCCTTGCAAGCGTCGGCCTTGCGGCCGAGCTTGTCGAGCGCGACGCCCATGTACATCAGGCTGTGCGGCGCGCGCGGACCGCTAGGGCGATCCTTGTAATTGCTGTAGAATGCAACAGCGGCCAAGCTGGGCTTGCCTTCGTCAAGATAGGCGCGGCCGAGAAGATTCTGTGCATAGCTGGCGGTGCTGCTCGTCGGCCATTTCGTCACGACCTGTTTCAGCTGAGCCTGCGCTTCGGGATAAAGCTTCGCTTCCCACAGGCGATAGCCATAGTCGTAAGCATCCTTCGTCTCGTTGCCGGACGAGGGGATTTCGACCTTTTTGACCAGAGCCAGACGGGCCGCATCGGGCTTGGCGGCCGCCGCAGGCGTAGCGGCCGGCTTCTTGGTCGGAGCGGCCGCTGCAGGGGTTGGGGCAGGCGTTGCGGCGGCGGGCGTCGGCTTCGGTGCCGTGGCGATCGGCAGGCTTGCGGGCGTCGCGACCGTTTCGGTTCCGGTCGCGGGCGCAAAGCGCTTTTCCATCTCGATCTTGTAAGCGGCGAACTGCTTTTCGAGTTCGCGAAGCTGGAAGGAGTTTTGTTCGGTCTGGCCGGTGAGCGTCTGGAGTTGCGCCTCAAGCGCGTCGACCCGCGCCGTCAGGTCGGCGACGGGCGTCGTCCCCTTGGCTCGTTCGCCAACCGTGCTGTCAGGCGCAATTTCACCTTCGAAGAATGCCGGCGCGCCGCCCGGGAAGACCTGACGTTGAACCGCGCGCATTTCTTTTTCCAGCCGGTCGACACGTTTGGCGACCGTTGCGTCCTGCGCCTGAACGGGTGCCGCCGCTGCGATCGCGATCGCCGCCGCACCCATGAAAGTGACATGCTTCATCATTTGCCGATAGGTCCCCGAAGATTAACCAGTTTTGTACCGGCCCTCATAACGCCGCAAGCGGCGAGTGCGCAAATCCAATTCGGCGCGCCGCCGCCCCGCGTCGCCGGGACGATGCGGATCAGCCCCCGGTCTTGCGGGCCGGCGTCGCGGTTGCGGGCGTCGTGCCGGCGCCGCCTTCTGCGCGGGCGATGAGGTCGGCGGGCTTCAGCGAGATGCCCTTTACCAGGGTGTCGGCGGGGCCGATCGATCCCACGTCACGGCCCCCGACGGTGACCTTCAGCGCCTGCGGAATACTGGTGCGCAGGGTGAATTGCTCGATGTAAGCGGGCGGCACTTCATAAGTCTCGCCCGGGTCGAGCGTGCGCCAATTCTCGGTCTTGCCCTGCGCGTCGTCGAAACCGATCCACACTTCGGAGATGCCGGTCAGCACGACCGGCGCATTGGCCGCCACCGCGGCGGCTCCGGCTTTCGGTGTGGCCGCCGGCGCTGCCGCGTCGGGCGCTTCGGACGCGTCGGCCGCCTGGTTCTGTGCGGCGATCAAGGCTTCGTCGGGTTCGACGGAAAGGAACCGCCAGACGCCATAGGCCGACACCAATACGAGTGCGACGATGACCAGGGTCCAGGTCAGGCGCGCGGTCGGGAGGCGTGCCGGATCGGTCGGCTCATAAGCCTCGTAAAGCGGGCGCGCGCCATATTCATCGTCGTCGAGTTCGCGGCGCACGGCAGCACCGATCTCGGCCTCGGGCAGATCCACCGCCCGCGCATAGGCGCGGGCGAAGCCGGTTACATAGGTGCGACCGGGCAGTTCCGAAAAATCCGATCGTTCAATGGCTTCGAGGTGTCGTTGCGTGATACGCGTCCGCGTCGCCACATCGGCGAGCGACAGACCAGCAGCCTCGCGCGCCAGCCGCAGCTTGTCGCCGGTACGCGTGATCGCCAACTCGCCCTGCGTCGGGGCGGTTTCCTCGTCTGCCATTAGTGTCTCCGTATCGGCCGTGTGCAACCCATATCGACCGTGTGACGCTGTTCATCGCATTGACGATGCGCGAAAGTCAAATGAAGTTCGGCAAACGAACGGCTGAAAAGATACGGATTTCGGTTTGCCCGAATTTCCGGGCGTCACGGCCTCTTCAATCCTTGCTGGAGTGGCCGGTATGGGAGAGTCGATCTCCGCACCGCGACGAACGGAGGGGCGTTTGAACAGCCCTCCGTTCGCCTGGTTCAGGATGCAGATGTGCCGCGCTGCGAGGCAGCTACAGGCCAGCTAAAGCACATATTTGCTGAGGTCGGTGTCGCCAACGACTTCGGCAAGCTGTCGGTCGACATAGGCGGCGTCGATTTCGAGCGTGGTGCCGCCGACGTCCTCGGCGGTAAAGCTGATCTCCTCGACGAGCCTTTCCATGATCGTCTGAAGGCGGCGCGCGCCTATATTCTCGACCTTTTCGTTCACCTCCGCCGCGAGTTTCGCGACGCGAGCAATCGCTTCGGGCGTAAAGTTCAGCGTCACGCCCTCGGTCCCGAGCAGCGCGGCATATTGTTCGGGAAGGCCGGCCTTGGTCTCGCTGAGAATACGGACGAAATCCTCTTCGCTGAGCGCGCCCAGTTCGACGCGGATCGGCAGACGGCCCTGCAATTCGGGAAGCAGGTCGCTCGGTTTGGCGACATGGAAGGCGCCCGAGGCGATGAAGAGGATATGATCGGTCTTCATCGGACCATATTTGGTCGCGACGGTCGTGCCTTCGATCAGTGGCAACAGGTCGCGTTGCACGCCCTCGCGGCTCACCGATCCGCCCCGCACGTCGCTGACCGCGATCTTGTCGATCTCGTCGAGGAAGACGATGCCATTCGCTTCGGCATCGGCGAGGGCGACCCGCGCGACATCGTCCTGGTCCAGGCGCTTGTCCTGCTCTTCTTCGAGCAGGCGCTTCCATGCTTCCATCGCCTTCATGCGGCGGCGCTTCTTCGGCCCCCCGCCAAGCGCCTTTCCGAGCATGTCGGACAGGTTGATCATGCCGACCTGGCCCGGCTGGCCGGGAAGCTCAAAGGGCATTGCGGGGGCGTCCGAAACCTCGATCTCGACCTCGCTGCTTTCCAGATGGCCGTCGCGGAAGCGCTGGCGGAAGCTCTCTCGCGTCGCTTCGCTCGCGCCCTTGCCGGTCAGCGCATCGAGCAGCCTTTCCATCGCGGCTTCTTCCGCGGCTCCACGTACCGCCTCGCGGCGGCGTTCCTTTTCAAGCCGCACCGCCTCCTCGACCAGGTCGCGGGCGATCTGTTCGACGTCGCGGCCGACATAGCCGACTTCGGTGAATTTGGTCGCCTCGACCTTGATGAAGGGGGCGTCGGCCAGCTTGGCGAGGCGGCGCGATATCTCGGTCTTGCCGCACCCCGTGGGGCCGATCATCAGGATATTCTTGGGGCTCACCTCGTCGCGCAGGTCGGGCGAGAGCTGCTGGCGACGCCAACGGTTGCGGAGCGCCACCGCGACCGCGCGCTTTGCGGCGCTCTGGCCGATGATATGCGTGTCCAGCGCGGCCACGATGGCCTTGGGAGTCAGGTCCTTGTTCATTCTTATTTCCGGATTTCAATGGTTTCTGAGGTGAACTGGTCGTTCGTGTAAACGCAGATGTCGGCCGCGACCTCCATCGCCTTCCTCGCCAGCACTTCGGGGTCCTTTTCATAATCGGCGAGCGCGCGCGCAGCCGACAATGCGTAATTGCCGCCCGATCCGATCGCGGCAATGCCGCCCGCGGGTTCGAGCACATCGCCGTTACCGGTGATCACCAGCGTGACCTCCTTGTCGGCGACGATCATCATCGCCTCCAGGTTGCGGAGATATTTGTCCGTTCGCCAGTCCTTGGCCAGTTCGACGGCGGCGCGGAGCAACTGGCCATTATGGCGCTCGAGCTTGGCCTCGAGACGTTCGAACAAGGTGAAGGCGTCGGCAGTTGCGCCCGCGAACCCGCCGATGACGCTGCCGTCGTGCAGGCGGCGAACCTTTCGGGCGTTGGGTTTCATGACGGTCTGGCCCATCGAGACCTGGCCGTCGCCAATGACGACGACCTTGTCTTTGTTGCGGGCGGAAAGGATGGTTGTTCCGTGCCAGGGCGCGGCACTTTGCGCATGGGGATTGGTCATGCGCCGGATATGGGAGATGGTTGGCGAGGCCGCAAGGGGAGGCGCTTTTCGGTTATTGCGGCGGGTTGGAGGCCAGATATTCGACGATGCTCTTCACTTCCTGCGCGCGCTCGCGCGGGATGATCAGGATGTCGTCGCCATGCGTCACGACGACGAGGTCGGAGACGCCGACGACCGCGATACGCTTGCCGCCGTCGGCGCGGAGATAGTTGTTTTCGGCGCCGATCGCGATCACGTCGCCGATCCGGACATTGCCGTCCGCGTCCTTGTCGCCGAGCGCGTGCAGCGCTGCCCAGCCGCCGACATCGGACCAGCCGGGATCGACCGGGACGACGACGACATTCTCGGCGCCTTCCATCACCGCATAGTCGATCGAATCCGCGGGGCTGGAAAGGAAGGCGGCTGTATCGGGATGGACCTGGTGCGCGTCGGTGCGCGCTGCGGCGATGGCTTCTGCACAGCATGACGCCATCGCCGGCTGCTGCCGTTCCAGCTCGGCAAGGAACCGGTCGGCGCGCATCAGAAAGATGCCGGCGTTCCAATAATGGCTTCCCTCGGCCAACATCGCCTCGGCCTTGTCGCGTTGGGGCTTCTCGACGAAGCGTCGGACTTCGTAAACCCCCGGTGCGTTGGCGAGTTTTTCGCCCGCCGCGATATAGCCATAGCCCGTTTCGGGATGCGACGGCGCGATGCCGAAGGTCGCGAGCGCGCCCGCCTCGACGGCGGGCATGGCCGCCTCGATCGCCGCGAGGAAGGCCGGGACGTCGGTCATGACATGGTCGGCCGGCATGACGAGGATCGTGGACGCGGCATCGTCGGCAAGGGCCGCGAGCGCGGCAAGCGCGATCGCCGGCGCCGTATTGCGCGCGGCGGGCTCGACGACGATGCGTGCGTCGGCGATCCCTGCGGCGGCAAGGTCCTTCTCGACATGCGCGACATGCGCCGGGCCGCATACCACCATCGGCGCGGCGAAACGCTTGCGGTCGATCGCGCGGTCGAGCGTCTGCAGGAACATGCTGCCCTTGCCCGTAAGCGGCTGGAACTGCTTGGGCGCGGCGCCGGTCGACACCGGCCAGAGGCGGGTGCCGGAACCACCGGACAATATGACGGGGACGATCATGGTCTTGTCTCGACTTTCGGGGGCGGGATCATGCCGGCCAGCTCAGCAGGGCGCGGGCACCGGGCGCAAGCATGATCGCGTCGGCGCGATCGGTCGCAACGCATTCGCCGAGCCGGACGCTCTCGCCATCGACCGTGCAGCCTTGCGACAGCGGCGTGAAGGTGAAGTCGCCGCTGCCGTCAGGCAAAATCGCTGCAGCATCGGGCCCGGACAGATGCAACAGACGAAAATGCGGACCGTCGACGAGCAGGCGATTGTCGCCGGCATCGACATGCCCGTCGCGCGGATCGGGGCGCGGCGCCGTTTCGGCGACGGCCAGGCCGGCCTCAAGATGCAATTCGCGCGGGCGCCCATAGTCGTAGAGGCGATAGGTGCAGTCGACATTCTGCTGCACTTCGACGACGACCAGCCCGGGTCCGATCGCGTGGATCGTTCCGGCACGATTGTAGACGAAGTCATCGGCGCGCGCTGGACGCCAGTCGATCATGTCGACGATCGAACCATCGAGCGCGGCGTCATGGAGTGCCTCGCGGGTCGTCGCGGCGGTGAGGCCCACGCCGAGTTCGGCTTCGGGCGTCGCATCGAGGACCAGCCAGCACTCCTCCTTGCCGCGCGGATAGCCGGCAGCCTGCGCTGCCCGATCATCGGGATGGACCTGGATCGACAGCCGCTCCGACGTGAAGAGGAATTTGACCATGATCGCCGCATCGTCGCCCGCGGGATTGGAGAACCAGATTTCGCCGACACGCCGATCGCCGAAGTCACCGAAATCGCTTGGAATATCGGTCCGGCCCCAGGGCTTGTCGACCACGATTGTTTCCAGGCGGGTCAGCATCGTCGGAGCATGCGGAGGGTGTCCGGGGGCGTCAAGGCCAATGCGTCAGGCGGCACGATTGAAGCGGTTGCCGTTCCCGCCGTTCGGCTGGTCGAGCCAAAGGCCGCGCGTGTCATAGACGATCTTGTCGCCGCGCTCTTCGATGGGGATCGACTTGAACAGGTCATGGTCGACGAGGACGATAAGGAGATCGCAGGACGCCAGCGCGCTATCGAGGTCGATCAATTCGGCGCCGCTGCCCGCGAATTCCATTGGCAGGCCGCGCGCATAGGGCTCGACGATCTGGATCTGCTTGCCGAAGCGACGCGCGAGCGCGGCGGCGACCTCGACCGCGGGGCTTTCGCGGAAATCGTCGATGTTGGGCTTGAAGGCAAGGCCGAGGCAGGCGACGCGCGCCTCCGGATGCTGCGACACCAGCATTTCGGCGGCGCCGATCACATGCGCGGTCTTGGCAAGGTTGACCTCGCGCGCGGTGCGGATCAGGCGGCTGTGGTCCGGCGCGCCGTGAACGAGGAACCAGGGGTCGACCGCGATGCAATGGCCGCCGACGCCGGGGCCGGGCTGGAGGATGTTGACGCGCGGGTGGCGGTTCGCGAGGCGGATCACCTCCCAGACGTCGACGCCCATATGCTCGGCCATCATCGACAGTTCGTTGGCGAAGGCGATATTGACGTCGCGGTAGCTGTTCTCGACCAGCTTCACCATTTCGGCTGCCCGCGCCGATGTGGTCACGCACGCGCCACGGACGAACTGGCGATAGAAGGTCATCGCCCGGCGCGCGCAGCGCGGCGTGATGCCGCCGATGCAGCGGTCGTTGTCGACCAGCTCGACGAGGATGCGGCCGGGCAGGACGCGTTCGGGGCAATAAGCGACGAAGATGTCGGCGGCGCCGGTGCAGGCGCCCGGAACCTTGAGGTCGGGGCGCAATTCGGCGAGCAGCGCGGCGACCTTTTCGGTCGTGCCGACCGGCGAGGTGGATTCGAGTATGACGAGGTTGCCGGCCTGCAGCTTCGGTGCGATCGCCCGCGCCGCTGAGAGGACATAGGCGATGTCGGGACGATGCTCGTCGTCGTGCGGGGTCGGGACGGCGATGACGAAGACATCGGCCGGCGCGACTTCGATCGAGGCTACCAATGCGCCGCGCGAGACGACACCCTGAACGAGACCGTCGAGGTCGACTTCCTCGATATGCACCTTGCCGTTGTTGACGGTGTCGACGACATGCTGGCTGACGTCGACGCCGGTCACCTTGCTGCCCGAGCGGGCGATCAGTGCGGCCGTCGGCAGGCCGATGTAGCCGAGGCCGAGGACGGTGACATTCTGTTCGCTATCGATGGGCACGCGCAACTATCTCCGCTATTCTTTCCGCTGCCTTGCCGTCACCGAAGGGGTTATGGGCGCGGGCCATGGCGTCATACGCCCCTTCATCGTCCAAAAGACTGAAAATTTCAGAAACGATCCGATCTTTGTCGGTGCCGACAAGCCGAGCGGTGCCGGCCTCTATCCCCTCGGGCCGTTCGGTCGTCTCGCGCATCACCAGCACCGGCTTGCCGAGCGAAGGCGCTTCTTCCTGCACCCCGCCGCTGTCGGTGAGGACGAGCGTCGAGGCGCCGAGCAGGCGGACGAAATGCGGATAGTCGAGCGGATCGATCAACGCGACATTGGCCAGGGCGCCGAGTATCGGCTCCATCGCGCTGCGGACATGGGGGTTGGGATGGACGGGAAAGATCACCGCGACATCGGGCCGCGCCGCGATCCCGGCGATGGCATCGGCGATCGCCTTCATCCCGTCGCCGAAATTCTCGCGCCGGTGCGAGGTCACGGCGATGATGCGCTTGCCCGCGAAGCGTGCGAGCAGCGGGTCGAGGCCCGCGGCAAGCGAGGGCTCTTCATCGATGCGTGCCTTGGTCGCGAGCAGCGCGTCGATTACCGTGTTGCCGGTAATGTGGATATGATCCGCCGGCACGTTTTCGGCCCGCAAGGCAGCGGCAGCGGTCGTCGTGGGGGCAAAATGAAGGTCGGCGACCGCGCCCGTAACCTTGCGGTTCACCTCTTCGGGCCAGGGATGGTAGATGTTGCCGCTGCGGAGTCCCGCCTCGACATGTCCGACGGGGATCTTGCGGAAATAGGCGGCGAGCGTTGCCGCCATCGTCGTCAGCGTGTCGCCATGGACCAGAATGCGATCGGGCTTTTCCCGATCGAAGGTCTCACCAAGCCCGGTGACGAGCCGCGCGAGGAGGGTGTCCAGCGACTGGTTCGGGGTCATGACGTCGAGATCGACGTCGGGTACGATGCGCGCGATTTCAAGCACCTGATCGAGCATTTCGCGATGCTGCGCCGTGACGCAGACGCGGGCGTCGATGCCCTTCTGCGCGCTCAGCGCGTGGACGACGGGAAACATCTTGATCGCCTCGGGGCGGGTGCCGAAAACGGTCATTGCTTTGGTCATCAGATACTCCGAAGCCGGACCCAACCTGCGCAGCCAGTCGAGCCTAATTGGCGGGTTAGACGTTAAAGTTTGCAACACCCTTAAATTGCGCCGATCTCTGTAGAAAGCTCGCGCTAAATGGCCCTTCGACAAATTCTATGCGATAATGACGAATGTTGTCACCTGATAGCGCACAGGCTAGGGGGACTGCGATTGAGTGTCGGAGGATTGTTCCGCCGTCATAATACGAATTTTAAAGTGGACGTTTAGATGTTCTGGAAACGCAAGAGCAAGCTGGCCGTAGCGGCGCGGGACAGCTTTGCTATCCCTGAGGGACAGCGCGTCTATGCGATCGGCGATATTCATGGACGTGATGACCTGTTCGCCGAAATGGTCGACCTGATCCGCGCAGACAATGCTGCGCGGACTCCGGGAAGAGTGACTATCATCTTGCTTGGCGACTTGGTGGATAGGGGGCCCGAATCCGCTGCGGTTGTCGAGCGGGCTATGTCGTTGCGGAATGAATTCCCTGACACTCGCCTGTTAATCGGCAATCACGAGGAATGCTTCTTGGCTGCACTTGGGGGAGATGTGCGTCGACTTCGCTATTTCATGCGGATTGGTGGAGAGGCAACGATCCGGAGTTATTGGAAGGACGAGGCAAGTCTTGGAAGTGCCAGCTTCGAAGATGTGGCAGAACGTCTTCCGCATTTGGTGCCAGCCGACCACGTTCGATTCCTTGGCGAGGGTGAAGACTTCATCGAAATCGGCGACTATGTTTTTGTTCATGCAGGCATTCGGCCGGGCGTGCCGCTCGAAAAGCAGTCGTTGGCGGATTTACGCTGGATTCGCGATGAGTTTCTCGACAGTCTCAGTGATCACGGTCGGATGGTGGTGCACGGACACAGCATCACCAATGAGCCTGACGAACAGGTGAATCGTATTGGCATTGATATCGGCGCGTTTCGCAGTGGTTCGCTCGCTGCTTTAGGTTTAGAGGGCGACAAGCGCTGGTTCATTTTTGCTAGAGCAGAACAAACGGAATGCGCCGCATAAGATTCTGGCTCAAACCTCTCTTATGTTGAATGATTGCAAGGTTTGGAACGGGCTATCATAGGCCTCTCGTCCTCACGCTTGCCACTGAGGGCGTCAGCAGTTACTCGTCCGCTTCCTTGCAAGCCGCAAAGCATGGATTTCGCATGAATTTCCCCGAAACGAGACTTTGAAACGAAGCTCTCCGATGAAAAATAGAACAAAATCTGCCCAGAAATCGTCAAGGCGATTCAGCTTTCCGCTTGCCGATATGGCCCTCTCGACGTGGGTGCCGATCTTGTTTCTGGCATTTGTCTTTCTCCTAGGTGGAGGATCTCGTAGCGACATCGCTTCGCTGCCGATTTTGCGAGGAGTGGCGGTTTTATTCGCTTTCTGGGCCGTCGTTCAGATGCGACGCGAAGATTGGCGGCGAATTCGCATCCCGCTCTCGCTTATGTTGGTATTGACCCTGTGGATGGCATTCCAACTTGTCCCCCTCCCTCCCGACATTTGGCACGGGCTGCCGGGGAGGAGCGCGATCCAGGCGATCGATAGGTTGGTCGGGCAGGCAGAGCTTTGGCGCCCGCTATCCTTGACTCCTTCGCAGACATTGAACGCGCTGTTGGCGATGACCGTGCCGCTGGCGGCGTTGTTGCTTGCCGCGCAAATGACATCCGATGACTATCCGCCGCTGATAACTGCAGTGGTCGTCATTGCCTGCGCTAGCGCCTTACTGGGCTTGATCCAGATAATGTCGGGGCCGTCAAGCCCGGCTTATCTGTACCGAATCGCCAACAACAGTTCGATGGTTGGTTTTTTTTCCAATCGTAACCATCATGCTATTTTCCTGGCATGCACTATTCCGCTCGTCGCCATGTTGCTGCGTGACGAGTTCATGCGCAAGCGTATGCGGATGCTCGTTCGCGTTTGGCTGGCATTGGCGGGAATCCTGTTGACGATTCTGACGGTCCTGATCGGTTCTCGCGGCGGCCTCGTGGCGGGCATATTTACCTTTGCCGTCGGTTATTCGATTGTCGCAGGATCGTGGCCGGCGGCGGAGGGGGGGCGGTCGTCCCGCTCGTCAAATACCTTACCGTCGCGATATAGAGGGTGGCTTCTCTATGCGCCGCCGGCCTTGCTTGTGATCATCGTCGGTATCGCACTTTGGTTTTCCAATCGCACAACTGCATTTACGCGCGTTATGGGCCAAAGTGTGGGTGAGGATTTGCGGGTTCAGGCGTGGCCAACAGTTCAAACCATGATCGAAACCTACTGGGTCGCAGGCAGCGGGTTTGGCTCCTTCGCTGGAGTCTACAAAATGTTCGAGCCCGACAATCTATTGCAAGATGCTTATTTCAATCACGCCCACAATGACTGGGCCGAGGTGGTTCTCACCGGCGGCTTGCCCTTCGCGCTGATCCTAGTCGTCGCGATTCTGTGGTTCGTTCGGAATTTTGCCGCACGTGGCGTCCGTAACCTCGTCAAAGGGCATCGTGGCGATCTTCGCTTGCCCACTCTGACGGTGGTCGTGGTACTCGCTGCGACCAGTTTGATCGAGTATCCGTTGCGAACACCGTCGATTCAGGTGTTGGCGATTTTCCTCATCATATTTCTATGTTGCCCGAAATCGAGCAGATCTCACGGGGATTAGGTTGCAGTGGATGCCATTATGACTATAGCGCGGAAGCGATTTTCAACTGGATCGAAGTTTCCCTGATGAACCGATTTTCTGTCTACGCTGTCTTGGTGGCCGTGCTTCTCGCAGGATGCGCTGGCAAGGCGGCTCCCGTTTCCAGTGTGGCGGACGCACCAACTACGCTGCTGAGCGAATTGCCGGCTCCGGAGTCAACAGATGCTATCCGTTCGACGCGATTGGCATTTGTGGGCGCTTTCAGTGAACTCCGCGTCGAGGTGTTTGGTGTGCCAGAAATGCAGCGGGATGTGCTTACCGATGGAAAGGGAAGTTTTGCCTTTCCTTTGATCGGAACTATCGCGGCGGCTGGTAAGACACCAGATGAAGTATCTGAAGAAATTCGCACGCGTCTTGCGGGGCGCTATGTTCGCGATCCTCAGGTGACGGTGAATTTCAAGCTGTCGGATAATCCCCTCGCAACGCAATCGATGCTTGTAACAGTTGATGGCCAAGTCAACAAAGCGGGGGCGTATCCCGTTGTAGGACGCGTCACGCTGATGCGGGCAGTCGCTTTGGCAGGGGGGACCAGCGAATTCGCGAAGCTTGAAGATGTAGTTGTGTTCCGGGATGTCGGCGCAAAGAGCTATGTAGGAATCTATAATTTGGAAGCGATCCGGCGTGGTAATTATGCTGATCCGGAGATTTTTCCTAACGATGTTATCATCGTTGGTGATTCACCTGCTCGTCGTCAGTTCAAGGATATATTGCAGATCGTTCCTGCGTTGCTTTCGCCGGTTATTTTGATAGCCGACCGGCTTCGTAACTGACGCTTTTCAGCACCGAATTCTAAACAGGATCTGATTGCGAGATGAATCAATTGACAAATTATAGGGCCGATTCTGCCCCGGCACCCTATGCGGCGCCGGCGACGCTTGCGGGCGAAGGAGAGGGCAGGTCCGCTCTTCCGGTCGTCGAGCAGATATGGACCGCCATCCTGAATCATCGCAATCTGGCGATCGGAGTTCTCGCAGGCGTCTTTCTGTTGGGACTTCTGGCCACTTTTCTCGCAACGCCGCAATATACGTCGACAACCCGGCTAGAGATATTGCCTGACGCTCCCGTGGCCACCTCGGTGGAGGGGCAGCGCGATAAGGAGTTGATCAACGAACTGTCCTTCTACAATACGCAATATTCTCTGCTACGGTCTGAATCGCTTGCTGAACGGGTAGTGCGTGCAGGCAACCTGACAGTGGACAAGGATTT
This sequence comes from Sphingomonadales bacterium, assembly GCA_017309275.1. GTDB lineage: Bacteria > Pseudomonadota > Alphaproteobacteria > Sphingomonadales > Sphingomonadaceae > Sphingopyxis. Next base: position 31,215 of record JAFKLT010000061.1, on the reverse strand, counting down.
TCTTGCTGCGTTTGATTTGGGGAATGCCGATGCGTCGATGACGAGCGTCGAGCGGGCGGGTTTAGCTCGCAAGGCGACCGAAATCCTGTTGGAGCAACTAGCGATTTCGCCGGTACGAAACTCCAGCCTTGTCGACGCTAGCTTCACGACACCTTCACCAGAGCTTTCTGCCAAGCTAGCGAATCTTTGGGCTCAACAATTCCTTCAGGCAAGCATCGACCGTCGCTTCGCGGCGACATCTGATGCGCGAAAATATCTTGAAGGCCGCCTTGATACGTTGCGGCAGAATCTGGAGACATCCGAACGCGCGCTCATCAATTATGGCATGAATAAGGGCATCGTTACGATTTCATCACAGCGGGACGTTAATGGTCGAACGCAGACGGAAACGTTGGTGGGCGCTGACATTGCCGAAGTTAGCAAGGCACTTTCCAAAGCGCGCGAAATCCGGATTGCCGCAGCAGCTGAAGTTAACAATACGCTGACGGGAAGCGCAGCTATAGTGGCGCCGACAATTGGCAGCCTGCGCGAACGTCGCGCAGAACTGGAAGCCGAGTTGACCAAGCTACGCATTACCTTTGAAGAGGATTACCCTGCAGTCGTCTCGCTTCGCGCGCAAATCCGAAATCTCGACCGTAGCATCGCGAGCGAGATATCCCGTTCGACCCAAGGTAATCGAGAAGCCTATAATGCCGCGGTCAAACGCGAGCGCGATATGCAAGCCGAACTCGACCGGCTGACTCAGGAATATAATTCACAGCAGCGCGAATCGATTGAAATGGCAATCCTGCAACGTGAAGTCGATTCTAACCGTCAACTCTACGACGGGCTACTTCAACGGTACAAAGAGATCGGAGTGGCTGGCGTTGGAACCAATAACATCGCGGTCGTCGATAGCGCCAAGATTCCCGAAAAGCCGTCCAGCCCACGGTTGATGTTGAACCTTGCCCTATCGATCATCGCCGGCATCGGGCTGGCATCCGGCCTGATCTTCCTATTGGAGAAGATGGACAGTTCGATCCGGGATCCGCAGGATGTGACCAATCGTTTCGACTTGCCGCTACTGGGTGCAATTCCGGAGACGGATCAGGCAGTTGCGAAGGACATTCTCGACAAGAAGTCTACGATATACGAGGCCTATTTCTCTGTTATGACCAATCTCAGCTTTCTGACCGAGCATGGCGCGCCGCGTTCGATCATGCTGACATCGTCGAGGCCGCAGGAAGGGAAGAGTAGTTCGTCGCTTTCGCTCGCCTCCGTGCTGGCCGCGACTGGGAAATCGGTGATCTTGGTGGATGCCGATATTCGTAATCCATCGCTTAACCGCTATCTGGAAATGCCAAACAAGAAGGGACTTAGCCACTATCTATCGGGTGATGATTCGCTGGAAGAGATGATTGCCACATTGCCGCAGTTCGGCTTTGCGTTGATGACCGCTGGCAAGACGCCGCCGAACGCGGCGGAGCTTCTTGGTAGTGACCGCTTTTCCTTTCTGATGGATACGCTTCTTGCCCGCTATGATCATGTGTTGGTCGATTCAGCACCACTGCTCGGACTAGCTGACGCGCCGTTGATTGCGCGTCGCGTAGAAGGCGTATTGTTCACGATCGAAGCCAATTCGACCAAGAACCGTGTTATCGCGACGTCGCTAATGCGGTTGCGCATGGCTGGTGCAAAGCTTTTCGGTGCCATCGTCACGAAAGTCGGCGCCAAGAATAATGCCTATGGCTATGGCTATGGCTATGGCTACGGATACAAGTATGGAGTCGGTGAAAGCAAAAGCTGAGGGGCGATGTCCTCATCGTAACTTTGGAACTGAATTGTGACCGTCACAAAGATATTGGGTTGGGTGATAGCGCTGGCGCTCGGCATCGGCGTCGGCGTTTCGAGCTACGGCATTTCTAACGAAACACGCGCCCCCCTTAAGGCACTCGCTACCGGAATGCCGCCAAGCGGGATCGCGAGCGCGAATGCGGCGCTTAGTTCGTTTGCGGCGAGGCGCGCACAAAACCAAAGGGTCGGCGTTAATGCGTACGAACTCCGGCTTGCCCGTGACGCATATCGTGCGGAGCCGCTAGCTGCGTCCGCAATCGCCCTTCACGCGTTGTCGCGGACGGGGAAAGTTGAAACCGAACGCCAGTGGTCGCTGATCGAACTTGCCGGCAAGCTCACGCGCCGTAGCTTGCTGGTGAATATATCGATCGTCGAGGCAGCAGCTCGCCGGCGTGACGATAGGAAGTCTTTCGCATGGATCTCGCGGACGATGCTTACACAAAGCAACGCCGCAATGGCTTATGGCAAAGCCATGGCAGCGGCTACTGCCCGCGACGGGGCCGTGGAAGCGCTGACCGGCGTCTTAGGGCCAAGTCCGCGCTGGTCCGATCTTTACTGGCAGTTAGTTCTTGGGCAGCCCGACAGCTACGTTAATGCTTCTAGATTGCGGATCGCATTGGCTCGAGCGCCTTGGAAACAGACCGGCATCGAACCGACGGACAGAGACTTGGTGCGAGTACTCGCGAACGTTGGCAAGTTCGATGAGGCCCAGCAACTAGCGCACACTCTCCGGCCCGTGGATATAGCGAGAGGGAACCTTCTGACGAACGGATACTTCTCCGCCGATCCATCGTTTCCGCCTTTCGACTGGGAGTTGTCAACTCTCGGAAACTTGGGTGCTTCGATCGACAAGGGTAATAAGCAGTTGGTCATATCGGCGATTAGCGGGGCAAGTGGTTCGGCCGTGCGACAACTTGTTCGGCTTACACCGGGCAATTACAGACTCAAATGGTCGATGACGAGCAACGCTCCCCTGCCAAAGAGTGCGATCTCGGCTCGCATCGTTTGCAAGGAGCAGACGGGAACGGATGCGCTATCGTTCATGACTCCCTTAGGTGCAGGCAGGCGACATGTGAACGTCAAGATTCCCGAGGGCGCCTGCCGTTGGTATCTGCTAACAATAGACGTCGCCTTGCCCGACGACGCCATGGGTGTCGATATCGTGATTACCGAACTTTCCCTCACACCCGCGTCCTAAATTCTGTCGCTGTTGCAGATTTGGCAAGAGAATCTTGCTAGGCGCGCTCGGAGCGACCGCAACGGCGCCTTGGCAGGGGCGCGAGGAGGCTTAGGTGGGAATCGAGGAGCAGGTATTGCCGGTTGACGTAAATGGCAGCACGCGGACATGCCGTATTCTGGTTACAGGAACGGCAGGTTTCATTGGCTTTCATTTAGCTAGTTTGCTGCTTGCAGAAGGATTTCACGTTTGCGGATATGACGGACTGACAGATTACTACGACCTGGAATTAAAGCGTCGGCGGCACGAAATACTGTATCGGCATCCGAATTTCATCGCAACTGAAGCGATGCTCGAAGATAACGTCCGATTGTGGGAAGCAGCTGAAGCCTTCGCGCCTGATGTGATCGTTCACCTCGCTGCACAGGCTGGGGTTCGCTACAGCCTTGAAAAACCGCGCGCTTACCTTGAGAGTAATGTCTTGGGTACCTTCAACGTGATGGAGGCTGCACGACAATTGAAGGTTTCGCATCTCCTTATGGCGTCCACCTCATCAGTATATGGTGGAAACGACAAGATGCCCTTTGCGGAGGTCGACAAAGCCGATTTTCCGCTGACTATCTATGCGGCGACCAAAAAGGCGTCTGAAGCGATGGGGCACGCTTATGCCCATTTATGGAATCTGCCTACCACCATGTTTCGTTTCTTCACGGTCTATGGCCCCTGGGGGCGGCCTGACATGGTCCCCTATAAATTCGCGCAGGCGATAGTCGAGGGGCGTCCGATCGACATCTACAACAACGGCAATATGGAACGCGACTTTACATATGTTGACGACCTCGTTCGCGGGATCCGGATGCTAATCGATGTCGTTCCGCAGGCACCTGACAGACGCTCGGCGACCGTCCCCAACGACAGTCTTTCGTCGGTAGCGCCATACCGTGTCGTCAATATTGGCAACTCCGAGAAGATCAGGCTTCTTGATTTCATTGACGCGATCGAAGCCAAATTGGGCGTTCAGGCTATCAGGAACTACATGCCGATGCAGATGGGCGATGTGACGGCGACATGGGCTGATTCTTCGCTACTCAGCCAGCTAACAGGATATCATCCAAACACACATTTCAGGGACGGGATCGCTCGTTTCGTTGAATGGTTCCGGGAATATAACGGGCCCTCCGTTGACTGATCATCGATTGAAGTGCGAAGGTGGGCTTTGCCAACAGTGTTGGGAATGAACGGCGGATCCTGAAGGGTGGGGTAGTCGCCGAGTCTCATGATGTGGCGAGCCTGGTAGGCGCCAAGATTAGGCCGGGCCATAAGGCTTTCGGGGCTAATAACTAGCTGCGGTGCTATGGAGGCAGGAGACGCAGCGAGATCGCATCTATTGTGATCTATTGGGTTAAACGCCACCGTCACCATTTGGTGCACGGCGAACCTGTCCGCCTTCCGTTTCCGAGGTGTCTGGATTTTTCAAGGCGCGCGGGGAATTGACGGCAGGAACGCCCATTGCCGTGCATCCAGGCGGCACGTCTGCTAGAACTAGAGAATTAGCCGCAACAGTCGCTCCTTCCCCGATAGACACTGGCCCGAGAATTACGGCTCCAGCTCCAACAGTAACTCCCGCGTTTAGGGTCGGACGACGCGACAAGTTGTAGTCTCCGTCGAAATGACGAGCGCCAAGGGTCACATTTTGGAATATGGTGACGTTATCCCCGATCGACGCGCTGCCTAACACGATGCCGCCGGGGTGAGGGAGTATTAATCCTGAGCCGATTACGGCGCGCGCAGGGACTTCAATCCGGAACAGTAACATGTTCATCAACGACACGATATTCGCCATTCGGCGTAAGCCGAGCGAATGAAGCTTCGCGGCCACCCGGACAAGCACGACTGGAAAGACCCGTGGATGAAATATGAGCGTCTTTGAAGACGGGACCCCGGACATCTCGGCGAAGCGATGACGGTCTGTTCGCACTGTATCCCAGAAGAGCATCGAAATGTCGTTAATTTCTACGCACGAGGGCTTCCAACTCGCGATTGGCTGCATCGGAACGATCCAACTCCGCAGGCTGGTTAAGCGCCCAATCGACAGTCGCTGATAAACCGTCAATTAATGGGGTTTCCGCTTTGAAGCCAAGAATTCGATTCATGCGAGAGACATCGGCAAAACAGTGGCGGATGTCACCTGGCCGAAACCGACCGGAAATGTAGGAGCGCCCACTAACGCCAATTTTTCTCTCCAACAGGCCAACAATTTCCGAAACAGTATGGCGATTGCCCGTTCCCACGTTGATAATGTTGTCCGGCGATGCGGGTACATCCAACGCTAGCCGAAACGCCCTGGTGACATCGTCGATGTAGACGAAGTCACGGCTTTCCTCGCCATCCTCGAAGATGTCGATACTACCGCCCTGTTTGAGCGTGTTGGTAAAGATCGATAGGATGCCCGTGTAGGGATTGCGAAGCGACTGACCCGGGCCGTAGACGTTCTGCAACCGAAGGGCAGTGAATGATATCCCGACGGTGCTACAGGCGATCTGGCACATTTGCTCCTGCGCATATTTCGACGCAGCATAGATCGAATTTGGGTCGATTTTGTCGGTTTCTTTGGTGGGAATGGGGGTAAGGGGGCGCCCGTCCCTCAAGAACTCGAAACTCCCCTGCTGCATGTCTGTAGCAGATCGACCCGAGGGGTAGATTCGACTGGTGACCTCAAATCCGTCATCCTCGGAAAGGGCATATGCTCCTTCGCCATAAACTGAACGAGAGGAGCTTAACACCAGCGCCTTTGGACGGAGACTAGGTTCCTTTACCACCTCTTCCAGAAGAATGGCAGTGCCCATAACATTTGTATCATAGTAACGCTGTATCTCATCCATTGACTGACCCGTCCCGGTCTCTGCAGCGAGATGGTAAACGGCCGATACGCCGGCAAGCGCGTCGCGCACCAAGGAGCGATCACATACACTGCCCTTCAGGAAGCGCACGTTTGGGTGCGAAAGAAGATCCGGATAGCTTGGGTTCTCACCATGAACCTGCGGGCTCAACGTGTCGAGCAACACCAGTTGATGCGCGTTTTCGTCGAGCAGGCGTTTCGCAAGTGCGCGGCCGATGAAACCCAAGCCGCCAGTAATCAGAATTCTCATAGCTCAGATTCGCAGCCCGCCAATGTACCTACTCCTCTTGTCTCAGCGCGTTCTTCAGTACCTAGCAGGAGCGCAATTATCTGGTCAATGAACCGATTTGCCGAGAGATAATATCGCATCTCTTCCGTCAGGTCTGTCCTTGGCCGTGCTAGCGCTTTCCTCATGCTCCCGGCCACGTCGCGGAGATCGAGCGTCACTACGCGGTCACGAAGTTGCGGAGGAAGGCCTTCGCGCGCGATGGTATTGGTGGTCAAGACGATCGCTCCAAGCGAAAGCGCTTCAAATGTCCGCATTGTCAAGCCGCTTTGGCCATCATGATGGATATCTATGACCACCCGGGATCTTGCCGTCATGCTTGCAATCTCATCCAGTGAAAATGGCGTGGTCGTAATTAAACGGCCCATATGCCATACCGCTGGACTAAATAGATAACGCAGATGCCAGAGTTTTTTTGAGTGGAAAAAGAGCATCAGCTCAATCTTCCAATTTTCCAGTAAGGATTCATCGATAATATTGGTCACGACCGACGGACGGTTACTGTGAAATGTGGCACAATACAGGAAATCGATATCGCCTCCATCCGTCGGCGCGACTTCACGAATCCCGCTATAAAGCGGGATATACATATACCCCTCTAGCTCGCAATCTACTGGATCGAAACTCGCGACAGCGAGCATATATGGGTCGAGTGTCTTAGCGTAAGGCTTATTATGTACGCTATCCCATGCATAGCGGCTCATAACAACGCCATGGTCGCTCAGCCGTCGAATGCAAGCGAGTGGAAACATTTCAATCGTGCCAAACAGGACATGCGTGGCGCCCGATCTAATGATTTCGGCAGTAATTTTTTCATGGTATCCACGCGTTGCGTACTGTCGTACGCTGAGAGGGGAGTACCGCAGGATGATTTTGGTCAGAATCCCGTTGGACGGAAACTCATCATAAAAGCGGGTTGGAATCCCGCGGCTAGTCATAAATCCAGCGATGCGATTGAGGTAGCCGAAGAAGGCCGGGCCAACTATTGCGACGTTCATTATAGTCAACGAGGAATTCCCGAAAGTGTAGAGAGTAAGGGGTGAGTTCAGTGTTGACGCGGCGATCCTGCAGCGTTCTAGATTGAGCAGATCAGGTGCATATCTGGATAGATCCGGTAATTGACGCGGTTCCCGACTGATTCTGGATTCCACTGAGGCGTATCCGAACGTGACTATTCCAATTTTCGATAAGGACACGGCCGCTATGCCCGTCATGCTGGACCAACTTGTCGCCGTAAATGTCCCCAAATAGCTTATACGCGCCCGAATCGTCAGAAACCGCTAGCAAGAAGGTCGCGCGGAGCGAGTTGGCCCGCCATGCAATCTGGGTGTCGATTGTTGCGCTGACGAGCCTTCCTCTAGATACGACGGTTTTGCTGCGATCTATGGTGCCTGGGTAGGGATCTCCTACGTCGCCTTCGCGTGTGATCGGAACCGGACTCCCGTAATGGAGGAGCGATCTGCTTCGGACGTCCGACAGGGCTCGGCCGATGAGCGCTGTTTCTTTTTCGATTCGTGTTGATGAACCAACGACCCAGTTCGGAGGCAGTTCAGCGGACGCGTTGTTCGAGAATGGTAAAGCGAAACGCATGAAGTTTCGCGGGCAGGTCAGAACCATTCGGCCACGATACGTAAATCCGTTATAAACTCCGCCAACGTTGGTTATATAGTTGGTATCGTCGAATACGCCCATCAGGGTCGAAGTTGATGTCTCCTCACCATCATTAATGATGGTGTCGCAATAATTCAGAAAATTGCCCCTGAACGACACAGAGCACACCTTGGCCCGCGTGAAATCGAACACTGTGCCTTGAACTGCTTCCCAATAACCTGAATCGACAACAACGCCGAGGCAGTCATCCCGGAACGTCACGGCACTGCCACCCGCCCCCTCGCAGGAGCAGGAGATCATGCTTACCGAGGTCGTTCCCCCTTCGAACAGATAACCGCTCTCGGTTGTTGCGCTGACGCGCAGCAGGCTGATGAGGTTGTTGTCACCAGTGAACGCGAAAGCAGGCTTCGACACATCGCTGGGGCCCCTTGCGGAGCAGTTCTTTAGCGACATGTAAAAGCACCGGTGGAACACCCCGAACTGGAGCGCCTGGAAAGTCGAGATGTCCTCGATGGAGCAACTGACGTTGAAGTTCTGAAGATCGAACGCAATTCCGCAATTTCGGATCATTCCATTCCGGACAGAAGAATAAAAGACGTAATCCAATTCATCCGATGCCCCTTTGTTGGTGGCAAGGCGACCGTTGCGAACCACGCCAGTCGTGAACATAGCGCCGCCATGAAGGCCGTCTCCGGAAAGCGTTTGGCCATTAAGGTTGATGACGATGTTTGAAGGAATTATGATCGGACCCTTGACGTGATACGGAGACGTAGAAGCGCCAAAGACGATCTCCCCGCCGCCGCCGGAATGAACATCCAATATGGCAGCATTAATCGCATCGGTATTATCCGTTTTCCCGTCGCCGATCGCCCCTTTGTCATTGACCGAATAAATATCGAGGGATTTTGCCTGGATCGACCGAGGTGGTGCGTTGGCGCGATCAACCATGATCTGCCCCTCTCGGAGCCACGCCCCTTCGGGCGCCGCCCGATGTTCAGTTAGAACATAGTCGGCCGGATGCAGTGCCGCAGACTGACGGAAATCTCCGGGAACGAATGCAAAAACCGCTTTGTCCCAAATTGCCGGGGTCAACGAAACCGGGAGGCTGGCAAGCTCCGCCCGCGACGCTACGTGTGTCCGACCGGCTTGTCGTGGAACCTGCCCGGCGACCGGCGTCGGAAGGAGTGGAATGGCCCCTCCAATAGAGGCTATAATGGCGTCGCGACGAGAGAGGCCTGACGTGGCAACGTGGCGAGAAGGCTGAATAAGCCGAAAAAGAGCGCTAAGCTTGGGCATTGTGAGCGGTTCAAACCTCGCTGCGATTTACTCCGCAGGGCATCAATAAGGAACCAAGTTGAACTGCCTCGCCGCTAAGGCGAGCCTTCTCAATAGCCGGGGACGTCTTGCGAGAAAGATCTGAACCTTAACCCGAAAATTGAGCAGTGTCCTCGCCTGTCTGTCTGTTGCCGCTTTAGAAAATCCCGCAGCATTGGCAATCTTCAGGCAGTCCATTCGTTCGCTATTATCATCGATCCGGAAGGCGGAAAGAATTATCAGATAGGCAAAAAAGCGTGCGACATGGGCGCTGAATGCCGCGCGCCAGGCGGGTTTCTCAACGCTAGCATAAAAAATTTCACGTTCGTAATCGATCATTTCCGCCGCCAGATCAAAGCTTCGTACCGACATCGCCCGCGAAGTGCTGTCGTGGCGTGTCAAGGCAAAGTAAAGCTGATCCTTCATGTACAAGACCTTACGAGCGTGGCGAGCGACATTGCGTGAAAACACTGAGTCCTCATATGCGCGAAGCTTAGGAAATGTGATCCCGTTTTCGACGAGTAAAGCGCGCCGATAAACCTTGTTCCAGACTACTGATAGGAAGTTTTTATCTAGCATGGCATCCAAGAATATTGAGTCGCCACTTGATGAGAACGTTGCGGCCGCGGAACGGGTCGCCACCGTCCGTCCTGCGGAATCTCGAAACACGATGCCAAATGAGACGACATCGAGTTCGGGGTCAAGCAGGTGCTGAGCGGCACTGGAAAATAAGCCTGGCGCCACAGTATCGTCGCTATCGACAAAAGCTACGAAAAGTCCGCACGCTTTGGATAGTCCGAAATTTCGCGCCATACCCTGGCCGGCATTCTCCTGCCTGTAGATTCGGAGGCGCTTGTCCTGCTCCGCTAGTCCCTTAAGAATCTGTAGGCTATTGTCAGTAGATCCGTCATCAATCGCGATGATCTCGAAATCCGTTTGATCCTGACTCAGCAGGCTTTGAATACAGGCCTCGATGTAGCCAGCTGTGTTGTAGACGGGCACGATCACGCTGAACATTGGGCCGCTATCGGCCGCAGCTCGTGGAGCCTCAATGGGACTTTTGTTCACGTCAGTATCCGGCTTGCTCATGCGCGAAATAATAAGGATTAAATGGCGAGGGACCAATGAAATCGTCATTAAAGTTCTTAATTCTTGAAGCGGAAGATATCAGTGCGGCAAGAACCAGGGACCACCTAAGCAGGAATGTCTTAGAAGCCTCAAGGGATGACTTTCCGATCATTATGGCGGCATATAAATATAAAAGAAATAGAAAAAGTCCTTGAAGTCTAAGGCCAACATAATAGTATCGAGATACGATAAATGCGATTATCTGCATGGCGAGCATTGCTAAAAGTGCAAGTTGGTTCTCAACAATATTGCGTCCTTTTGACTTGAGGGCCGCAAGAATGATCAGCGAGACTGCCAGCGGAGCCACGCCCGCAAGCCCTCCCAATCCGATGAGGTCTTCATTGTCGCTCACTTTGCCTTCGATATAATCCCCGAACAGCAGAAAGGCGATCGCGACGCCAATGGCCACGCCAGCGAAAGTTCGTATTCGAACCTCGACCAGTGCCCATAAGCAGAACGCCAGCAACGCCGCTGTAATCTGGATGCTGGAGGCTATCACCGCACATACGATAAACAGATGAAGCCTGCCCCGCGCCAAACCGGCCGCACCTAGGGCGATGATAGAAAAGGCGAGGCCGTAACGAAGCCCATTCATGGTCATATCGAACATGAAATAGGGAAGAACGATCGTCATAAGGAGCAAGGGCGACCGTTCAAGTATCATCCCTGCCACAAACATAATGATGGCGGTGGCTGCACCGAGAAGGATCAATATTTGGAAGGGATCGGACAGAATCCATGATAGGATCTCGATGATAAGCGAAAACCCAGGTTCGAAGGCGGACGCCAGCAAACCTCGATATCGGATGACATCGAACTCTTGAACGTAAACTGCGCTGTCCGTTCCGACTAGCCCTCGCTGCAAAATGAGCAGGAACATGGGAACGAACGCGACAATCGCTGCCAAGCGAAGTCGATTGAACAATGTTCCCGCAACCAACGCAGCCAGCAATATGGCATAGCAGGCAAAATAGGGGGTCATGACGCAGTCGACCACGAAAGCGGAGGCCCGGCCTTTATCGCATTCCCTATTACGGCGGCGGCATCGTGACTGCTCGCGATGCCGCCAATGCGACGATCTTGCATAACCTTGAGTCGAACCGAAAGCCGTCGGCGGGCGCGGCCCATCGCCCAAGCGAGTTCAAGCGCCATTCCGCTGATCAGTGTTCTAAATAGCGATAGCACGGACTTTTGCTTTGCGTAGGCCTTCATCGCGCTCAAGGTCGGTCGCCAATAAGCACGGTGATGAAGAAGGCAGCGGGCATAGAGGCGGCCCCAGTTTGGACGGATGGCAGAATTTTCTGGTAGCCTTTCGACCGCGCGGACCAAGGAATAGGCCCAGACTGTTGGCACGCTGTAGAATTCCGGAACTAGCGGATGCCACACTAGATTACGGAATGGCCGAATATGGTCATTGTCGCGCAAAGCTCCCAGATGCCGACCCGCTGCGCTCTGTCCAGCCGTACTCGCCCCTGACGCCCCGGGTATGACGGCCGGGAAGTCAACTTCCACTGCCTTGGCCGCATGCGCCGAAATCAGCGCTGCGGAATAGATGTCGGGGCTAACGCCACCAAACAGCGCATCGTGAGCGGTAAGGATTCGCTTGATCAGGCTCAGGGAAATCAATCCACAATAGGACCGCGGCATGCTAAATACGCCGTGCCCTAGGCTGCCAGTAGCCTCACGGAGGGCGGCCTCGGTGTCGAGCGCCTGAACTCGGCCCGAGTACTGACTGATCCACACAGTGCCTGAATATGCTTCAGGATCACTGCGATGCAGATAGTCTTTCCAATAGAATATTACGGGGAAAGTGAAATTGATGGCATCGACGCCCTCGTTTTTCGCTTTGCGGGCGATGTCGACGATCTCCGGTACAATCAGATCATCGTCGCTAATGAAGCAGACATAATCGCCGGTCGCATATGGCAATGCGGAATTGAAGTTATCGACAACGCTGATGCCCGTTCCTGGACGTACCACTTTCAGTCGAGGATGTGGCGTGAGCGATGTCCAAGGGTCGACGGCACTTGTGTCGGAAACAATCAGTTCGATATCCTCATGCATCCCTAGAATGGTCTCGACCGTCTCCTTTGCATACCGGAAACGTTCATGAGTAGGGATGATCACCGACAATATCGGCATTAGCGATCTGCCAGTGCATTTTGCACATAGGGAAGTGCCAGCAGAACGTCCTTGACCTCCTCTACGGAAAGCCGCTGGGTATTATGTGAGGTGTAATCGTCGACGGCATTCGCCTCCGGAGAGCCTTCCGTAATATAGACCTCATAGTTTAAGTCGCGATTGTCGGCCGGAATTCGCCAATATCGTCCCATGTCAGTAGCCTTCGCCATCTCCTCGCGCGAGACTAGCGATTCATAGAGCTTCTCACCGTGGCGAGTGCCGATGATACGGGTTCTCAACGGCACATCGAACAATTCGCTGAGTGCTATCGCTAGATCTCCGATCGTGCAGGCCGGCGCCTTCTGAACGAAAATGTCGCCTTGTATCCCATGTGTAAAAGCATGCAGCACCAGGTCCACGGATTCTTCGAGTGACATCAGAAATCGGGTCATTGCTGGGTCCGTAATGCCCAACTCCCGCCCGGCCTTTATGCGATCTATGAACAGTGGGATGACCGAGCCTCGGGAAGCCATGACGTTTCCATAGCGAGTTGCGCACAGCACTGGATCTTCGCGGCCCATCGTTCGAGATCTGGCCACTAGTACTTTCTCGGCCATGGCCTTGGAAATGCCCATGGCATTAATAGGATAAACCGCCTTATCAGTACTCAGCAGTACAAGCCGCTGGACACCATTCGCCATGGCGGCGGTGATGACATTTTCTGTCCCCATCACATTGGTGCGAACGGCTTCCATGGGATAGAATTCACATGAGGGGACTTGCTTCAGCGCCGCAGCGTGAAAAACATAATCCACCCCCCGCATGGCTAAATTGATCGAGTCTGGACTACGGGTGTCACCGATCACGAAGCGGACTTTGTTGTTGCCCAAGGCAACTCGCATGTCTTCTTGCTTCTTCTCGTCACGGGAGAAGATAATAATCTGACCAACATCGGACGACAGGAAGCGGCCGAGCACGGTTTTTCCGAACGAGCCCGTGCCCCCGGTGATCATCAAGGTTTTATCTTTTAGCATTCTTCACCACTCAAAATTAATTTTGGCATTCATTGCCTGCGTCCGGCTGGCGTCGTCGTTTAGCAACGTACGCTCCGATCACAAACGGTTTGGGGAAAGACGCGTCTATCTGCCCAGCGCGCCACCAAAGTGCTATGGCTGCCAGAACATGGTACAGAGCATATGCGATGCATATTCCGCGTATATCGTTCTTCGCCGCCAGAAACGCCGTCGTCGATAAAACTGCGATGGTCAGTACGCAAGACATGGCTGCTAGCGCCCGATAGTCTCGTTTTGCGATCAAGACCATCGCTGGAACTAGTCCTAAGGCGCCAAGCGAAGTTCCTGGCATGAGCAAAAATACATAGCTGCTGACGACATCCTGATCAGCTGATCCCTGTAGCCACACCGGCACGATTGAAGGCGATGCGATGCCAAGCAGAATTCCCGGTATCACCGAAAGGGCGATCAGTGCGATGGTCAGGCGCAAGATCCATCGCTGAGCAGCATCGCGCTGATCTCTAACAATGCAGGCGATCAGTTTTGGTTGGACGAATTGCGCAACGGGTGTGGCGAGAAAGGCGATAGGAACTAATGAAAGAGTCGAAGCAAGAAAATACGGGCCTGTCAGAGCGGGGGAGGCAAGGCCTGAGAGGAGTACCTTGTCCAGTTGCATCGCACAGGCTCCGGCGATGCTGTAAGCCATCATCGCTAAGTTGGTGGCTGAGTGTGAAGGAACTGACTTTGGAGAATGATTGGTGGGCTTGTGACGGCGCATAAAGATCTGTCGCGATACGATCAGAACAATAGCTGCGCCAATAACCTGTCCAATGATGAACGATTGCAGCGTACCGGAGGTTAGCGTAACGAGGGCCAAGGAGAAGCAATGGCGTAGAAATAGGCTTAGAAACTGGACAGAGGTAGAAATAAAAAATCTCTGCCGGGAAATAAGCGCTACAAGAATAATATTCTGCCAGACGATCAGTAGCAAGGAAATGCATGTCAACAGAACTATTGGAAGGGTCACCGGAATGAATCCAGCAGCAGCGAGAGTGCCTGAAGCTCCTGCAATCCCAAAATAGAGCAAGAAAAGAACTCGTTCGCTTCGTTTTACGACTGTCTGCGCGGCGTGGGTATCGTCCAGGGGCGGGAGTTCTCGGCTGGCCGTCATCGCTAAGCCTAAATCTAGCACGACTGCCAAGCTCTGAAGGGAGAGAATTGTTGCTGCTAATCCGAACTCGGCCGCTGGCATGCTTTTGCTCAGCCACGGCAGAATGATGAGCCCCAGTGCGGCAACGCCCACTCGGCCACTATAGAGTGCCGCGATGGGCATCAATTGTCGGGTCGAAGGCAGCTTCATGAAGTTGCCTGCAGCGCGTCCCTAATTGCTGTAGCAAGCTGGGGAATATGGGCTTGATCAATCCACCAGCCACACGGAATAGCGAGCATTTCGCGTGCCAAGAGATCGGTCCCAGGTAGTTCCGCACCGGGCACGCCAAAACCGCTATAATGATGATTGGGATGGTGTAGCTTGGAACATTTTACGCCCCGAGATTTTAGGGCCTGCATGACGGTCTCGCGGTCAGCTAGCCGGGCGAGCCACGTCCAATAGGCAGGTTTCCCTTCGGTCAGAGGTTTGATTGGTGTTAGTCTTGATCCGCTGGTGGCTTTGCACAGAACCTCTATATTCTCGCGTGATCGGGTGATCCTAGCGTCGACATCGGCCAAGCTGACCAATGCCAATGTTGCATTGATGTTGTTGAGTGTCGAAGACCCGCCAATCTCGGGGACATCGCTTGCGGGATCAATTTCGCCGTCAGCGTCTCGGAACCGGGCGTGGTCAACGCCAAAGCGTCGCAGGCGCCGAGCGCGCTCGGCATCGTAGGGCCGCCGGCATAATAAGAGCCCCCCGTCGATAGCGTTGATCTGACGATTGGCGTAGAATGAGAATACCGTAAAATCACCAAATGTCCCTATGGGGCGACTAGAAAATTCAGCGCCGAATGCATTGTTTGCATCTTCGATCAGGATCAGGCCATGCTCATCGCAGAACTTGCGGATTCGGGCCATATCCGCCGGATAGCCTGCCAAGTGGTAGACGATGACAGCCTTGGTACGCGAGCTAAGTTGGCTCCGAGCATGTTCTACATCAAAGGATGCCGTTTCTGGGTTGACATCAATCCATACCGGACGGGCGCCTGCCATGGCAACGGCGGCGTTGGATGACATGCAGTTGAAAGCCAATGTCATGACTTCGCTGCCATTTCCTATATTTGCAAGCCGCAAGGCAAGGGCAAGCGCGTTTGTCATGTCACTCGTAGCAACCGCGTGATATCCTGCAAAGCGCTCTTCAAAATATTGCTCGATCCTGGAAACTGATGAACCAGACGCAAGTTGCCCAGAATTGAAAGGTTGCTCCAGTGCGGCCAAAGCCGATCCGGAAAGGCGACAATCGAATAGTGGGAAGTTCACTTCGCTGCATCCGCTACTATAGCGACGATCCGTTCGCGATCTTGGTCTGTGACCCACCAGCCGCAAGGTAAGTGCAGCAAGCGGTTATAAAAGGCGGATAGACCGGGCATTGCCGTCGCGTAGGGTGCAAACACGGAATGAAGATGGTTGGGCCGGTGAACTTTTGAGGCCGCAACGCCCGCGGAGACCAGTGCCTGCTCGATCCGGTGTGAGTCATCGCAAAGCAGAGTGTACAGCCAGTAGCTGGGGTTGCTGTTCTTCCGGACTCGAGCTGGCCGTATCCCTGCCATATTATTGAATACCTCATCGAAGTATTTTCCGTTTTCAATATGGCGCATGACTGCATCATCGATCGTCAGTAACTGCTGGCGACCGATTGCTGCCGTGACATTGTTCATATTGTACTTAAAACCGGCAGTCTTGATGTCGACCTCGGTGCGCGGCACACCCTTGCTGAGTCCAAACCACCGGAGCTGGCGGGCTGTATTCAGCATCTGAGGATTCTTCAGGGTCAGAAGGCCGCCATCCGCCGTAGTCATATGTTTGATGGCCTGGAATGAGAAAATGGCAGCATCCCCCACGGTGCCGATGGCAGTTTCGGCATCACTCGCGCCAAGCGCGTGCGCGCAATCCTCAATCAGCGCAATGCCATGTTGATCTGCAATCTCGCGCAAGGCGTGAACGTCCGCAGGGTAGCCCGCGTAATGTACGACGCAGATCGCCTTCGTTGCCGGCGTGATCGCCCGCGCGACAGCATCCGGATCGAGATTGCCGGTATCCGGCTCGACGTCGGCAAAAACCGGATAGGCACCTACTTGGAGAATAGTTGTGTTGGTAGGCTCCGCGGTCATTGCTGTAGTAACTACGGCGTCACCCGGCCGCACCCCACAAGCGAGAAAGGCCAAATGTAGTGCCCCAGTTCCGCTCGACACGGCAAGCGCATTGGGCAAGCCGAACCGCGCGGCAAACTCGCGCTCGAGTGCATAGACTTCCTCTCCCTCGCCAATCATGCCGCCGTACAGTATCCGTTCGAGGGCTGGCAGAAGGGATTCGCGAGGGGGCATCCTCACCTTGACAATGGGTATGGGGCGCTCAGTCATTATCGTTGGTCCATCTATCTCTATATCTTAAAGGCTGGGGGCGCGTAAGCAGATGGCGCTGCGGCATCCCCGAGTTGACGGCGCATAGTGCAAGGGCAGCTGCGACTTTGCACGAGGTATTCACAAGTTAAGACCCGGGCATGGAATAGGGCGGCTGGTTCGCGGCGCATGTCCCGAAAAAGCGTCCTTATCGGCGCCGCGAAATTTAGTATCGCGCGGCTGAGACCTAAGCTTCCATGGCTTGGCACGGCGCACATAGCTCCTGTCATTGCTGAGGTGACGCCGCGGAGGCGCTTGATAGCGAGTGTGGCGAGCAAACCTCCGCCCCTCCGTGACGGCGAAGCGTCGGTGATATTGACGCGCATGGTTTCGCCAAGGGACTACCCAAGGCAAATGTGTTTCCCAACCAAACCTGCGCTTGCGGGATTGGGCAAATTCGCCCCAGATCAAGCGCTGCGCCTTCGGAAGTGCGTCCCGACGTGCGCTGATCAACATTGCCACACCGCCGACGCCGATCGTTTGCTGCTCAGGTGTCGGAAGGGGTGTATGCGTCATTGATATGATCTTAGCTGGCGCCTGTCCGTTTTCGTCGTGCGACGGCTCTATCGCGCCCTCAGCGCGCGCCGAATCCAGTCAGCATCGTGCGTATGGTGCGCGCAACAATAAGTAGATCGATCCAAGGGCTAAAGTGCTTAATGTAATAGAAGTCGTAGTAGAGCTTGTCACGCACGGCATCTACCTCCGCCACGTGGCCTTGATTAACCTGCGCCCAGCCACTGATGCCGGGGCGAACGATGTGGCGATAGCGATAGAAAGGAATTTCGGCTTCATACCATTGTGACAGGACCTCTGCCTCCGGGCGTGGGCCAATCCAGCTCATTTCTCTCTTGAGTACGTTGACGATCTGCGGCAGCTCGTCGAGTCGAGACTTTCTTAAGAAATGGCCGACGCGCGTGATCCGCCTGTCGTTCGAGGATGTCATTGCTGCTGTACGAACATTGTCGGCATCTGAGTGATTGCTGCTTGCCGTGGTCATGGTGCGGAATTTCCAGACAACGAATGGTCGCCCACGATAGCCGATACGACGCTGGCGGAATATGGGTGAGCCACGGCTATCCAGCACGATCAACAGCGATATCAGCAGTAGTGCTGGCATCAAAAGAACCGCCACTACGAGCGCCATTAGCCAGTCCACAGCATGCTTGAAGGTCATGTATGCTGAAACAGGACTCAATGTACCAAAGCTATTCTCGGATAAATGCTCAAGCTCGACACGCCCAGTCAGCGATTCTTGCAGGTGCTTGCTGTGATAGACGGGCAATCCGGCCAAAGCGAAGTCGGCAAGTCTAAGGCCCCATATCTCGGAAAGATTTGTGCGCAGATCGACCGCAATAGCGGAAAGGCCGTTGACGTCTGCATCGACCGTATCGAGGGGAATCCAGCGGATATGCTCTATGGATAACAGGCGTGACGTATCTCCTCCCGGAACGACGCCGACTGACAATTGATTACTTCTTTGTTTTAGAAAGTATATAACATAAAATACGATCAAATTTAGAGAAAAGCATGTCAAAAAAAGAGATCTAGAATAATCTATGCGAAAAAAGAAGAATACTGTCAAAACAATGCCAAAGGATATGCAGAAAGACGGAAAAATATATGCGCTCCCCTCGGCGCCAGGATATCCCCCTATGCTTCTTGTGAAGAGCATTCCCAGTAGAGATGCCGCGACGCTGCCGACCAAGGAGATAAGAAGAATGGTGGCCGAGGGTTCAAGGAACGGCAGCCAAGGTCGCGCGAGGTAGGGTAGGAGGGCGCAACTCAACGCCGCCGCCACCTGAAATCGTAGCCGGTTGGCTGGACTTGGACGCTGCATGAACTCAACTATCATCCGGGTCGACTATGCTGATTCTGCCAGGGTAACATCGCTATGCTTCCCGACGCGCCCTCTCCCGGTTTCGACCGTGTTGGTCGTGGCCTAAGAGCAGAGTTTTCAAGCCGATAGCCACGCCTCTTTGTCAAACCAGTCACTCTGTATTGTAGAGGACGCACTACGCTAACAGGCGCGTCTCGCAAAAGCAACCTGACCTCTCTCATTGGCAGGAGCCACAAGTCGGCCAAGGTTCCTCAGCCTAGAGCGCCATGTTCGAGCAGGCTTGATAGATAGCGTCCATAACTCGTCTTGTTGAACATTTTCGCTTGGGCACGCAATGTCTCGTCGTCGATCCAGTTTTGAATCCAGGCGATTTCTTCCGGACAGGCAATCTGTGTGCCCTGGCGATGCTGAATAGTGCGTACGAACTCGCTAGCTTCGAGCAGACTGTCGTGGGTGCCGGTATCGAGCCAAGCGTAACCTCGACCCATGCGCTCGACGTGCAGCGCGTCCATTTCCATATAGAGCCGGTTGAGATCGGTGATCTCCAACTCGCCACGTGCTGAGGGGCGGACCTGACGAGCGAGGTTGCAAACGCGCTCGTCGTAAAAATAGAGGCCGGTCACAGCCCAGTTGGAGCGCGGCTGGGCGGGCTTCTCCTCTATCGACAGCGCCTTGCCTTCACCGTCGAGTTCGACCACGCCATAGGCGCTGGCATCCTCGACATGATAGCCGAAGACGGTGGCAGCATTGGCGTGTTCCGCGCGATGGCGTCCGGAGAGCAGCAGCTGCTGCAGGTTGGCGCCGTAAAAAATGTTGTCGCCCAGAATGAGCGCGGCGGGCCCGCCAGCCAAGAAATTCTCGCCGATGAGGAGCGCTTGTGCAAGGCCTTCGGGCTTTTCTTGGACGGCGTAGTCGATTGAGAGACCGAACGCGCTTCCGTCGCGGAACAGGCGACGATAGCTCTCAATATACTCCGGGCTGGAAATGATGAGAATATCGCGCAGCCCCGCCAGCATCAGCACCGAAAGCGGATAGTAGATCATCGGCTTGTCGTAGATCGGCAGGAGCTGCTTGTTGATAGCCAGTGTCGCCGGATGGAGCCTTGTGCCAGCGCCGCCAGCCAAGATGATCCCTTTCATGCGCTAAATCTCTCTTCCTGGGCTATGATTGCATCGACCACAGCGGCGGCTGCCTCTTGCCAATCGCGTAGCACGATACCGAAATCTGCCCGTAACTTTTTGGTCGCCAATCGTGAGTTGGCAGGGCGGGGCGCCTTTGTCGGATATTCGGCGGTGGTCAACCGATTTAGTGTCGGTACCCGCCGGCCATGCATTGAGGTTCGCGCGATGACGTGCGCGGCGAGATCGTGCCAACTCGCTTCTCCGCCGTTGACCACATGCCAGATTCCGCTCGAGACTTCTCTACCTTCAAGCGCCTGGGTGATCCGCGCCACAACCTGAGCGAGATCTCCCGCGTGGGTAGGGCAGCCCAGTTGGTCCGCGACAACGCCTAGCGTGTCGCGCTCACTGCATAGGCGTACCATCGTCCGCACGAAATTAGCGCCCTCAGCGCTGAACACCCAGGCAGTACGCAGAATTCCGTAGCGTGCCCCTGATGCGATCACCGCCTGCTCGCCAGCCAGCTTGGTCCGCCCGTAGGCGCTGCGCGGGCCTGTAGGATCGTCCTCACTATAGAAGCCGGGCCTTTCTCCGGAGAAAACATAGTCCGTGGATATCTGCACGATCGGGATGTCGGCATTGCGCGCAGCGTGGGCGAGTTGGCCAGGCGTGAGGCCGTTGACTTGCAGCGCGAGCGCTTCCTCGTCCTCGGCTTGATCGACCTTGGTGTAGGCCCCGCAGTTTACGATCGCGGTTATGCCTTCGGTCGCGAGTAAAGATGAGAGATTGAGCGTTGGGTCGCCAAGGTCGAACCGGTCGCGGCCTGGTGCGATCACACGGACGCCAGGCGGCGGACTGGCGACCAGCGCGCCGCCGACCTGACCAGAGCCGCCAGTAATCAGCCAGACTTGGCGATCACATTCAACCAACATTCAGTCCCAGCCGCTCACCGCGATAGCTACCGGACTGGACGGCTTGCAACCAGTCATTGTTGGCGAGATACCAGCGCACGGTGGCTTCCATGCCGCTAGCGAAGCTCTCGCATGGTTCCCAGCCTAGTTCGTCGTAGATCTTCGAGGCGTCGATAGCGTAGCGAAAATCATGGCCTGGCCGGTCGGCAACGAAGGAAATCTGCTCCCGATGGGTTTGCCCGTCTGGGCGCGGCGCGTGGCGGTCGAGCAGATCGCATATCGTTTGGACCACGCGAAGGTTGGTTTCTTCGGCATCGCCGCCGATCAGGTAGGTCTGGCCGGGTACGCCACGTTCTACCACCAATGCCAGTGCACGAGCGTGGTCCTCTACGTGCAGCCAGTCGCGCACGTTTGAGCCGTCGCCATAAACTGGCAGCTGCTCGCCCGCCAATCCCTTAAGGATCATAAGCGGGATCAACTTTTCAGGAAAGTGATAGGGGCCGTAGTTGTTTGAGCAATTGGTGACAAGGACCGGTAGCCCGTGCGTGTGGTGCCAAGCGCGTACAAGATGATCTGAACTGGCTTTACTCGCCGAATAGGGCGAGCGTGGGTCATAGGCGCTTTCGTGGGTGAACTTCCCTTCATCGCCCAACGCACCGAAGACCTCGTCAGTTGAAATGTGATGGAAACGGAATGCGGCTTGCTGAGCCTTGTCCAGGCCCCGCCAATATGCCGTCGCCGTCTCCAGCAGGCGAAAAGTACCAATGATGTTCGTTTCGATAAAGGCTGCAGGGCCGTCTATCGAGCGGTCAACGTGGCTTTCGGCGGCCAAGTGCATAATGGCGTCGGGGCGGAAATCTGCGATCGCCCGCGCCATAGCTGCATCGTCGCATATATCGCCCAGAAGGAAGTTGAAGTTCGGCGCCTGCGCCACCGGCGCCAACGAGGCGAGGTTGCCCGCATAGGTAAGCTTGTCGATCACCAGCACTTCTGCACCGAGCTCATTGACGAGATGACGCGTCACGGCCGAGCCGATGAACCCGGCGCCGCCGGTTACGAGAATACGTTTGTGATGCATTTGTGGATCGTTGCCTTAGTTCAGTTCTGCTAGTGGATGCCCATCATAAACGAAGGGGCTGGTCCATTCAGCAAGCCTTGGTAATATAGCATCTTTTCCTGAAAGAAACGGGGCAATTCCGGCAAGGGGCCACGGAATGGCAAGATCAGTATCGTCCCAAGCAATGCCGGCTTCGCTTTCGGGCGCATAATAGTCGGAAGCCTTGTAGGCGACCTCGACATTCTTTGTCAGCGTTACGAAGCCGTGACCGAAACCCACCGGTATGAAGAGCTGCTCTCCACCTGCCGCGGTAAGTTCCGCTGCGACCCATCTGCCATATGTTGGTGATTCTGCGCGCAGATCAACCGCGATATCCCAAATCGCTCCCGCTAAGCAGCGAACAAGCTTTGCTTGAGCGTGGGGGGGGGACTGGAAATGGATGCCGCGTAGCGTTCCACGTGCTGCAGAAAAACTGTGGTTGTCTTGGACAAAGTCGCAGTCAATACCCAAATCGGCGAGGGTCCGTTTGTTGTAGCTTTCGGTGAACCAGCCCCGTGTATCGCCATATCGGGCAGGGACAATGCGCTGGGGAATCATGCGTCGACTAGGGCTCCAAAGGAAGATACGGGTTTGCTCCCGCATGAATTGTCGCATCTTTAGAATGGTTTTATTGCCTCGTCTAGCCTAGCTTGGAGCGTTGGAAATCTGTGCGCAGAGCTGATTCTGTTTGCCGTGAACCCGCCGTCGAAATTGCGGCTTGCGGTCGCACAGGAGTCTCATTGATTTTCAAGCTTCTCCTTGTGAAGTATGGAGGCACTCTCGGCCACCGATTGGCCCAACGAAGTTTAGAAACTCGCTTCATTCGACAACGATAGCCCGTCAGAGCGCCTGCTGCTTTTTCAAGCGATCACCTCGGGTTTTTACGTTTCGGGCAAGCGGCAGGTCGTTGTATCTTTATCGCTGTCGGGCAGGTGCAAAGCCCTCAGGATTGCCCGACTGCCACCGCCACGACGTCTCACACATATCGTCGACATCCAGCGCTGCCCGCCATCCCAACAGCCGCTCTGCCTTCGCCGTCGCTGCATAGCTGCTCGCGACGTCGCCCGGACGGCGCGGGGCAATTTCTGCGGCGATGGGTTGGCCGCACGCGCGCTCGTACGCGGCGACCAGCTCCTTCACCGTGATGCCCTGGCCGGTGCCGACATTGATTGCCTCGCACCCTGTAGCGCGCGCCGAATAGTCGATCGCCGCAAGATGTGCCGCGGCAAGGTCGACGACATGGATATAATCGCGCTCGCCGGTGCCGTCGCGCGTGTCGTAATCGTCGCCGAAGATCGACAGCTTGGCGCGGCGCCCGACCGCGACCTGCGCGACGAAGGGCATAAGATTGTTCGGAATATCCTGCGGATCTTCACCAATCCGACCCGATTCATGCGCGCCGACGGGATTGAAGTAGCGGAGCAGCACCGCCGATGCGTCGGGAGTCGCGCTCGCCCAGTCGCGGATCACGCCCTCGGCCATCGCCTTCGTGCGCCCATAGGGGTTGGTCGGCGCGATCGGATGGTCCTCGTCGAAGGGCAGATATTGCGCCTCGCCATAAACGGTCGCCGACGAAGAAAAGACGATGCGCCTGCACCCGGCGGCGTCCATCGCCGTAAGCAGGTTCATCGTACCGGTGACGTTTGTCTGGTAATAGCGGAGCGGGATCTCGTTCGATTCCCCGACGGCTTTCAGACCGGCAAAGTGGACGACGGCGTCGGGCGCGAAATCGGTGATCGCACGGGTCAGCGCGTCATCGTCGCGAATATCCGCTTCGATGGCGACAAGGTCGCGGTTGGTGAGCTGGCGAACGCGCGCAAGCGCGACGGGCGAGCTGTTGTCGTAATTGTCATAGACGCAAACCTCGTGGCCCGCGGCCAGCAGGGCGACCAGCGTGTGGCTGCCGATATAGCCCGCGCCGCCGGTAACAAAGACCTTCATCTGCATTCCTTCCAGCCGGATTCGATCCGGGCGTTATCGGGGAAGGGCATAAAGCAAATGGCGGAAACAGCCAGTTAACTGTCGCAATCGCGCCGGAAATAAAGCGCGTTCGATCCGTCGGTGGCAAAGCCCGGCGCGCGCGCGAAGAGGGCCGGGACGTGCCGTTCGAACTCGGCGCGCGATGCCGGACCTTGCGCGATCAGCCGGCCGTCGCCCAGCCATAGCACCGAATCGGCGAACTGCGCGACGAGCGACAGGTCGTGGAGCACGACGACCACGGTGCGGCCGTTACGGGCAAGCGCCGCGAGGCATTCCATCACGCGATATTGATTGGCCGGGTCCAGCGCCGCGGCGGGCTCGTCCGCGAGCAGCACCGGCGTATCGGCGGCCAGCACGCGCGCCAGGCAGGCGAGGGCTTGCTCGCCGCCCGACAGGCTGGTGACGGCGCGGTCCGCCAGATCGGCGCAACCTGTATCGGCCATCGCCTGCGCAATGGCGGCCTCGTCCGCGGCGCTCAGACGGCCGGGTACGGCGCCGAAGGCAAAGCGGCCGAGCGCGACCATGTCGGCAACGCTGATGTCCCAGGCAAGCTCGTGTGCCTGGGGCAGATAGGCGAGGCGGCGGGCGCGCTCGATCGGCTTCAGCGCCTTGAGGTCGGCGTCGCCGATGCGGACGCCGCCCGTCGAAGGAAGAATATTCGCTATGGCCCGAAGCAGCGTCGACTTCCCTGCGCCATTGGGCCCGACCACCGCGGTGAGCTGTCCCGGCGCGACGGTCGCCGAGACGGCGTCGAGCAGCGTTGCGCCGGTTGCGCGAACGGTCAGGCGATCGAGAATCAGGGGATCAGACATGCTTTGTCCTCCCGCGGCGCAGCACGATCGCCATGAAGATCGGCGCCCCCGCGAGAGCCGCGACGACGCCAAGGCGCAGTTCATTATCGGTGGGCAGCAACCGGACGAACACGTCGGCGAGGACGAGCAGAAGAGCGCCGAGCCACGCGGACGGCAGCAGCGCCCGCCCGGGGTCGTGTCCGGTCCATGGGCGCACCAGATGCGGCGCGACGATGCCGACGAAACCAACCGCGCCGGCAAGCGCGACCGACGCTCCGGTCGCGATGCCCGTTCCGGCGATGACGAACAGGCGCGTGCGATTGCCGTCGAGGCCGTGGGTGCTCGCGGCCGCCTCGCCGATCGACAACAGCGACAGGTTCGCGCGCTGGCTGAGCAGCAACAGCGCGCCGAGCAGCATCAGCGGCGCCGAGATGGCAAGATCGGACAGCGACCGGTTCGCGACCGAACCGAGCGTCCAGTTGACGAGATCGGATAACGAGAAAGGATTGGGCGCGAAGTTCAGGATCAGCGCCATCAACGCCCCCGCCAGGCTCGACAGGCCGACGCCGGTCAGGATCAGGCTCGCCATGCCTTGCGTGCGGACGGCGACGGCCGCGAGGAGCGCGGTCACGATCGCTGCGGCGGCAATGGCACCCAACGGGAGGATCCAGGGGGACAGCGCGGCGAGACCGAAATAGAGCGTCGCGGTCGCTCCCAACGTCGCGGCGGCCGAGACGCCGAGAATGCCGGGTTCGGCGAGGGGGTTGCGCGTCAGCGCCTGCAGCGCCGCGCCGCAGATGCCGAGCGCTCCGCCGACGGCGGCGGCAGCAAGGACACGGGGCAGGCGGATGTCGGCGATGATGATCGCGGCTGCGGGATCGCTGCCGCGCAGCCAGTCGGCGATCAGATGGGGAGAAATGCCATTGGGGCCAATGATCAGGGCGAGAGCCCCCGCGAGCAGCAAGAGGAGGGCGAGCAGGGCGTTGAGGCGCAGCATCATGGGGCTTCTTTCTTCGCTGCGGCGAGTTTCGCGACCGCATGGCCGGTAAGCCAGTTGCCGCATGAAATCCACGCGCCGGGCACTTCGACGTCGAGCGCATCGGCGGAGGCCCGGGCAACCACCGGATGGCGCGACGAGGTCCAGTAATCCTGCTGGTAGCGCGCGCTGTCGAAGAAAGCGCGAAAGACGACGTCGGGCGCCTTGTGCACCATCTGCTCCAGCGGCAGCGTGCCCCAGCCGGGTTCGGTGCGATAGGGCCGATAGCCGGCCACGCTGATTACCTCGGCGACGAGGCCGCCGGGGCCGGTGGTGACATCGCCGGGGGTCACATACAGGGCGGTACCGCGACCGCTGGGCTGACGCCTCGCCACAGCGAGTTCGGCGTCGAAGCCGGCAACCAGTCGCTTTGCCCGCTCATCGGCGCCGAGTTCATCGCCGACGCGAAGTACATCGCTGCGGACGTCGGCGAGCGTTTGCGGAAAGCCGATCTGGACGACGCGGATGCCGACGGCCTTGAGTTGCCGATCCAGCTGCGCGCCGCCGCCATAGGAGCGAACGACGACGGCTGGCCGCAATGCGACGATATCCTCAAGCTGCGGGCGAAGGCGGGGCAGCCCCTTTGCGAGCGGCTTCGAAAAGCTCGCATCGCTGTCGGTTTCGAAGGACACCGCACGAATTTGCTCGTGTGGGAGCAGCCCAAGCGTCATCTGGTCGGCGCAGAAGTCGATGCTCGCGATCCCGCGAAGATGGGGCAGCGGCGCGCGCTGCTGGCAACCGGTAAGGGTCGCCAGCAAAGCGAGGGCCGCTGCCTGACGCATCAGAAGGCCCAGCGGACCCCGGCATAGGCCGAGCGGCCCGGCGTGCCATAGTTCGCGACGGTCTGATACTGTTCGTTGAACAGGTTTTCGATGCGGCCATACACCTCGATGCCCGCAAAGACCGGATAGCTCGCGCGCAGGTCGACGAGGACATAATCGTCGAGCTCCGTCGAATTGAACCGATCGTCGAAGCTCTTGCCGGCATAGCGAACCGCGACCGACAGGTCGGCGCCTTCCAGCGTGCCGCCCGGGGTCCAGGCGAGTTCGGCGTTGGCGAGATGCTTTGGCCGCCGCGCCAGGCGATTGCCTTCGTAAATGCTGCCGGTCGTCCGATCTTGGGTATCCACCAGGCTGTAGTTCGCCCGCAGTTCGACGCGATCGGCAAGCTTCGCGCCGACATCGACCTCGACGCCCTGGCCGCGTGCGCGGTTGATATTGTCATAGGTGCCGAAGGGGCGCGTTCCGCTCGCGCAGATCGCGGGCACCGTGGTACCCGGCGGGCAGGAGACGAAATCGATCAGGTTGCGGCTGTCGCGGCGATACCAGGCGAGGTCGAAATACCAGCGCCCGGAATCGGAGAGCCGGACGCCGACTTCATAGGATTTCGCATATTCGGGCAACAGGTCGGGGTTGCCATAAGCGCCGGCCGAATCCGACAACTGGAACAGGGTCGGCGCCTTGAAGCCTTCGCGATAGCTGGCGCGCAGCGTCACGAGGTTGCCCAGCTTTTGCCCGATGTCGAAGGCGAGGCTGGTCGCGCTGCCGAAATCGCGGTGGTCGTCGTTGCGGACGCCCGCGGTCAGCGACAATGTATCGGTCGGCTTTGCGACCAGCATGCCCCACAGGCCTGTCGTCGCGGTCTTGCCACGATCGGGGGCGAAGCCGTCGTCGGTGAAGGAGCGCGTCCATTCGCGTTCCGCGCCGGCGATCAGGCGCACCGCGTCGACCAGGCTCCAGTCGATGCTATAGCTCAGGCGTTCGTTGCGTCCGCGCGCGCGGAAGGTTGGATCGCTGCTGAAATCGGGGTTGAAATTGTCGCGGTTGATGTCGGCAATGCCGAACTGCAGCTTGTGCGAAAAGCCTGTCGTGCTGTCGTTTCCGCCCGGACGATGCTCGATCGTCGCGGCGGCATAATGTTCCTGCGTCTTCTGGAACTCGTTGGTGTCGATCAGGCCATAGGGCGGCGAAAAGCTGAAGCCGTCCAGGTCGACGCGGCTGTCGGCATACAGGCCGAACGCGCGAAACACGATGGTGTCGCCGATTTCGGTCCGGTTGGTTAGATTGAGCGAATATTGGCGGTAGCCGTCGCGCTCGGTCCCCGCGGCCGCGCTGCTGATCCCGTCGGTGCGGACATAGCCGCCGCCGAAGCCGAACTGCGACGCGCCGAAGACGGCGGTGCGAAGCTGGCCGTTGACGCGGACAGTGTCGCGCGCGCCATATTCGGCGCCGATGCGGCCCGATGTCGCCTGGTCGGCGGCAAGGCTGGTCGTGCTGATCGACACCACGCCGCCGATCGCCTGGCTGCCCCACGGCAGGCTGTTCGCGCCGCGCAGCACCTCGATCCGGTCGATGCTGCCCAGCATCAGGTTTCCGAAGTCGAAGCCGCCGCCGGGCGACGAGGGGTCGCCGACGCGCACGCCGTCGATCACGACCAGTGTCTGCTCGGCCTCGGCGCCGCGAATGCGCAGGCTGGTGACGCCGCCGAGCGTGCCGTTCTGGCTGAAGCTGACGCCGGGCAGGCGCGCGATGGTGTCGACCGCGGGGCCATTTTGCGCGCGATCCAGCTCTTGCTTGTCGATCACGGAAACCGACGCGTTGCTGTCAGCGAGCGGCGCGCCGATGACGGTGATCGAACTACTGTCATCAATCGCGGCGCTCTCTTCGGCGAGGGCGGGCGACGCCGCGGCGACGGCCAATAGCGACAGGGTGGTTCGATAGGCGAATTTAAGCATGGCAAGTCCTTCAAACATAACGGCTCTGCCGTCACGCGAGGATCCTCGCCTGCTCCCGGTGCACCCCGCCCGCGCGCAGATAACGGCGACGCTCTGGCAGGTCTCCTGGCTCTCCGGGTCGTCAGCGGAATGCGGCCTTCCCAAGGCAAATGCCCCAGTGGCTAAATGCATCCACCTCGCCGAGTACAGTTGCGGGGGCAGCGCCGGAATTGCACCGGACTTCCCTTTTCATGCCCGTCTCCGGGCAACCCGAGGTCACGAGGGCGCGGCTAGCAGAGGTCCGCCAGCCCCGCAATCTGTTCTTCACCAGGCGTTCGGTCGCCGATCACCGCTGCTTTGGCGCCGCGCGTGCGGGTCAGGGGCGATGGAATATCCTGTCATCATCGTGCTTTCGCCGCTGCGACAGGTCGATGACAGGAAGCGGTGCGTAGCAGGGCGGCCGTCAGGTCGAGCATGATCCGCGACCGGCCTGTCAGGAAAGAATCCGGGCGCGACCGGCCATGAGTGCCGCGCGGCGGACCCTGCGCCGGTCGCCCTGGTCGTACTCGTTTGGGATCGAGACGAGCCCCCATGACCGGGGTGTTCGTCTTTTTGCGCAGCAGACCGCTCTTGTCCCGCCGCCTGGAAAAAAGACGAGATCAAAATTCGAAGGAGAATGTCTATGAAGAAGCTGTTCGGCGGTCTTGTTGCCGCGGCCTTGTGTTTCGGCGTCGCCACCGGCGTGGCCGCGCAAACCGCGCCTGCGCCAGCGCCCATCGTCAAGATCTGGAACCCGCCGAGCTACAAAACGCTTGCGCAGGCCGTGATCGACGAGGTCTGGGCGCAGTATAAGGACGATATGGCCGGCATCACCTTTCACGCCAAGCCGGCGGGAATGGACAAATATGCGATGATCGCCGGCACCTGGCTCGATCGCGTCGGCAAGGCTTCGGCGGAAGACGATATCATGTCGGCCGAAGAGGGCTTCATCATCCTCGATCCGCGCTACCGCAAGAACGACCCTGAACCGAAATATCTGGTTATCATCCCGCTCCGCGACCAGTCGTCGACGAACATCGGCGCCATTGTCTTCGGCTTCAAGAATCCGGCAAACAGCGGAAAGAGCGGTCCCGACTATACGGCGATCGCGACCTTCCTGCGCGACGAGATGCAAAAGAAGATCCCCAGCGCCGCCGCGCTGTATCAGCCCGCGCGCTGACCGGGCGATGATCCGGGCCGCAACGCCGCGAGGGCGTTGCGCCGGAATCGCTCGGATGCGTTCGCGCTGAAAGTCAAAGATGTGGGGGAGGCGGGCGAAAACTCGCCTTCATCCGGCCGTACGCGGCCACCCCAAGGCGGAGGCGACAGAAGAATGCGCGTCCGATGTCGCTTCCGCCACCAGGGACCCGCTTGCCAGAGGCGTGCCTATCGCCGAAAGGCCTTTATGTTGATCGCATGGCGGGTCAGCTTGTCGTAAAAGGTCTTGCGCGGAATGCCGAGCATGGCGAGCGCGCTGGCGACGTCGCCGCTGCATTCGGCCAGCACCCCCTCTATCACCGTCGCCTCGAAACGCTCGACGCGCTGCGGGAGCGTGGCGAGCCCGTCGGGCGCAAGGCCATTCTCTCCGCCGTCGATATCCAGCATCGCGCGGAAAGCGAAATTCTTGAGTTCCCGAACATTGCCGGGCCAGCCATGTTCCAGAAGGTGCCGCCGGGACACGTCGGACAGGGCGCGGGGTTCGCGCCGCATCTGCTTGGCGGCTTCGGCGGTGAAATGGGCGAACAGCAGGGGAATGTCGGTCCGCCGTTCGCGAAGCGGCGGAACCCGCAGGCGGATTATGTTGATCCGGTAGAGCAGGTCTTCGCGAAAGCGGCCCTCCGCAACGGCCTCCTCAAGGTTGCGCTTCGAGGCGGCGATGACGCGAACGTCGATGTGCCGCGGCTCCTTTGCCCCTAACGGAAGCACCTCTCGCTCCTCGAGGATGCGCAGCATGCGCACTTGCAGCGCCGGCGACATGCTGTCGATCTCGTCGAGGAAAAGCGTGCCGCCATTGGCGGCCTCGACCCGGCCGATCGCGCTTCGCCCCCGTTCGCTATAGCCTTCCTCGCCGAACAATTGCCGCTCGGCGATCTCATCGGGAAGCGCGCCGCAATTTACCGCGATGAACGGCCGCGACCGACGGGCGCTGCCGCGATGAAGCAGGCGAGCGACCAATTCCTTGCCGACGCCCGTTTCGCCCTCGATCAGGACGTCGACATTGGCGTCCGCGACCTGGGTCACCGTGTTGCGCAACTGCACCATGACGGGCGTCTCGCCGAGCAGGGGCGAGACCACGCCCACGGCTTCCTCCTGTTCGATCCGGGCGCGCAACGCCCGGTTGTCCAGAATAAGCTGGCGATGTTCGAGCCCGCGCCGGACCGTTGCCACGAAATGATCGGCGGCGAACGGCTTGCTCAGAAAGTCGTGCGCGCCATTCTGCAGCGCGGTCACGGCCATCGCGATGTCGCCATGGCCGGTAATCAGGATGAAGGGGATCGACGCGTCGATCTCCCGCACCGCCTCGAAAAAGGCGAGGCCGTCCATCCCGGGCATGCGTACGTCCGATACGACGACGCCGTTGAAATCCGGATCGAGCCGTTCCAGCGCGTCGCGCGCGGCGGCGAACGTCTCCACATCGATGCCCGTCAGTTCCAGCGTCTGGCTGTGCGCCGCGCGCTGCATCTGGTCGTCGTCGACGAAC
>JAFKLT010000060.1 GCA_017309275.1 Sphingomonadales bacterium | reverse complement strand
CGGCCTCGGCGATCTGGCGGGCGCGCACGGGCGCTGGCGCCTGGCCGACAGCCGGACGCTTGGCAGCGACCGGATCGACGTCTACGAGCGCATCAGGAAGGAATGACCGCTCCCATGTTTACCGGCATCATCACCGACATCGGCACCATCCGCAGCCGCGAGGATCGCGGCGACACGCGGCTCGTCATCGGCACCGCCTATGACACCGGCACGATCGACCTTGGCGCGTCGATCGCCTGTTCGGGCGCATGCCTGACCGTCGTCGACAAGGGCGCCGACGGCGAAGGCCACTGGTTCGCGATCGACGCAAGCGGCGAGACGCTGGCGCGCACCGCCCCCGGCATGTGGGACGCCGGACGCCGCCTGAACCTGGAACGCGCGCTGCGGATCGGCGACGAGTTGGGCGGGCATATCGTCACCGGCCACGTCGACGGCATCGGGCACATCGTTTCGGTGACCCCGGTCGGCGACAGCGTCGGCGTCGTGATCGCCGCGCCCGCCGAGTTGGCCGCACATATCGCGCCCAAGGGATCGATCACGGTCGACGGCATCTCGCTGACGGTCAACGAAGTGACCGACCAGGCCGACGGCACCGCGCATTTCACGCTCAACATCATCCCGCATACGCAGGAGATGACGACGCTCGACGAAGCGGCCGCCGGACGCCCGGTCAATCTGGAGATCGATATCCTCGCGCGCTATCTCGCCCGGATGCAGGCGCGGGGATGACCGAGCGAAGTGCCGCGATCCTGCCCAAGGTCCGCCTGGGCGCCCTGATCCTCGCGGCCGTTCTGATCGCCGCCCGGGTGGTCACCCACGGCCTGGACCTGTTCATCCTGATATCGACCGCGCTGCTCGTCCTCGTCGGTCTGGCGCTGCTGCTGGTCGAAGAGCGGACGCGGCGGCCGCTGCGAACCTATCTGCGATGCGCGCTGGCATCGATCACCCTCGGGCTGCTGTTGATCGTGCTGCCGCTGTATCTGCAGGCCAACCTGCTGGTCGGCCTGATCCTGTGGGTCGGACTGTCGGCGGCGCTGGCGGTCTGGTGCCTTCATTATGAGCGCACCGAGCCGCTCTAGAGCCTAGACCTCGTTCCACCCCGCCGCGAGTTCGGGATCGGCGGCAAGCATCGAACGCCGCATCGCGAGCCGGCCGATGCGCAGCAGCTCGGCCTTGCGGCGCGCCGGCGCCAGATTGCAATTCGCGGCTTCGCGAACCACCGCCGCGCCGTACCGGTCGGCGATGATCAGGCCCGACGTTCCAGGACGATAATCCTCGGTCTCGAGGATCGCGGGGTCGAGCCCCGATGCAAGCGCCCAATAAAAGCGGTCGCACCAGTCGCAATAGTCGGGCCATTTGCCGTCGCCGTGCAGGTCGGCGCGGCTGACCTTGATCTCGACGATCGTGATATTGCCCCTGGCGTCGATCGCCGTCAGGTCGGTGCGCCGGCCGTTGGGCAGCGTCACTTCGGGAATCGCGACCAGTCCCTGCTGCGCGAACAGCCGGCATACGCCGCGCGCGACGTCCGCGGCGGTCAGCAGGTCGTTCATCGCTCCATCGATCCTCAGAAGGGGACGTCGTCGTCCAGATCGTCGTCGAACGGCGGACGCCCGCCGCCACCCGAGCCGCCACCGCTGGCGCCGCCGCCCTGGTTCCAGCCGCCGCCCGAGCTGCCGCCCGAACCGCCGCCCTGATCCCAGCCGCCGCTCGATCCGCCGCCCTGCGACCAGCTGTCGCCGCCGCGCGAACCGCCGCCACCGCCGCCACCGCCGGGCGCGCCGTCGAGCATGGTCAGCGTGCCGCCCATGCCGGCGATCACGATCTCGGTGGTATATTTGTCGTTGCCGTCGCGGTCCTGCCACTTGCGGGTGCGCAGCGAGCCCTCGATATAGACCTTCGAGCCCTTCTTCAGGTAACG
The DNA here is from genome assembly GCA_017309275.1 of Sphingomonadales bacterium. Taxonomy (GTDB): domain Bacteria; phylum Pseudomonadota; class Alphaproteobacteria; order Sphingomonadales; family Sphingomonadaceae; genus Sphingopyxis. The sequence continues at coordinate 55,903 of JAFKLT010000060.1, read as the reverse complement.
CTCGACCACGCCGACCAGCCCGTCACCGTTGATGACGACATTGTGCCATTCGGTGCGCTCCTTGCGCTCGCCGGTCATGCGATCCTTCCACTGTTCGGAGGTCGCGATGCGGATGTTGGCGATCTTTCCGCCGTTCTGGAACGATTTGATTTCGGGATCGGCGCCGAGATTGCCGATCAAAATTACCTTGTTGACGCTGCCAGCCATCGCCGCTCCGCTCCGCTTTAAAGTTGGGAGGATCAGCCGAGTCCGAAGGCGACGGCCGTCCAGTAAGTGGTACCAGCAGCGGCATAGGCGAGCAGGAACAAATAGCCAACCATGAACATTGGCCATTTCCACCCGTTCGTCTCTCGCCGGGTGATCGCGATGGTCGAAATACACTGCGGCGCGAAGACGAACCAGGCGAGGAAAGCGAGCGCGGTGGCAAGGCTCCACTTGCCCTGCAATCTCTCGCCGAGCGACTGCGCCATCGCGTCCTCGTCGCCGTCGGCATCGATCGCGTTGGCGGTCGCCATCGCCGACACCGCAACCTCGCGCGCCGCCATCGCAGGGATCAGCGCGAGCGCGATGTCATGGTTGAAACCGATCGGCTTGACGATCACCTCCAGCCCGCTCGCGATGCGTCCGGCGACGCTATATTCGACCTGGCTCTGTCCCTCGGGCGCCTTCGGGAAGCTCAGCAGCAGCCAGAGGACGACAGTGGTCATCGCGATGATCGTGCCCGCGCGGCGCAGGAATATCCATGCGCGCTGCCACAGGCCCAGCGCGATGTCGCGCCATTGCGGCATCTGGTATCGCGGCATTTCCATCATGAAACCGGCGGCGCTGCCCTTGGCGATCGTGCGACGCAGGACGAAGGCGACGACCAGCGCCCCGACGATCCCCGACAGATAAAGGCCGAACAGCACCAGCCCCTGCAGCCCGACGGGCGTGCCGCCGACCAAACGGTCGGGTATGAAGGCGGCGATGATCAGCGCATAGACGGGCAGTCGCGCCGAACAGGTCATCAGCGGCGCGATCAGAATCGTCGTCAGCCGGTCCTTTTCGTCCGGAATAGCGCGCGTCGCCATGATGCCGGGAACCGCGCAGGCAAAGCTCGACAACAGCGGAATGAAGCCGCGCCCCGACAGACCGACGCGCGCCATCAGCCCGTCCATCAGAAAGGCCGCGCGCGTCATATAGCCCGACGCCTCGAGCAGCAGGATGAAGAGGAAGAGAATCAGGATCTGCGGCAGGAAGACGACGACCGCGCCGACGCCCGCGAGCAAACCCTCGACGATCAGGTCGCGCAGGAAATTCTCCGGCAGGGTCGCGACGACCCATTGCTGCATCGTTCCCACGAGCCCTTCGAGCGCGTCGGCCGGCGGACCGGCCCAGGCATAGACGGCTTGGAACATCACGAACATCAGCACGAGCAGGATGACGAGGCCGCCGACCGGATGCAGGACGATGCGGTCGACGCGCTGGGTCCAGCGGCGCACGGGCGTTTCATCGACCGTCGCGACCCGCGCAATCGCGCGAGCGCGCTGGTGAAGCGAGACGTCGTTGCGCGGCGCGGCGACGGCTTCGCGCGGCTGATGCGACTGGATGGCGCCATCGATCGCAGATAGCAGCTCGACGAGTCCGCGCTTGCGCACCGCGACGGTGGGCACGACGGGCACGCCCAGTTCGCGCGACAGCCGTTCGGGATCGAGGGTCAGTCCATCGCGCTCGGCCAGGTCGAGCATGTTGAGCGCGACGACGGTCGGCAGGCCAAGCGCCAGCAGTTCGAGCGCGAAGCACAGATGGTTGTCCAGATTGGCCGCGTCGAGCACGACGATCAGTGCGTCGGGACGCTTTTCGCCTTCCTGTCGGCCGAGGACGACGTCGCGCGTCACCGCCTCGTCCAGGCTCGCCGGCGTCAGGCTATAGGTGCCGGGAAGGTCGATCAGCGAGATCGGACGGCCATCGGCAAAGCTGGCATGGCCCGCTTTCCGTTCGACGGTAACGCCAGGGTAATTGGCGATCTTTTGCCGCGCGCCGGTCAGCGCATTGAACAGGCTGGACTTGCCGGCGTTGGGATTGCCGACGAGCGCGATGGAGGGGATGGCACCGGTCATTATGATTTGCTCATGCTGCGATCGGTTCGATTTCGATCGCGGCGGCCTGTTTGGCGCGGATGATCACCTGCATGCGGCCAACGGTCAGCGCGAGCGGATCGCGCGAGAAAATGCTGCCACGGTGACGGGGGGTGATTTCGCATCCCTCCATCAGGCCGAATTCGCGCAGGCGACGACCCTCGTCCTGCGACATCGCACCCCAATCGATCCGCGAAATCCGAACCGCGACGCCAAGCGGCGCCTTGTCGAGCAAAGCTATCATTTGCGAGCGATTATCAATATCGTTCGCGCTGCGCCAGTCCTTTATCGAAACGCGTCAGCGACCGGGGTAGCGCAACCGCCCGACGAACCGCGCAAGGCTGGGCCGTTCGATGCCGCGCGCGGCGCGGCGGTGCTTCCAGCTTTCGAAGCGCATGACCTGATCGATCCGCCGGGCAAGGAAGGCCCGGGTTTCCGCGAAATCCTCGCTCTCGTCGTTCAGGAACACCGCCATGGTCGAGCCATAGACAGCGCCGAGGATCGTGCGCTTGCTATAATGGTTGAAGTCGGTCGCGGTATCGCCGGCCAGATTCCACATCAAATCGGCGGCGCGCCAGCCGAGCTTGGCCGCATGCGGCGCGTTGGTCGGCAACGCAAGCAAGGCGAGCGCGCGGCGCAGTGATTCGCGATTCGGCGCCAGCAGGTCGATGCGCGTTTCGACCAGCGTGGTTATGCGTTGGCGAATCTTGAGCGCGGCGAGCTTTTCCGCCGGCCAGCGGTCGGCCATTTGCCGGTCGATCGACGCGAACCAGGCATCGACCATGTCGCGCGCGCCGCCCGGAAAGGCCAGCCGCGCAACGTCCGCGTCGATGCCCAGGCTACGCGCGGCTTCGTCGCGCGCATCGTTGCTGAAACCGTCGAAAGCCGCCGATGCGGCGATCAGCGGCGCAAGCACGGCGCGAATCTCGTCCAGCGTCGGATCGGCGGGCAGAGGCGTGGTCAGCGGTTGGGCCATCCGCTTCAGATAGGCCGTGCGGTGCGGCTCGGCAACCGAATCAGCACCAGCGCCGCGCCGACCAGCATGCCGCCGAAGATATCGATCGCGCCCAGCCGCTCGTCGAACATGATCCACCCGGCCAGCGCCGCGACTGCCGGCTGGACGAGCAAGGTCAACCCGATGACGAGCGGCGAAAAGCGCGGCAGCGACCAGGTCATCAGCCCCTGCCCGATGATCTGGCTGGAAAAGGCGAGCAGGATCAGCGGGGTCCAGTTGTGCGGCAGAATCCGTTCGCCGAGCGCGAGCGCGGTGACGAGCAGGATCGGCACGCAGACGACCGACGAAATGCTGAGCGCGGTCCATGGCGCCAGCGTCCCGCGCACGCGCTGCATCAGGATGACATAGGCGGTATAGAGCACCCCCGCGAACAGGCTGAGCAGGTCACCGACCAGATAGGCGGGCGAAAGCTCGTAGCTTTGCCCCATCAGCAGCATCGAGCCCGCGAAGGCGAGAAGGATCGCGATCGCCTGCCACCCGCGCGGCAGTTGGCGGGTCAGGAAGATCGTCCACAGGACGAGCAGCAGGCTGGCGCAATTGCCGAACAGCGTCGCGTTGGCGACCTTGGTCTGCAGAATCCCGATGTGCCAGGCGACCAGGTCGAGCGCGAAGAACACGCCCGCGACCGCCGCGACGCCGATCGCCGGGCGCGGCGGCAGACGGCCGCCGCTCTCGCGCCAGGCGAAGGCGAGAAGGAAGGGCAGCGCGATCGACATGCGCCAAAAGGCCGAGGCGGTCGGTCCGGTATCGGCCAGACGGACGAGCATCGCGCCGATCGACAGCGAGATATTGCCCGCGAGCAGCGCCAGAAAGGCCCAGCGGCCCGGCCGGACGCCGACCGTCGCTGCTTCGTCGACGCTTTCGATCTTGGCTGTCATTTAGATTTTCTTTTGCTACCCACCATTGCGTTGGCGCCGCGGCCTACATAGCTTCGCGGCCCATAGCGACGACCGATGGGGCCGTCGCCCTGAAAGTGAGACGTGGAGGAAATATGGCCGCATCACTGTTCGATCCGATCAAATTGGGCGCGATCGAGGCGCCGAACCGTATCATCATGGCGCCGTTGACGCGCGGCCGCGCCGGACCCGGCTTCGTGCCGAACGAGCTTGCGCGCGATTATTATCGTCAGCGCGCCTCGGCCGGGCTGATCATTTCCGAGGCCACCGGCATTTCGCAGGAAGGCCTGGGCTGGCCGTCGGCGCCGGGCCTTTGGACCGACGCGCAGGTCGAGGGCTGGAAGCCGGTGACCGATGCCGTGCACGAAGCCGGCGGCCGCATCGTCGCACAGCTTTGGCACATGGGCCGGCTGGTCCATTCGGTGTTCAACGACGGCAAGCAGCCAGTGTCGGCATCGGCAACGCAGGGCGTCGGCCGCGCGCACACGCCGGTCGGTCGCCGCGACCTGGAAATCGCGCGTCCGCTCGAGCTGAACGAAATTCCGCGCCTGATCGCGGATTATGCCAAGGCCGCGGAGAATGCGAAAAAGGCCGGCTTCGACGGCGTCCAGCTGCACGGCGCGAACGGCTATCTGATCGACCAGTTCCTGCGCGACAACAGCAACTTCCGCGACGATGATTACGGCGGCCCGGTCGGGAACCGCATCCGCCTGCTGCGCGAAGTTACCGAGGCGCTGATCGGCGTCTGGGGCGCTGATCGCGTGTCGGTACGCCTGTCGCCCAACGGCGATTCGCAGGGCGTCGACGACAGCAATCCCGAACCGCTGTTCACCGCCGCCGCAGGCGCGCTCGACGCGCTGGGCATCGGCTTCCTCGAACTGCGCGAACCCGGCCCCGACGGCACGTTCGGCAATACCGAGGTGCCGAAGCAGTCGCCCGCGATCCGCCGCGCGTTCAAGGGCCCGCTGATCCTCAACAGCGACTATAATGTCGCGCTTGCTGAAGAAGCGCTCGCCAGCGGCGTCGCCGATGCGATTGCCTTTGGCCGTCCCTTCATCGGCAACCCCGACCTGGTCGAGCGTATCCGCGAAGGCGCCGAATGGGCCGCCGACAATCCGCAGACCTGGTATTCGCCGGGGCCGGAGGGATATACCGACTATCCGGCGCTGGTCGCCGCATAAGGATGGATTGGCCGGGCAGCCTGGGTTGCCCGGCTAATTTCTTTCGGCGAGCGCCTTGTCGACGATCCCCGCGCCGATCGGACCCAGCACCTGCCCCCCGAAGCGGAAGAGCAGGAAGGCTACGATAAAAAAGAGAATCGGCGCGATGAAGAGCGTGACGATCGCCGCGATCAGCGCGACGAAGAAAAGCGTGATGAAGCCGCCGCTCAGCGTCTGTTGACCCTTTGGGCCAAGCTCGATCGTTCGCGGCCCCTTCGAATCCCACCATTTGCCGGTAACGACCGTCTTGCGCCCGCGTGCAGGCGCACCTGCGGAGGGTTGCTGGCGCTGCGCAATGCGCGCGGGTTCCGGCTTTGCGGCGGACGACGGCTTCGGCGCCGCTGTCGTCTTCCACGGCTGTTTGCGGTTCATTCCGGCGACGGCGGCCGCCATGCGGTCGTTCGCCGGGGGGGCCTCCATGCTGCGCGAGGCCGGGGTGGCTGCCGTGGGGGTGGGGGCCGGCACCTTTTCGCGTTCCACCGGCCGGTTCGGTTCATGCCCCATGCGCCGGTCGTGGTCGGCCATGCGCTCGGCCGCGCTCAGCGGCGTCTGTCCGGTATCGCGATCGATGACCACCAGCCGCCCGCCGCGTTCGACGACGGAGTAGCGGCCAGGGGGCATGCGATCAGCCAATTCCGAACTGTTCCTTCAGCGCCAGCATCGCGAGCGCAGCCTTCGCCGCCTCGCCGCCCTTATCCTTGCGCGTCTTGTCGGCGCGCGCAAGCGCCTGTTCTTCATTCTCGACCGTCAGGATGCCGTTGCCGATCGCCAGCCCGTCGAGCGTCAGCGCCATGATGCCGCGCGCGCTCTCGTTCGAGACGACTTCGAAATGATAGGTTTCGCCGCGAATGACGACGCCCAGCGCGACATAGGCGTCATAGCGCCCGCTGTCGGCGGCGAGCGAGATCGCGGCCGGAACCTCCAGCGCGCCGGGGACGGTCACCGTGTCGTGACTATGCCCTTCGGCTTGCAGCGCGCTGCGCACGCCGTCGAGCAGCATATCGTTGAGGTGCGAATAGAAGCGGGCTTCGACGATCAGGACATGCGCCATTACTCGGCCTCTCCGGGAATTGAGCGTTCGCCGACGACCGACAGGCCATAGCCTTCGAGGCCGACGATATTGCTGTGGGTGGGGGTAAGCAGTTCCATCGCATGGACGCCAAGGTCGGCCAGGATCTGCGCGCCGATGCCATAGGTGCGAAGGTCCATGCCGGCGCTGGCGGGTGCCGCTTCGGCATCGGCTGAACCGGGGAGCGGACGCATCAGCATCACGATCACCCCCGCACCGGCTTCGCCGATCGCGTCCATCGACCGCTGCAGGCGCCGCTTCCGCGGCCCCGGGCGGCCCATGATATCGTCAAAGATCGACACGGCGTGCATGCGCACCAGCGTGACGCCTTCGGGATCGACCGGCCCCTTTTGCAGGACGAGGTTGATCGTGCCGTCGACCTTGTTGCGATAGGATTTCAATCGCCAGTCGCCACCATAATCCGATTCGAACGGCTCGTCCGACACGCATTCGACCAGCCGGTCGGTGCGGTTGCGATAGGCGATCAGGTCGGCGATCGTGCCGATCTTCAGCCCGTGGCGCCGGGCGAAGGGGATCAGGTCGTCGAGGCGCGCCATCGATCCGTCGTCGTTCATGATCTCGCAGATCACGCCCGAGGGATTGAGCCCCGCCAGACGGGCGATATCGACCGACGCCTCGGTATGGCCAGCACGCACGAGGACGCCGCCGTCGCGCGCGATCAGCGGGAAAACATGGCCGGGGGTGACGATGTCGTCGCGACCCTTCGACGCGTCGATCGCGACCGACACCGTGCGTGCACGATCGGCGGCCGAGATGCCGGTGGTCACGCCCTCGCGCGCCTCGACCGACGTCGTGAAGGCCGTTTCGTGCCGCGTGCCGTTGTTGCGGCTCATCAGTTCGAGGCCGAGCTGATCGACGCGCGACTTGGTGAGGGTCAGGCAGATGAGCCCGCGGCCGTGCGTCGCCATGAAATTCACCGCGTCGGGCGTCGCCATCTGCGCAGGAATGACCAGATCGCCCTCATTCTCGCGATCCTCATCGTCGACCAGGATGAACATCCGGCCGTTGCGCGCCTCCGCAATGATTTCCTCGGGCGTCGCCATCGGCGACAGGTCGCTGCCGTGCGCAAGCCAGTTTTCCAGCTTGCGCAGCGTATCGGCGGTGGGATTCCAGCCCTCTGAATCGAGGTCGCGAAGGCTGTTGGCGTGAAGACCCGCGGCGCGCGCCAGTCCCGAGCGGGACATGGTGCCGTCTTCGACGATGGCGCGGATACGATCGATGAGTTGCGTGGACATGGCCGCGCTATTTCACATCACAGTGTGATTGTCAATTCGGATATCACATTGCGGGTTATTTGGGCCCGAAAACCGCTCCCGAATCGCGGACCGGGCCGTCGGGCTTCGCATCGAGCATCGACAGGATCAGGCCGCTGCGATCGTCGCGCTTGGCATAGTCGCGGGCCGACATGCCGGCGATATGATCGGCCTTGTCCGGGTTCGCGCCATTCTTGACCAGCAGGCGGATCATCGCCGCATTCTTGGCCTGCACGGCCAGGATCAGCGCGGTCTCGCCGCGCCGGTTGTCCTGATCGACAGGCGCTTTGCGCGCCAGCAGCGCCTCGGCACCGTCGGTGAAGTTGAGCAGCGCGGCATGCATCAACGGGGTGACACCCTGCCGGTCGGAGATGGACGGATCGGCGTCCTTGCCCAGCAGAAAGCGGACCCAGGCGATGTCACGCCGCTTGGTCGTGATGATCAGCGCGGTTTCGCCGGTGTCGGGATGCCGGGTGTTGATCAGCGAGGGATCGTCCTTCAACGCCTCGGTCGCCTTGGTACCATCGCGGCTGTCGACCGCCTGGATGAAGGCATAGCCGCCCCGGAACTGAGCAAGCGCGGGGCTGACGGTCAGCGCGCCGGCGGCGGCAAGCAGGAGAAGCGAGGCAAGACGGAATTCCGCGCGTCGAAACATGATCGGGAGGCCCCCAGGACTGTCGTTTGATGCGCCGCACATGCGACGACAAGGTTGATTTTCGCGTCCTAGCCGACCAAGGCTGGCCACATGATGAATATAGCAATTATGGGGCAAAAGCTTGCCCGTTCAAGCCTGCTCCTGATTTTGGGCGCCGCGCTCGCGAGCTGTAATGCTCCGGCGGAGGCTCCAGCCGCCCAGCCGCCGCTTGCCGGCGCAAAGATCGGCGGCCCCTTCGTCCTGACCGACCAGGACGGCAAGACCGTCCGCGACACCGACTTCGCGGGCAAATATCGCCTCGTCTATTTCGGCTACAGTTTTTGCCCCGACATCTGCCCGGTCGACGTCCAGAAGCTGATGCGCGGCCTGTCGCAGTTCGAGAAGTCCGACGCGGCCCGCGGTGCGAAGATCGTGCCGATGTTCATCACGGTCGATCCGGAACGTGATACGCCCGCCGCGCTCAAGCCCTTCGTCGCGCGTTATCACCCCCGCCTCATCGGCCTGACCGGCACGCCCGAACAGATCGCCGCGGTCGCGAAGGCCTATGTCGTCACCTATCACAAGGTGCCGGGGTCGGCGCCCGACCGATATCTGATGGCGCACAGCCAGCTTGCCTTTCTGATGGATCCGACGGGCAAGCCGCTCGCGCTGCTGCCGCTCGACGATCCTTCGACCGACCCCGACGAAGGCGCGCCCGACAAGGTTGCCGCCGATCTGGCGAAGTGGGTCAGGTGATGCCGGCGGGGGCGACATCGGAGCGCCCCTTCTGGGAAGCGCCGCTTGCCAGCCTCGACGCCGGCCAATGGGAGGCGCTGTGCGACGGATGCGGCAAATGCTGCCTCCACAAGCTGGAGGATGAGGACACGGGCCGCATCTATCCGACCAATGTGGCCTGCCGGCTGCTCGACCTGACCAATGCGCGCTGCGGCGATTACAAGCACCGCCGCCGCCATGTCCCCGACTGCCTGACGCTTACCAAGGCGAAGGTCGCCGACATCGAATGGCTGCCGCAGACCTGCGCCTATCGCCTGCGGGCCGAGGGTGAACCGCTGCCCGAATGGCATTATCTCGTTTGTGGCGACCGCGACGCCGTCCACCGCGCCGGGGAGTCGATCGTCGGCTGGACGGTCGGTGAGGATATGGCCGGTCCGCTGGAGAATCATCTTGTCGAACGCGTCGTCTGAACTGGCGGCCGAAGGGCCCCATATCCGGGTCGGCGAAACACTCTGGCCGGTGCGCCTTGTCCATCATGCCCAGTCGCGGCGTTACAAGCTGGTATTCGACGGCGCGCGCGGTGAGCTCCGGCTCACTCTGCCGCGCCGGGGTAATGCCGCGCGCGCCCTCAAATGGGCGAGCGAGCAGCAGGATTGGCTGAGCGAACAAGTCGGCAAGAGCGCCGCTCCTGTCCTGATCGGTCCGGGCGCACAGGTGCCGCTATACGGGATCGATCGCCGGATCGAATGGGCGGCATCGGCGCCGCGCGCCGTCCGGCTCGATGGCGACGACCTGCGTGTCGGTGGCCCCGCCGACACCGTCGGTCGCCGGATAGAACGCTGGTTGAAGGCCGAGGCGCTCGACCTGATGACGCGCGAGAGCCGCGAGATCGCCGATCGCGCGGGCCTGCGCGTCGGCCGCATCGGCGTCGGCGATCCGCGCAGCCGCTGGGGCAGCTGCACCCATGACGGCGACCTGCGCTATAGCTGGCGGCTCGTCATGGCGCCCGCGCATGTCCGCCGCGCGACCGTCGCGCACGAGGTGGCGCATCTGCGGCACATGGACCATAGCGCCGATTTCCATGCGCTCGTCGACGAGCTGCACGACGGCGACGTATCGGCCGCGCGCGCGTGGCTACGCCGCGAGGGCCGCGGGCTGCACCGCTACCGCTTCGGCTAATTGCCTTCGCTGTTGGGCGGCCGCGGCGGCTGCCCCTTGATCAGCGGCACCGCCTTGGGCGCGGCCGGAGGCACGCTCTTGTTCGGTCCCGCCTTCGCTCCCGCCCCCAGATCCGACGGCGGTGGCCGCCGACCCGTCTGCTCTTCGATCCATTGCTGGTTGAGAACGGGACCCTCGTCAGTGGCTGGCGGTTGCGGAGTATCGCCTTCAGGCGGCGGCGCGGCCGAAGGCAGTTCGATCGGCATGCCGTTTTCGTCGACCAGCCCCTCGGCGCCGGGTTCGCCGAAATAGGCGTCGCCTTCTTCCTCGAGCTGCCAGTCGGGAAGCTTCACCTCGGTATCGAAGGCCTCGACCGGTCGCCGCGACACGGCGATGCGCATATAGTCGGCAAAGGCCTTGGCCGGCGCGCGGCCGCCCTGCAGGCCGCCGACGGGCTTCGCATCGTCGCGGCCCATCCACACGCCGGTGGTCAGCCCGCTCGAAAAGCCGAGGAACCAGCCGTCCTTGTTGCTGGACGTCGTCCCCGTCTTGCCCGCGACGGGACGGCCGATCTGCGCTGCCTTGCCGGTACCGGTGTTGACCGCGGTCTGGAGCAGGTCGGTGATCCCGGCCGCGACCCAGCTGTCGACCAGCACCTGCCCACGTTCGGGCGGGCGTTGATACAGCAGCCGTCCGTCGGCGGTCGTCACCTTGGTGATGCCATAGGGCTGGACCGAAACGCCCTTGCGCGCGACGGCGGCAAAGGCGGCGGTCATGTCGATCACGCGCACCTCTGCACTGCCGAGTACCATCGACGGATGGGTGTTGATCGGCGTCGTGATGCCGAAACGCCGCGCCATGTTTGCAACGGCGGCAAAGCCGACCTCGTCGCCCAGCTTTGCCGCGACGGTGTTGACCGAATAGGCAAAGGCACTGCGCAGGTCCATCGCGCCCGAAAAACGGCCCGACGAGTTGCGCGGCGACCATCCGTTGATCGTCACCGGTTCGTCGACGACCTGGTCGCTGACCTTATACCCCGCCTCGAGCGCCGCCATATAGACGAACAGCTTCCACGCCGATCCCGGCTGGCGCATCGCCTGCGTCGCGCGGTTGTAGTTCGACGTGACATAGTCGGTCCCGCCGACCATAGCGCGCACCGCGCCGTCGCGGTCGATCGACACCAGCGCCCCTTGAACGCCCTTCGGCGTGTCGGCCTGGATCGCCGCGGTCGCTGCGCGCTGCATGTCGAGGTCGATGGTCGTATAGACGTCCAGCGCCTCGCTGCCTTCGTCGATCAGCATGTCGAGCTGCGGCAGGGCCCAGTCGGAGAAATAGCGTGCGCTGTTCTGCCCGGTTTCCTGCGCGAGCTGCACATCGGCGGGCTTGGCGTTGTCGGCCTGGCTGCGCGTGATCACGCCTGCATCGACCATCACGTCGAGCACGACGCCTGCGCGGCCGAGCGCGGCCTGCGCGTCGGCGGTGGGCGAATAGCGCGACGGCGCCTTGACGAGGCCGGCGACGACCGCCGCTTCGGACAAGGACATCTCGGTCGCGCTATGGCCGAAGAAACGGCGCGAAGCGGCGTCGATGCCATAGCTGCCGCCGCCGAAATAGACCTTGTTCAGATAAAGCTCGAGCAGCTCGTCCTTCGAGAATTTCCATTCCAGCGCCATCGCGAGCACCATTTCGCGCCCCTTGCGCGTCCAGGTGTAGCTGTTCGACAGGAAGATATTGCGCGCCAGCTGCTGCGTGATCGTCGACGCGCCCTGCATACGGCGGCCGGTGCCATAGTTGCGCGCGGCAAACACCGCCGCGCGGCTAAGGCCGACGGGATCGACGCCGGGATGATAGCGAAAGCGCCGATCCTCGACCGCGACCATCGCATCCTGCATCACCTGCGGCGTTTCGCCGAGCGTCAGCCAGCGGCCGTAATTGGGCCCCAGCGACAGAAATACGGTGCCGTCGGCGGCATGAACGCGGATCGTCTGACCCGCGGGCGACTTCTTCAGTTCCTCGAAACTGGGAATGCGCTGCACCGCGATGCCGACCGCGACCACGACCGCGACCAGGCCGACGACCGCAAGGCCAAGGCCCCAGCGGAACAACCGCCGGAACCAGATGCGAAAACGCGAGCGCGGCGGCGGCGCGGACGAGCCGCCGCCTTTGCCTGCCGATGACGATTTACCCGAGGAAGCCTGCTGTCGTTCGCGGCGCAAAGCTGTGTTTTCCTTCCCTTGCGGAGCCCCGCTGCGTTAGCCGGCTGGCTGATCAGCCTTTGCCAGCCTCCGCCTCATCCTGCCCGCGCTCCGCGAAGTCAAGCGCCGCGCTGTTGATGCAATAGCGCAGGCCCGTCGGCCCGGGGCCGTCGGGGAAGACATGGCCCAGGTGGCCTTCGCACCTGGCGCAGCGCACTTCGGTGCGGATCATGCCATGGGTCATGTCGTGATGTTCGCTCACCGCACTCTCGCCGGCGGGTGCGGTATAGCTCGGCCAGCCCGAGCCGCTGTCATATTTGGTGCGGCTGTCGAACAGCGGTTCGCCGCATCCGGCGCAGCGATAGACGCCGTCGCCCTTGTGGTCGGTATATTTGCCGGTGAACGCACGTTCGGTGCCGCCCTCGCGCAGCACATGGTGCGCCATCGCGTCCAGGTTTTTGTCGATTTTCGGATCGGTCATGGAAGCATCTCCTTGTTGGCTCCAATATCGGTCCGAAGCCGGGCCGCCGCAAGAGGCGCGTCAGTCCGCGTCGAGCCGCGTCATTCGCGATGCCATTCGCACCAAAGGCGGGAAAAGCGACGCCAGAGACACCATCGTCGCGGCGGTCGCGGGCGTTTCTCCCGCGCGCCAGACGAGGTTGGCCAGCGAGAAGGGACGCCGCATTCGCGCCGCAAGCTTCTTTTGAAAGGCGGGCGCGGCTTCCGCTCCACCGCTGCGCCATGCCGCGACCGCCGCCGCCGCACTCGCGATCGCCAAACCCATGCCCTCGCCCGCCAGCGAGGGGATCACGCCAGCCTGATCGCCGAGTTTGAACAGGCCAGCCGTGGTGTTGGCCGATCGCCAGCCATAGGGCACATGCCCGATCGCATCGATGCCGCGGGTCCAGTCGGCATGCGCCAGCCGTTCGCCGAGATGTGGCAGGCTGTTGCCCAGCGCACGCAGCAGCCTGGCCGGGTCGCCCCCGGCTTCGTCGAGCCGTGACTTATGGACCGCGAGGCACAGATTGCCGGTGCCGTCCTCCTGCAGGACGAGCCCGGCATAGCCGCGGTCGAACAGATGCAACTCGACCGAATTGCCGATCAGCGGGCCAAGCGCAGGATATGCGGGCAGCCGCAGGCGTAGTCCCATGACCGGGTCGGAATGCTGCCATTTCGCGGGCTCGCGCGGAAAGCCGCGAAAACCGTGCTTGCCGGCAGCGAGCAGGATGGACGGCGCCGCGAGCACCGCGCCGTCGCGCGTCTGCACCGCGCCACCTTCGAGCGCGGTCGCGTGCACGCCGCGCTCGAGACCTGCACCCGCCGCTATCGCCGCCGCCTGCAACGCGTTGTCGAGCCGCCGCCGCGATACGCCCATCGCCGCGCCGGGAAGCCGGGTCTCGCTGTGGCGTCCGCCGGCGTACAGCCGCACGCTCCCGATCGGCTGCCCGCCGAGCGCCGCGCGGTCGATCCCCAGCGCCTCCAGCCGCGCCAGCGTCTGCCAGCTCAGGAATCCGCCGCACAGCGCATCGCCCGTCTCGCGCGTCCGTTCGAGCAGCACCACCCGCGCGCGCGCGTTCGCCAGCCCGATCGCCGCCGCCGCTCCGGCAGGCCCGGCGCCGACGACGATCGCGTCGGTCACCGGATTCGCTCGACGCAGAGCCGATAGGGAAAGCTGCGAAAGATGCGGCAGTCGTCCGCGCTTTCGGGAAGCGCGTCGGCCAGCATCGCCTGCCATTCGGCCCGGCGGAAGCTGCGCCCAACCGAAAGCTGACCGTCGCGCCTGACGATCGGGTCGGCAAGAGCCAGCGTCGCGAGAAGAGGAAAGCCCGCGAAAGGCAGCCGCTGGCGGTGAAGATCGTTCACCAGCCAGCCGCGCGCGCACTCCCTGTCCATGAAGCGCAGAAAGTCGCGGCGTTGATCGGACGTCATATGGTGCGTGACGAGGCTCGACAGGATGATGTCCCACCGCTGTCCGGCAAAATCGCGATAATCGCCGGTGATCAGCGTGGCGCGCCGGCCCAGCTTCGCTTCGGCGACGGGCGCGCTCTTCGGGTTCAGATCCACCCCGACCAGTTCGAGCGCGACGCCGCGCGCATCGCCCCAGCGCGCGATCCGCGCGAGCATGTCGCCCGCGCCGAAGCCGACATCGAGGATGCGCCACGGCGTCGTTCCCTTGCCGCGCGCGAGGACTCGATCGAGAAAGCCGACGGTCGGTCGCCGCGCGAGAGTCAGCGCGTTGACGCGCGACAGATCGGCAAGAACCTTGGCATAGCGTGCGGGCGGCAGGTCGACCGCGTCCATTTCCTCCTCGCGCTCGATCGGCATGCGGAGGCTGGCGAAGGGGTTCATGCCTCGAACCGGATCGCCTCGGCAGCAAGGCCGGGACCGAAGGCGATCGATATTCCCTGCCCCTTCGCGCCTCGTGCCTTCATGTCGGCCAGCACGAACAGGATCGTCGCCGACGACATGTTGCCAAAGCGTGCCAGCACCGATCGGCTGTCGGCCAGCGCCTCCGCCGGCACATCGAGTGCGTGTTCGACCGCATCGAGAACCGAGCGGCCGCCGGCATGGATCGCCAGCAGTTCGGGCGGCTTCCCGTCAACGAACAGGCGGTCGCGCACCGCAGGCACCGCCAGCGCCTCGCGCAGCCGCCCGGGCACCTCGCCCGACAGATGCATGGCAAATCCGGTGTCGCCGATGTCCCAGCGGATCAGGTCGGCGCTGTCGTCGAGCGCGATGCTGATACCCTCGCCCAGCGCGATTCCGACCGGCGCCGCCGAAACGATTCCCGCCGCCGCGCCATCGCTGAACTGGAGCATCGCAAGCAGGGGTTCCGGCCTGTCCTCAAGCTGGAGGTGAAGCGTCGACAGCTCGACGCTGACGACCAGCACGACCGCGTCGGGATCGGAACGGACGATGTGCCGGGCGGTGCGCAGCGCGGTGACGCCCGCATAACAGCCCATGAAGCCGATCAGCACGCGCTCGACAGCCGGCGACAGCCCCAGGCGCCGCGCGAGAATCTGGTCGATCCCCGGCGCGACGAAGCCGGTGCAGCTCGCCACGACGATATGCGTCACCCGCGCCGCATCGAAGGCGTCGCCAAGCGCGGCGACCGCGCGGAGCGCCAGTTCAGGGGCATGTTCGGCATAGGCGGTCATACGCGCCGAGGTCGGGGGCAGCCCGGCGACGTCATAAAAGCCGCCCGGGGCGACCGGCGATCCGCCCTCCGCCGTCGGCGGCAGCACCGACCAGCGGTGCTCGATCCCCGAGCGCGCGGCCATGCGCGCGAAGAGCGCGCGAATACGCTCGTCGTCGAGGCGAGGGGTCGCCCAATCGATGAAAGCCTGGTGGATGTCGTGGGTCGGCACCGCCGTGGCGAGGGCGTTCAGCCGGGGGAGCGGTGCGGTGCTCATTGCGCGCTGGTTAGACCTAAAAGAGAGGCACCGCCAGCCGATATGCGCGCAAACGGCTTTACCGCGGGTTAACCATGCGCACGCTAAGGCGAAAGGCGTGAAACTGCGCCCGATCCTCGGCTTTTTCCTGTGCGTCGCCGCGCCTTCGGCGGCATCGGCGCAGTGCCTGCTTTGCGGCAAGGATCAAGGCAGCGGCACGACCGTGAGCCGCCAGGCCGAAACCCCGCTTCGCGTCGACGTCGAAACCCAACTCGACATGGGGCGCGTCGCCGTCGGCGCGATGGGCGGCGAGGTAGAGATCGACCCGCTGACCGGCGCGCGCCGCCTGCGCGGCGACGTCGTCGACCTCGGCGGCTTCGCCGTCACCGGGGTCGTCACCGTGCGCGGCGAACCGGGCGCGGAGGTGCGCGTCTTCCTTCCCCCGACGGTCGACCTCGAAAGCGGCGATGGCCGCACCGCACGCGTCGTCGGCCTTGCGACCGACCTTAACGCCGCACCGCGGCTAGGCCCCGACGGCCGGCTGGTCTTTCGCTTCGGCGGACGACTTCAGGTCGCCGGCCTGGGCGACGGCGACTATCGCGGACGCATTCCGGTGACGGTCGAATATCAATAGAGCGCGGTAGAGGCCGACCGCGCGGCGCCCTGATCCCAAGAGCGCCCGAACCCGTGTCAGCGCGCGCCGAACAGCGCGGTTCCGACGCGGACATGTGTCGCCCCCAGCATGACCGCCGTCTCGTAATCGCCGCTCATCCCCATCGATCGCAGCGGCAGATCGTGACGCTCGGCGAGTTCGTCGAGCAAGGCGAAATAAGGGGCGGGTTCGACATCAGCGGGCGGGATCGCCATCAAGCCCTCGATCCGCAGCCCGGCATCCTTTGCTTCGGCGAGCAAGGCAGGCAGATCCGCGACCCCGCAGCCGCCCTTCTGCTCCTCGTCGCCGACATTGACCTGCACGAACATCAGCGGCTGCCGGCCAGCCTTGGTACAGGCCTTGGCCAGCGCCTGGACCAGCGACGAACGGTCGACCGAGTGGATCGCGTCGAACAGTGCCACCGCTTCCTCGGCCTTGTTCGACTGAAGCTGGCCGATCAGGTGAAGCGCCACGTCGGGTGTTTCGGCGCGCAGCTCGGGCCATTTGGCCGCGGCCTCCTGCACGCGATTCTCGCCGAAGTCGCGCTGTCCGGCGGCGATCAGCGGGCGGATGGCGTCGGCGTCGTGGGTCTTCGACACGGCGATCAGGCGGATGTCGCCCGTCTTGCGCTGCGCGCGCTGCGCTGCTTCGGCGATGTTCGCTTGTACCTCAGCCAACCTGTGCGCCGCGTCTGCCATATACTTTCCCTTGAACAGCGCGCGTTGCGTGCGCCCGCGACGCGCCTATAGAAAGGGCGATGGTCCGGCGCCACCCTCTGCCTGAAATTTGGCTGCTCAGCGACGAACGGCTTGGCGCGAGCATCGCCGAACATGCGGCAATCCTGCCGCCGGGCAGCGGCATCGTCTTGCGTCACGACAGGATGGCGGCGGGTGCGCGCTGGCGCCTCATGCGTCGGCTCGCGCGGATCGCGCGCTCACGCAAACTGACGCTGCTGTTGGCGGGATCGCCCGCGCAGGCGAAGCGCTGGGCCGCGGACGGAGTGCACCTGCGCCAGCACGCGGCCGGCGAAGCCGCGCGCGCGCGTCGGCTCGGGCTTATCGTAACGATGCCCGTACATGATGCACGCGAGGCGCGGCGCGCGAAGCGGGCCGGCGTCAACGGCGCCTTCGTCTCCCCGCTCCACCCCACGCGTTCGCATCCCGGGGCGCCCGCGCTTGGCCACGCGGCGTGGGAACGGATCGCACGGATGGTCGGCGCAAAGGCGATTGCTCTGGGCGGATTAACGCCCCTCAAGGCCCGCCGACTGAAGCAAGCAAGCACAGTCAAACCCGGCTGGGCGGCGATCGATGCGTGGCAGGAAAAAGCGGCGAACCGCCGAAAGCGTCAGAAGCGGAACGCGGTTCCAACATAGACCGCCTGGCTGTCACGGCGCGCATCGGTCAGCGGCTGGACGCGGTCGTCGGTACGATAACGCACACCCGCCGTCACATCGAGGTTCTTCGTCAAACGATAGCTGCTGACGACATCGACATTCTGGTCGTCGCCGGGTGAGGTAACGCGGTCGGTCGCGCCGGCCGGGTCGCTGGGCCGGGCGATCACACGGGTCGCGAAACGCGACTTCTTCTCGGCAACCTGTTCGGGCGCCTTCGCGATCGGCAGGTTGCTGATATCGACTCCGCGCGGCAGCGCCGGGGTGACGAATTTCTGGAAGCCGAGCGACGCGCCAAGGTCGTAGGTGACGGGCGCGATGGTGATCGGCGCCTTGGCGCGGCCGGCCGTAAGCGCCGCGGTACGCGCGGCGCTGGCCGCATCGTCGCGGGCGCGGATGACGACGGTTATCGCGCGATTTTCGCGGTTCTGGCTGATCGCAGCAGGTGTGAAGCTGAAGTTGCCGCGCGCTTCGGCCGACATCTTCTTATAGCGTTCGATCAGGCGCGGATCGCCCGACGCCGGGGTGAATTGCGCAAGCAGGGTTTCGGAAAGCTGGGTATCGCGGATGCGGTCAGCGCGGGTCATCGCGGCCAGGGCAGGCGGCAGCGCAACTGAAATCGCCGCTGCGGCGAACAGTCCTGCTTTCCAAAAATGTCGCGGTTTCCGCGCCATTGCTCTGCGACTCCATCCCCAATCGAATCGTCAGATAGGACCCTGAAGGAGATAATACTAGTGATTCCCGACCGATTAATCGCACCCCTCCGGCTTTTCGCCAAAGTTGTTGCGCGAATCCCACACTGCCCTTCCAAGCTGACCGCAAGATGAATGGCGGAGAATAGCGAATTGCCGCGCTTGCCGGACGGCGGCAAGGGCGATAGAGACGCTGCCAAATTCCAGCATGCGCCATTCTTTGCGGCGCCTCATGATAAGGTGTTTCGGCATGTCCAAGCTTTCCGTTCTTGCCTCGCGTTCGGCCACGCTGGCACTGCTCGGCGTCGCGACGCTCGGCCTTGCGGCCTGTGGCGGCAAGGAACGGCCGAAAGCCGATCTCGCGGCGAGCCAGGTCACGACGATCGGCGTGAACAGCTATTTGTGGCGTGCCTCGCTCGATGCGCTGTCGTTCATGCCCCTGCTTCAGGCGGATTCGTCGGGCGGCGTCATCATCACCGATTGGTATGCCAATCCCGCAAATCCGAACGAGCGGATGAAGGTCACCGTGTCGATCCTCGACCGCGACCTTCGCGCCGACGCGCTCCGCGTCGCAGCCTCGCGCCAGGTCGCACAGGGCGGCACCTGGGTCGACGCGCCCGTGCAGGCGGCAACGGTGCAGAAGCTTGAGGAAATCATCCTCACGCGTGCCCGCGACCTGCGCCGTTCGGCCATCGAAGGCTAATCCCCGGCGCCGCTGCGCCGACAGACACTCAACGGGGTAAACAGGAATGACCCGCGAAACGCGCTTTGGCGCCATGGCCGCCGATGCCCGCTGGCAGGCTGCATGGGAAGCCGCGAACAGCTTTGCGACCAATGAAACGGACGGAAGCGACCGACCCAAGGCCTATATCCTCGAGATGTTCCCCTATCCGTCGGGGCGCATCCACATGGGCCATGTTCGCAACTATGCGATGGGCGACGTGCTCGCGCGCTTCAAGAAGATGACCGGGCATGACGTCCTCCATCCGATGGGCTGGGACGCGTTCGGTATGCCGGCCGAAAATGCCGCGATGGAAAAGGGCGTCCACCCCGGCGGATGGACGCGAGACAATATCGCCGCGATGCGCGCGCAGCTGAAGCGCCTGGGTCTTGCGATCGACTGGAGCCGCGAACTCGCGACGTGCGAACCCGATTATTACGGACAGGAACAGGCTCTGTTCCTGGATTTGTTCGCCGCCGGCCTCGTCGCGCGCAAGGAAAGCTACGTCAACTGGGACCCCGTCGACATGACGGTTCTCGCCAACGAGCAGGTCATCGACGGCCGCGGCTGGCGCTCCGGCGCGCTGGTCGAAAAGAAGAAATTGTCGCAGTGGTTTCTTAAGATCACTGAGTTCGCCAACGACCTGCTCGACGGGCTGGAGGCGCTGGACAAATGGCCCGACAAGGTCCGGCTGATGCAGGAAAACTGGATCGGCAAGTCGCAAGGGCTGGAATTCAGTTTCAAGCTCGTCGGCGGCGCACCGGGTTTCGACGTCTTTACGACGCGTCCCGACACGCTTTTCGGCGCCAGCTTTGCCGCCATCTCGCCCGACCACCCGATGGCCGAGCGGCTGGCGAAGGATTCGCCCGAACTGGCCGCGTTCATCGAGGAATGCCGCCGCCAGGGCACCGCGGCCGAGCAGATCGACACCGCCGAGAAGATGGGATTCGACACCGGCATTTCGGTCGAGCATCCGCTCGACCCGAACTGGCACCTGCCCGTCTGGGTCGTGAACTATGTGCTGATGGATTATGGCACCGGCGCGATTTTCGGCTGCCCGGCGCATGACCAGCGCGATCTCGACTTCTCGCGCAAATATGGCCTTCCCGTTCATCGCGTGATCGCCGACGGCGACGAAACCGCGCAGCATTTCACCGGCGACGAGGCCTATGTCGGCCCCGGCAAGCTGGTGAACAGCCACTTCCTCGACGGCATGTCGATCGAAGAGGCGAAGGCCGCGGTCATCGCGCGGTCCGAGCATGAGGGCTGGGGCAAGGGCACGACCGTGTGGCGCCTGCGCGACTGGGGCGTCTCGCGCCAGCGCTATTGGGGCACGCCGATCCCGTTCATTCATTGCGCGGCGTGCGGCACGGTGCCCGTTCCCAAGAGCCAGCTTCCCGTCGTGCTGCCCGAGGATGTCGATTTCTCGGTCCCCGGCAATCCGCTCGACCGCCATCCGACCTGGAAGCATGTCGCGTGTCCCAGCTGCGGGGGCGAAGCGGTGCGTGAAACCGACACGCTCGACACCTTCGTCGATTCGTCCTGGTACTTCCTGCGCTTCGCCAGCTCGCCCAGCGACCGGCCCTTCGATCCGGAGGTCATCCGCCGCTGGTTGCCGGTCGACCAGTATATCGGCGGCATCGAGCATGCGATCCTCCACCTGCTCTACGCGCGCTTCTGGACGCGCGCGCTTCAGAAACTGGGGATGATCGAGATCACCGAACCCTTTGCCAGCCTGTTCACGCAGGGGATGGTGACGCACGAAACCTATAGCCGCGAACAGGGCGAGGGCCTGCCCCCGCTCTTCTTCACGCCCGACGAAATCGTGCGCAGCGCCGACGGCGCGACGCTGGAGGCCGACGGCGCGTCGGTCGATGTCGGCCGCGTGATCAAGATGTCGAAGTCGAAGAAGAATGTCGTCGATCCCGACGCCATCCTCGACCAATATGGCGCCGACGCGGTGCGCTGGTTCATGCTTTCCGACAGCCCGCCCGAACGCGATCTGCCGTGGAGCGAGGCGGGAATCGAGGGCGCGTGGCGCTTCGTCCAGCGCCTGTGGCGTCTTTTCGGCGAAACCGAGACGGTCGGCGAGGGGGGCGAGGACAAGGCGCTCGCCCGGAAATTGCACCAGGCGATCGCCGGTGTCGCGGCCGACGTCGAGGCGCTCGGCTTCAACAAGGCCGTCGCAAAGGTCCATGCACTCGCGAACGAGATCGAAAAGGCAAAGCCCTCCGACACCCGGGCCGAGGCGTGCCGCACGCTGATCCTGCTGGTCGCGCCGATGCTGCCGCACCTTGCCGAAGAGGCTTGGGCCGCGCTGCCGGACAGCCAGCGGACGACCGCGATGATCGCCGATGCCGCGTGGCCGGCCGCCGATCCGGCACTGCTCGTCGATGACGAGGTGACAATCGCGATCCAGATGGCTGGCAAATTGCGCGATACGATGACGCTCGCAAAAGGCCTCGACAAGGATGCAGTGGAAGCTGCGGCGCTCGCGCGTCCGCGCATCGTCGAGCTGCTTGCGGGCGCCGCGCCGAAAAAGGTGATTGTGGTCCCCGACCGTCTGGTCAATATCGTACCCTGATGCGCACCCTTTTCGTCTCCTGCCTTGTCGCCGCCTCGCTGACCCTCGGCGGGTGCGGGCTGCGACCGCTCTATGCGAACGGAAGCAAGGGGGCGGTGGCCCAGATCCTGGCCGACGTCGACGTCGCACCGATCGAGGGACATAGCGGCTGGCTTGTCCGCAACGCGTTGCGCGACCGGCTGCAGGCGACGCAGGGCGGCGCGGGTGCGGGCAAAAGGCTGCGCCTCGATGTTCGGCTGGAGGATTCGATCACCGGCTTCGGCGTTCGCGCCGACGATGCGGTGACGCGCGAACGGCGGGCACTGCGCGCGCGCTATCAGCTTGTCGATGCGGCTTCGGGCGAAGTGCTGCTCGACGCGACCGCTGCGCAGGACGCCGGGATCGACGTCGTCGGCAGCGAATATGCGACGATTGCCGCCGAAAGCTCGGCGCTCGAACGGCTGGCGTCGGGTGTCGCCGATCAGATCGTCGCCCGCCTTGCGGTCTTCGCGAATCGCGGCGGTGGCCGTACCGCAGATGCGCCGGCGCCCGGCGGGCAATGAAGCCGGTCAAACCGAACGAACTCGAACGCCAGACGCGCCTCGATCCCGCGGTTCGTTTCACCCTCCTCACCGGCCCCGACGAAGCGACGATGGAAGCCGTCGCGAATCATCTGATCGGCCTGGCCGGCAAGGATGCGGAGCGGCTTGACCTCACCGGGTCGCAATTGTCGCAGGATGCCTCGCTGCTCGCCGCCGAAGCCGCCTCGATGTCGCTCTTTTCGCCCAGCCGGGTCATCCGGCTCGAACTCTCGGGCAGTGGTGACGACAGCCTGGCGGCGGTCGAGGCGCTGCTGGCCGCGGATACCGTCATCAATCCGGTGATTGCGACCGGGGCGTCGGTCACCGCCAAATCAAAGCTGGTCAAGCTGGTCGAAGGATCGACCAACGGGGTCGCCGCAATCTGTTACCAGCCCGACAGGCGCGCGCTCGTCGGCATCGCGATCAATGCCGCGCAGGAACAGGGGCTGCGGCTCGCCAACGCCGAAGCGCAATTGCTCGTCGACCTCGTCTCGGGCGACCAGGCGTTGATGCGCCGCGAGATCGAGAAGATCGCGCTCTATCTCGACGCCGCGCAGGACAGGCAGCGACAGGTAACCGCCGCCGACATCGCCGCGCTCGGCGCCGCGACGCATGAAGAGGACGTCAGCGAGTGCATCAACGTCGCGCTTGGCGGCAAGGTGCGCGACCTACCCGCGATGCTTGCGACCGCGGCGGCGGTCGGCGTCGCCGAAATCCGCATCATCCGTGCGCTCGCGATCCGGGCGATGCAGCTCGCGAAGCTGCGGGCAGAGGTCGACGCGGGCGCGCATCCGGCGACCGTCGTCGCGGCAAAGAGCAGTGGCGTTTTCTGGAAAGAGCGCGATGCGGTCACCGCGCAGCTCCACATCTGGGATTCGGTGCGCGTGGCGCGGCTGATGACGCGGCTGCTCGATTGCGAGCGGGCGCTCAAATCGTCCGGCACGGCGGGAGCGGTCCTGTTCCGCAAGCTGATGACCGATATCGCGCACCAGGCCGCGCGCGCGCGCTGAGCGACAGCGACCCAAGCGAAAAAACGCAAAGGGCCTGCCGCGACAGTGCCCGGCCGCGGCAGGCCCTCCGATCCCCTCCCGCTCGGCGGGAGGGAGGAGAGAGCGTCAGAACTGTCCGCGCAGCGTCACGCCATAGGTGCGCGGTTCACCGGGGAAGCCCACGAACAACTGGTTCGCGGTCGCCGGAAAACCGAGCGCCGCCGGTGCTGCTACCGAGCGGAACGAACCGCTGCCCTGCAACGGCATGTCGGCGCCGATCTGGAAATATTTCTTGTTGAACAGATTCTGGCCCCACAGCTCGATGCCCCAGCGACGCCCGGCGCCGTAGAGCCCGATCCGGCCGTTGAAGATCGCGAAAGCGTCCTGGATCTTCTCGACATCGAGGTCGGAACCGGTGTTGGTATCGCTCTGCAGCCGCGTGTCGAAATAGACGAGCGCGCTCATGCCCGAACCGCCGATGGGCGGGGTCCAGCTGATTCCCGCGGTGGCGACATATTTGGCGGCGTTCGATACGCTGCGGCCGGGCAGCTGAAACAACACGGGCGACAGCGGCCGGCCGCCGGTGCCGACGAGGTTGCGGCGATAGAGCGTGTCGACATAGGTCAGCCCCATGTTGACCGACAGATAGCGCGCCGGACGCAGGAAGGTCTCGATCTCCAGGCCCTTTGCGACCACCCCGGGTTGCAGCCGGTCGGACGCGCAAGCCCCTGTCGTGGCGCTGTTGTCGATCGCCCCGGTGCCGAGATCATCCTTGCACGCCTGTATGTTGGTCACCTCGAAATTGACGCCGTTGAAGGTGTTGAGCTGGTAATTGCTATATTCCTGCCAGAAGGCGGCCACATTGACGTCGATGCCCGGGCCGTCCCATTTGACCCCGAATTCATAGGCATCGACCTTTTCGCTCGCGAACTGCAGGTCGCTCGCTTCGGGGCGACCGTTGCCGGCGGTGTTCGCCGGACGGGCCAGCGCCGTGGTGCAGGCGGCATTCTGCGCCACCGAGCCTGCGGTGGTGCTGCACGGCCGATCGAGCGCCGAATAGTCGAGGTTGAACCCGCCCGCCTTGTACCCCTTCGACGCCGAGGCATAGACGAGCCATGCGGGATCGGGCTTCCAGCTCAGCACCGCGGTGCCGGTCCATTGCCCCTCGCTGAACTTGGTGCCCGGCGAGCCCTTGACGATATCGGGCGCGGTGCCGTTGATCACGCATGCGAGGCTCGCGAGCGCCTGCAGCGACGAATTGACGATCGCCGGGCAGAGCGTGTTCGTGAAATTGGCGTCGCCTGCCAGCGTCTTGCGCTCGTGCGTGTATCGCGCACCGACGGTCAGCGTCAGCGCATCCTCGACGATGTCGAAGCTGTTGTGCGTGAACAGCGCATAGTTGGTGCTGCGCTGGTTGAAGGTCGACCCATTGTTGCCCGTGCCGTTCAGGCGCGATGCGCCGAGCAGGGTCGCGATCCCCTGGAAACCGGGGAAGCTCGCTGCGGGCAGGTTCGAACAGGTCGCCGAGGCGGGATTGAGCAGCGTCGGCGCGAGCGAGGCCGCGGCGAGGCAGTTGGCGAAGCGTTCGTAATCATTGCCATATTTGATGTCGTCGTCGACATCGAGCTTTTCGTTGGCGTAATAGGCGCCGACCAGCCAGTCGAGCCGGCCGTCGAACGCATCGCCCTGCAGACGCAGTTCCTGCGTGAACAGGCGGAAACGGCGATCGAGATCGGTTCGGCGCAATATGTCGAGCGCGTTGAAGTCGCCGTCCTGACCCTGGGCATTCTTATAGTCGCGGTACGCCGTGATCGACGTCAGCGTCGCCGCCCCCAATTCCCAATTGAGCTCGCCCGAAACGCCCCAGTCCTTGGTATCGGAGCGATAGGGTACGCCGGGCGTCGTCGCCTGTTGTCGGATGAACCGCGTCCCCAGCGGCGCGACCTGATGGTTCGCACCGAGTAGCTGGAGCAAAGGCAACAGCGTGTTCGCCGATGCGACAGGAAAACCGTCGGCACCGCGGGTCAGGTTGCGCACCGGATTGAGCAAAATGCCGCCGCAGCAATTCTCGTTTCGCTGGCTGTAATCGGCGATCAGGCGGAATTTCACGCTCTCGGTGGGTTCGAGCAGCAATTGCCCACGCACCAGCCAGCGGTCGCGATCGTTGATGTCGGGTTCGCCCGCCGTCACATTCTTGATGAAGCCGTCGCGCTGTTGCCACACGCCGTCGACGCGGACGGCCGCCTTGTCGCCGATCGGCGCGTTCACCGTGCCGTCGACGCGCCAATAGTCGTAATTGCCGTAGGATATCGATCCCTTGCCGCTGAACGCGCCAAGTTCGGGTCCCTTCGTGACGATATTGATCAGGCCGGCGGTCGAGTTGCGTCCGAACAGCGTGCCCTGCGGACCGCGCAGCACCTCGACGCGTTCGATATCGCCGAGTTCCGACAGGCCGACGCCGGTACGGCTGCGATAGACGCCGTCGATGAACAGGCCGACCGAACTTTCAAGCCCAGGGTTCTCGCCGACCGTGCCGATACCGCGAATGCGGGCGGTAAAGTTGACCTCGCTCGTCGCGCCCGACACCAGCAGCGACGGCGCGACCTGACCGAGCGCGCGCACGTCGGTCGCGCCCGTCTTTTCCAGCGTCTCGCCGGTGACCGCCGAGACGGCGATCGGCACGTCGGACAGCGCCTCGCTGCGCCGCGTCGCTGTGACGATGATCGTGCTGTCGTCGGTCTCGGCACCGTTGGCGCCCCCCTGCGCCATGACGGGCGCCGACAGCATTGCGGCGGATAATGCCAACCCCGCCGCGCCCGAGCGCAGCAGATGGGCAGCACGATAGGAACAGCGTTGCATGATAAGCCCTCCTCTCCCGATTATTATGGGATGAGGCTATCATGGGCGGGCAGGCCCGGGCCAGCGCTTGGCCATGCCGTAACGTCAATAAGACAATGGGCGCGTCTTTTGTGCCACAGCTGTCAGATGTGACGGGTTGACTTTGCCGCCGCACTTTTCAGGCAAAAGAAGGGGCGGGACACAGCGTGCCCCGCCCCCGAACATCTTGTAACGAGTGCGATCAGAACTTGCCGCGCAGCGTCACGCCATAGGTCCGCGGTTCGGCAAGGAACTGCGAGAAGATCTGGCGGCCGCCCGGATATTGCGGGTCAGCGAAGGCAGCGGTCGTCGAGGTGCCGCCTTCCTGGAACGGCGAGTTGAACGCGACCTGGGCATATTGCTTGTTGAAGATATTCTGGCCCCAGAACTCGATGCCCCATTTCTCGTCGGGGCCGCGAATGCCGATACGCGCGTTGAAGATCGCGTAACCGTCCTGCGCCTTCTGCGGGAACAGATCCGAACCCGTGTTATAGTCGCTGGTCATGCGACCATCGATATAGACGAGGCCCGACAGCCCGCTGCTGCCGATATCGGGGGTCCAGGCAACGCTGCCGGTCGCGACCAGTTCGGGCGCGTTCGACAGATTGTTGCCCGGCAGCAGGCGGAGCGCCTGATCGAGCGGAGCGCCCGAATTATTGCCGACGAGCTGACCGCGATACTTGGTGTTCGCATAGGTCAGGCCCGCGGTCATGCGGAAGTCGCGGGCCGGGACCAGCGAGGCCTCCAGCTCGAAGCCTTCGGACCGCACGCCCCAGCTGACGTCGTCGCTCGCGCAAGCGCCCGTCGTCGCCGCCGCGGCGTTATAGTTCGGCGCGCCGGTGAACTTGCTCTGGTCGCGATCGCCCCCGTTCAGGCTGCTCGTGCACCCGTTGACATTCTGCACGAGGAAGACCGTGCCGTTGAAGGTGTTGAGCTGGAAGCTGCTGAAGTCCGACCGAAAGAAGGTCAGGCCGAGGCCGAACGGACCGGTCGAATATTTGGCGCCCAGTTCGTAGCTGTGCACCGTTTCGGGGTCGAACTGCAGATTGCCGACCAGGCCCTGCGCCCCGCCCGTGGTTGCCGCGAACGGCAGGATCGGCGATTTCAGCGCCGAACGGTCGAGGTTGAAGCCGCCCGCCTTGTAGCCGCGCGAATAGCTCGCATAGACCATCAGGTCGTCGATCGGCTTGTACGACAGGATCGCGGTGCCGGTGAACTGATCCTCGCTCCGCTTGTCGTTGATCGACACATTGTTCAGTTCGGCGGTCGAATTGCCCTGGCATGCGAGGCCGATCAGGCCGCCGGCCAGCGCGCGTGCCGTCGCGTTGGCGCTCGACAGATCGTCGAGAACCAGACCCTGGACGGTGGTGCAGACGGTGTTGTCGTTGGTGAAGGTCGCCGCGAACTTCTTCTTGTCGTTGGTGTAACGAACACCGAAGGTGAAATCGAGCTTGTCGGTGATGTGGAAGATATTGTGCGTGAACAACGCCCAGTTCGTACCATTCTGGCGATAGACATCGTTGATGCTGCCGCGGTCGCTCAGGCCGTCGAGCGCGGTAAAGGCCGCGACGATGTCCGGACCCGATGCGCCGCTGGCACCCGCGATCGTCGCCGGGCCGACGCCCGGAAGCACGCAGAGCGGATTGGTCGGCGAGTAGAGACCGGCCAGACCGCCGCCCGAAATGATGCGGCAGGTCGCGAAACGGCCATATTGCGTGCCGAAGCGCAGGTTATCACGCACCGTCAGCTTTTCGTTGGCGTAGAAGCCGCCGACCAACCAGTCGAGCTTGCCGTCGAACGCCTCACCCTGCAGGCGGACTTCCTGCGTGAAGGTGTGGAACTGGCGATAGGCGTCGTCGCTCGGCGCGCGATAGAGAATGTCGACCGCATTATAGTCGACGTCGCCCGCCTGGCCCGACCGATATTCGCGGTACGCGGTGATCGAGGTCAGCGTCGCGCCGCCCAGATCATAGTCGATCTGGCCCGAGAAGCCGTAATCCTTGGTCTGGCCGGAAAAGCTGCGGCCCGGCGTGACCGAGATATTGCGGTCATAACCCTGGTTGAACCCCGCCAGCGGCTGGCCGAGATCGCGCAGCACGTTGATGATGTTGTTCGTCGTCGCGGTCGGCGCAACGCCCACCGTGCTCGGGTTGTTCAGGTTGCCGATATAGGGATTGACCGACTGGCTGACATAGGTCGCACCGCAGCATTCCTCGTCGCGATAGGTATAGTCGGCGATCAGGCGGACCGACAGCGCGTCGGTCGGCTCGAACAGCAACTGGCCACGCAGGAAATAGCGATCGCGGTTGTTGACGTCGCGGTTGTTGTTCGTGTCGCGCAGGAAGCCGTCGCGCTTCACCCACACGCCGTCGAGGCGCGCGGCGAGCGTTTCGCCGAGCGGGCCGGTCACGCTGCCGGCGAGACGCCAGAAGTCGTAGTTGCCATAGGTGACTTCACCGGTGGCACCGAAATTGAAATCGGGCTTTTTCGAATAGATGCTGATCAGGCCCGCCGACGAGTTGCGGCCGCCGAGCGTGCCCTGCGGGCCGCGCTGAACTTCGATGCGATCGATCTCGCCCAGTTCGTTGAGACCGATGCCCGAGCGCGAGCGATAGACGCCGTCGATGAAGACGGGGACCGAGCTTTCGAGGCCGGGGTTGTCACCGACGGTGCCGATGCCGCGAATACGCGCCGAGCCGTTCGCTTCCGAGCCGGTCGAGGAGACGAGCAGCGACGGGGCGACCTGGTTGAGCTGGCGGATGTCGTTCGCGCCGCTGTTCTGCAGCGTTTCAGCGCTGACCGCCGAGATGGCGACAGGCACGTCGGACAGAAGCTGGGCACGACCCTGCGCTGTCACGACGATGGGGGCATCGCCGCTGTCGTCGCTGGTGTTGCCGCCCGTGTCCTGCGCGAAGGCCGGAACGGATACGACGGCCACGGCGAGCGACACACCGAGCGCGCTGGTACGCAAAAGACGCGCAGCATGAAGGGAAGATGATTTCATTGTGGGCACTCCTCTCAACATTTCATTTTTTTTGTTGCCCGGCGAACATATCGAAATTGCCCCCATGATCTAGCGGGGGGCACGCTTTTGCGTCGTTTTTCAATGGGTGATGCTTTTTGGTCACAGGAGAAACTACCCCGTGACGATACGCGCGCCGATCAACCGGCAGCGGGGATCCGGCTTGCCGTAGCGTCATTTCCGCACGGTACGGACAGCAGACGGCCACGCGCGACGAGCATCGCGTGATAGGGGCCAGCAAAATTTCGGGCGATCACAGGGTCTTCGGCGGCCAAACCCCCGGTCAGACTGCCGAAAGCGGGCAGGATCAGACGGCTTTGATCGCCCGCGAAACAGGGGCGCGAGACGTGGCGACCGCGCAGCGAGAGGCGCAGTTTCGGGTGGAAATGGCCCGACACCTCCGCCCGCCCTTCGTGGCGCAGGCTCTGGTGGCGAAACACGATGTCGTCGACGACCATCTCGTCGGCGATCTCGCCGCCCCACGCGCCGCCGGTCAGCCCGTCGTGATTGCCCGCGATCCAGACGAGCTTTGCCGTCGTCGCCTGCGCGCGCAGTCGCTCGGCCACTTCGGGGGCAACGCGGCTGGCGGCGTCGCGATCGTGAAAGCTGTCGCCGAGGCACCAGATTGCCGCCGCGCCCGTTTCGGCGACCAGCCGCGCGAGCCGGTCGAGCGTATCGTGGCTGTCATAGGGGGGCAGGGGCTGGCCGTGCGCGGCGTACCAGCTCGCCTTTTCCAGATGCAGGTCGGCGACGATCAACGCGCGATGGCGCGGCCAGTACAACGCGCGACCGGCGAGCATCTGGAATTGCTGACCGGCAAAATCAAAGGTCGCGGCGGCGGACATGGCGCCGCTATGGGCTCGCCGCCCGCGCGCCGCAAGCGCCCTAGGTGCCGCGAACGGCCGTGTTTGCGGCGAAGCGTTGCTTGGTCTCGCGGCTTGCACCGTCGGGAAGGTCGAAAACCACGCGCTTGTTCGGGAAATCGATCTCGACCCGGTCGAACAGCGCAAGGCTGTCCATCCCGAGCAGCAGCGCAGGACGGTCGTTGAGCCCCAGCGCCCTAAACGCCTGGCTGTCGGCAAAGCTCACCGGCAGGTCATTGACGTCCATCCCGTTGATCACGATGCGTTTGATCGCGGTGCGCGTTGCGGGCACCGACTCGCCGGTAACCGCGCCCAGCGTCGTCGCGACGAACGGAAAGCGGTTCGCGCGGCGATCGGCGACCAGCTTCTGCAACGCCAGATTGCCGACGCTAGTCTGCGCGCCGGTGTCGACGATCACATCGATGCGCTTGCCGTTCAGCCGCGCGTCGGACAGGATCAGCCGTCCCGCCGAATTGCGCGCCGTAACCACGATCGCATCGTCATCCTTGATCAGCGACGGCGCGCGGCGGCGCGTTTCGAGGACCTGCATGCTCTCCTTGCGGAAGTCGATCAGCACGCGCCGCTGTTCGAGCATGTCGACCCCGATCAGCCCCGCGGCACCGATATGGCGGCCGAAGAAGGCGGGCGCGTCGACCCCGGTCAAGTGCAGGTCGGACATTTGCAGCGCGGCGATGCGATAGCTCGGCACCGTCGCCGAACCGCCGATCGTCGCAAGACGCAGCTTCTGCCCCTCGAGAAGTCCCAGCCGTTCGGCGAGCTCGCGGGCGATCACCGTCCGCTCGGCCCCGGTGTCGACGAGGAAGGAATAGGGGCCCTTGCCGCCGACCATCACCTCGACCGACATGCGCCGCGTGGCATCGAGGTCGAAGGGCTGTATGAAGGGGACCACCACCACGGGCGGGGTCACCGCGTCGGTCGGCGACGCCGATACGGGCGTTGGCGAAGCCTGCGGACCATTTGGCGGGGGGGCGGGCGCCGCGCCGATCAGCAGCGGCGCCGCCAGAAACAGGGCCAATGGGACCGAGTGCTTCGAAGCATGGGTCATCGCAGGCATCCTCACCATATATTTTGCGGCAATCTACGCCTCATCGTCGCTTGCAGCAAGCGAAACACCGGAGCCGCGCCGGCACGCTAGTCGGACCGCATCGCCTCCGCTGCCAGCGTATCGGCCAGCTCGCCGAGCAGCGCGTCGTCAAGGTCGGATGCGGCGACATTCTCGCGCCCTATCAACACCAGAACCGGGATCGCCAGCGGGCTGATCCGGTCGAGCGCCTTGTGCACCATCGTCCCCGCCGCGCGGTCGAGCAGGTCGCCGAGCCGCGCGACGTCGGTCAGCCTTTCGCGCGCGTCGGCCCATGCAGCCTCCAGCAGCAGATGGTCGGGCTCATATTTGCGGAGCACGTCAAAGATCAGGTCGGTCGAAAAGGTCACCTGCTTTCCCGTCTTGCGCTTGCCCGGATGCTGGCGTTCGATCAGCCCGCCGATCACCGCGACCTCGCGAAAGGCGCGTTTCAGCAGGTGCGACGATTCGACCCATTCGACGAATTCGTCCGACAGGATTTCCGCGTCGAACAACGATCCGGGGTCGGTGACGGGCCGCAGCGACCAGATCGCCAACGCATAGTCGGAGGCAACGAACCCCAGCGGCTGCATCCCCGCACGTTCCATCCGCTTGGTGATCAGCATGCCCAGCGACTGATGCGCGTTCCAGCCTTCGAAGGGATAGGCGACAAGATAATGATTGCCCTCGTGCGGAAAGGTTTCGACCAGCAGTTCGCCGGGACGCGGCAGCACCGACCTCAACTGCTGCATCTCAAGCCAGAAGCGCACATCCTCGGGAAAGCGCTGCCAGCTCGCGGGGTCGGCGAGGAAATTTCGTACGCGGTCGGCCAGCCGCGTCGTCAGCGC
Organism: Sphingomonadales bacterium; assembly: GCA_017309275.1. Lineage (GTDB taxonomy): Bacteria > Pseudomonadota > Alphaproteobacteria > Sphingomonadales > Sphingomonadaceae > Sphingopyxis. The sequence goes on along the minus strand of JAFKLT010000060.1, from coordinate 23,919 downwards.
CATGCGCGCACCGACATAGGACGGAATGCGCGCGGGACGGGTCGTTGCGCGGACGAGCAGGTCCATGTCGCGGATCGCCTCGACCTCCAGGCTGAGCCCGGCAAAGGCGAAAGTGTCGCCGGGGGTCAGCGTGCTCGCGAAATACTCCTCGACGCTTCCGAGGCGCCGTCCGTTCTTGAACCGGACGTCGAGCGTCGGCGCGTCGACGATGATCCCGGCGTTGAGCCGATGCTGCGCCGCGAGCCGCGGGTGCGCGATGCGCCAGCCGCCCTGCCCGTCGGGCGCGAGGCGGCGGAACCGGTCATAGCTCTTGAGCGCATAGCCGCCGTCGCGAACGAAGCCGAGCAGCCGCGCGAAAGTGTCGGCATCGACCCAATGATAGGGCGCCGCGCTGCGCACCTCTGCGAGCAACGCCTCCTCCTGGAACGGCGCCGCGCAGGCGAGCGCCATGACATGCTGCGCCAGGACGTCGAGCGCGCCGGGGCGAAAGCGGTCGGCATCGCGTTCGCCGGCTTCCACCGCGTCCAGCGCCGCGCGCGCCTCCAGATATTCGAAGCGGTTGCCCGGCACGATCAGCGCGCGGCTCGGCTCGTCGAGGCGGTGGTTGGCGCGCCCGATGCGCTGCAGCAGGCGCGACGATCCCTTGGGCGCGCCCATCTGGATCACGCAATCGACGTCGCCCCAGTCGAGCCCGAGGTCGAGACTCGACGTTGCGACGAGGGCGCGCAACCGTCCCTCGGCCATCGCGGTCTCGGCACGCTGCCGCGCCTCGCGGTCGAGGCTGCCGTGGTGGATCGCGATGGGAAGCGACAAGTCGTTGACCTTCCACAGTTCCTGAAAGATCAGCTCGGCCAGTCCGCGCGTATTGCAGAAGATGATCGTCGTGCGATTCTTCGCGACCTCTTCCATCACCTGATGCACCGCATAACGACCCGAATGCCCGGCCCAGGGCACCGCACCCTCTGGCAGCAGGATCGCGATATCGGGGTCCGCACCTGCCTCGCCCTCGACCAGCGTGACGCGCTCGGCGTCGGCATCGGGCGCCAGCCACGCGCGATATTGATCGGGATCGGCGATCGTCGCCGACAGGCCGACGCGGCGCAGGCCCGGCGCGATCCGTTGCAGCCGCGCAAGGGCAAGGTTGAGCAGGTCGCCGCGTTTGCCCGGAGCAAAGGCGTGAATCTCGTCGATCACCACCGTCTTCAGGTCCGCGAACATCGTGAAACTGTCGGGATAGGACAGCAGCAGCGACAGTGATTCGGGCGTCGTCAGCAGGATGTTCGGGGGGCGGCTGCGCTGCCGCGCCTTCTTGTCCGAACTGGTATCGCCGCTGCGGCTTTCGACGCTGATATCCAGCGCCATCTCGGCGATCGGACCGAGCAGGTTTCGCTCGACGTCGGCGGCAAGCGCCTTCAGCGGCGAGACATAGAGCGTATGCAACCGATCCGACGGATGCGCAGCGAGGTCGACCAGGCTGGGCAGAAAGCCCGATAGCGTCTTGCCCGCTCCGGTCGCCGCGACGAGCAGGGCATGCTCTCCCCGCTCGCTTGCCGCGAGCATGTCCGCCTGATGCCGCCTCAGCCGCCATCCGCGCGCGGCGAACCAGTCGGCAAAGGGGGCGGACAATTGCATGGCCATGATGTGGAGCGCGCGCGGCGCAGGAGCAAGCCCCGCACGCGGCGCTCGACATCATGCGGCGAGCGGGCGATAAGCGGTGTGGGTCGCGCGATTGGGGGTATTCACATGAAATCGACCTGGGCCGCTGCGGCGGTACTGGCTTTGTCGCTTCCGGCGACTGCCTATGCCGCGACCGAAAAGCCGCCAAAGCTTGGCGGAATGCTTCGCTGCGCCGCCGTCTATGACGTATCGAGCACATTCGCGGACGAGGGAAGCGACGCACAGATTCTCGCCTCGCGCCGCTTTCTCCAATATTATCTCATCATGTCGGCGATGGCCGAAACCGACGCCAACGACAATCTGACCGCCGACACGCTCAAGACGTTGTTCAACGCCGAAAGCGAACTGGCGAAGGCCGAGGTCACGCTGGCGAAGGCGGCCGGCCAGAAGGGGCCCGTCTTCGCCGAGGATTTTGCGACCTGCGACGCCTTCAGCGCCAGCGAGGCCAAGCTCTTCGCCGTCGTCGACGAGCAGATCGACGCGCTGATCGCCAAGAAGGACTAGAGCGCGGCGCCCAGGTGCGCGAGCAGGCCGCGCCAGTGCTCGCTGAGCCGGCGCTGGAACAGCATCAGCTCGAAGCCGTGGCGCGCGACATGCTTTTGCGGAATGGCGTCCCAGCCGCGATGCTCGACCGTGACGCGCGTCTCGGCGCCGAGGGCCTCGAACCGCACGTCGACTTCGGTCGCCTGGTCCTCGGCAAAGCTCGGCAGGCGCCATTCGAATGCGAGCCGTTCGCCGGGCAGCCAATGGCGTACCCGGCCGATCTCCCATTCCTCGCCATCGTCGAAGCGCGTGACGAGCCGGCCGTCGGGCCCTGCGGGATCGAAGCGCAATGTTCCGTCGCCCTTCGGCGATAGCGGGAACAACGGATGGCTCTTCCACCAGCGCCCGATCTCGCCGGAGAAAACCGCAAAGGCCGCCTCCGGCGTGGCGCCGACGCGAAGCGCGACGATCACCGCCGCGCTCATTCGCCACCCTCGACATGCGCCTTGAACGCCGCGAGCTGATGCGTCCACAGCGCCTCGGTCTCGGCAAGCCAGCGCTTGAGTTCGTCGGTCGCGCCGTCCTTCAGGCTATAGATGCGCACCCGCGCGTCGAAGTCCGGGTGCCCATCCTCGACCAGCCCGCCCTCCTTCAACGTGCGCAGGTGCCGGCTCATCGCCGGCGGCGCGAGGCCAAGCGCTTCGGCAAGCTCGCCCGCGCTGCGCGGCCGCTCGCCGAGCAGCGCCAGCGCGCGCCTTCGCTTGGGGTCGGCGATCGCGACCAGCGTCCGGTCGAGCGCCGTGGTCAATCGTCGAGCCGCGTCTTGGTGGTAAAGCCACCCTCGGCGTCCCATTCCTCGGCCGTCTTTTCCTCGACGGTGACGCCAAAGGTCCAGATATGCCCTTCCGGATCCTTCGCGCGATAGGTGCGGTCGCCGTAAAATTGGGTCTCAGGCGCCGCGATGATGTCGGCCCCCGCGGCGCGCGCCTTTTCGCAATGCGCGTCGATATCCTCGCCCGCGCCCAGCTGGACATGCACCGTCTGCGTATTCTTGCCGCCCAGGTTTGCGGGGCTGCGATGATCGCCCGACCATTCGTTGCCGATCATGATCGTCGAGGCGCCATATTCCATCTCGCTGTGCGCCAGATTTCCGTCGGCATCGAGCAGCACGAACAGCGGCTCGAACCCGAACGCGTCCTCCAGCCAGCGGAAAGCCGTCTTGCTGTCCCGGTAACAAATGGCGCTCGATAGCCCCTTTGAACGCGGATGGTCGGCCATGTCTCATCTCCCGAGTCGGTGAATTGATTTCACTTTTATACAATATTTTCTGGAAAATGAAAATAAATGCCTGCGCGCCCGAATATGCTACGCGATTCGCATGACCGATATCGCCCGCTGCGTCGCCGAAGCCTATGAAGTCGCCTTGCCCCATCGCGGGCAGGGAAAGGTTGCCGATTATATTCCCGCGCTTGCAAAGGTCGATCCGAACCTGTTCGGCTTTGCGATCGCGCTTCCCGACGGCACGATGCACTGCGCGGGCGACGCCGACATCCCCTTTTCGATCCAGTCGGTGTCAAAGGTCTTCACGCTGGCCCTAGCGCTCGGCCGCGTCGGCAGTTCGCTGTGGGACAGCGTCGGGCGCGAGCCTTCGGGCAGTGCGTTCAATTCGATCGTCCAGCTCGAGAACGAAGGCGGCGTGCCGCGCAACCCTTTCATCAACGCCGGCGCGCTCGCGACGACCGACCGGCTGATCGACGGGCGCGATGGAGACGCGACCGTCGCCGAAATATTGGCTTTCCTTCGCGCCCGCGCCGGCGACGACAGCATTGCGATCGATCAGGAGGTCGCGTCCTCCGAGTCCGAAACCGGCGCGCGCAACCGCAGCCTCAGCTATTTCATGAAGGCGTTCGACAATCTGCGGCATCCGGTCGAGGCCACCGTCGGCGTCTATTTTCGCCAATGCGCGATAGCCATGAGCTGCCGCCAGCTCGCCAAGGCAGGGCTGTTTCTGGCGATGGAGGGGCGCGATCCGCTGACCGGCGAACAATTGATCGAGCCGCACCGCGCCCGGCGGATCAACGCGATCATGATGCTGTGTGGCCATTACGACAATTCGGGCGAATTCGCCTTTCGCGTCGGCCTGCCGGGCAAGAGCGGCGTCGGCGGCGGCATCCTGTGCATCGCGCCGGGGCAGGGGTCGATCGCGGTCTGGTCGCCTGGCCTCAACGAAGCAGGAACGTCTCTAGTCGGCGCAATCGCGCTGGAACATTTTGCCTATGCGGCGGGCTGGTCCGTTTTCGACTCCACGTCGGGCTGACGCCGATCAGTCTTCGTCCAGCAAGGTCATGCTCACCTTGGCGGTGCCGGTGCGGTGCATGCCTATTTCCTTGGCAGCGGCCTGGCTGATGTCGATAACGCGCCCGCGGCCCCACGGCCCGCGATCGTTGACGCGCACGATGACGCTCTTGCCGTTGGAAAGATTGGTAACGCGCACCTTGCTGCCGAATGCGAGCGTCCGGTGTGCCGCGGTGAAATCGTCGGGATCGAAGGATTCACCGCTGGCGGTGCGGTTTCCGGCGAGTTCGCGGCCATAATAGCTCGCCATCCCGCTGCCCATTTCGGTGTCTTCGTCGCCGTCCTGCTCTTGCGCGACCGCCGGTACGACCAGCAGCAACGGCAAGGCAATAGCCATCAAGCGCCGCATGTTTCAGCCTCCCCCTGTGGGTGCGCGCCACTAGGCGGCGCGGGGCGGCCCTTGCAAGCCATCCGCGCCGCCCTGAGAGGAATCTGCGATCAGACGTCGAGGTTGGCGACGCTCAGTGCGTTGGTCTGAATGAAATCGCGACGCGGTTCTACCTCATCGCCCATCAGCTGTTCGAAGATGCCGTCGGCGACATCTGCCTGCTCCGTCCGCACGCGAAGAAGCGAGCGGTTCGACGGGTCGAGCGTCGTTTCCCACAGCTGTTCGGCGTTCATTTCGCCCAGCCCCTTGTAGCGGCTGACCGACAATCCCTTGCGGCTGTGCACGAAGATCGCGTCGAGCAGTTCGGACGGGCGCGTGACCGGATTCGCCTTTGCGTTCACCACCGCCGGCAGGTCCTCGTCCTCGCCCTCGGCTGCTTCGGTCTCGACGGCCGCCGCCGCCCCGGTCGTCTTTACGAGCCGGCCCGGGCGCGCATAGGTTTCGACCTGCTCGCTCGCCAGCTTGTGAAGGCGGCGCGCCTCCTGGCTCTGAAGGAATGCGGCGTCGATCGCATGATGGTCGCTGACCCCGCGCCAGCGGCGCTCGAGCGTGTAACCGCCGCCCTCGACCGCTTCGACGGTCCACACGGCCTCGGCCCCGCCCGTTAGCGCCCGTTCGGCGGCGTTCAGCCAGGTCGCGGAATTCGCGGCCGCGCTGTGGCGGCCCGCGGTGTCGAGCTCGGGGTCGAGCGCGCCGGCAAAGGCGAGCGCCTCGATAAGGCCATGGTCGAGGCTGCGCGGCACATAGCGCATCAGCGCGCGCAGGCGCCGGCCATGCTCGATGAGCTCGCGCAGGTCATTGCCCGACCGGGCGCCGCCCGGCGTTTCGAGCAGCAGCGCATCGATTCCGGCATCGACGAGATAATTTTCGAGCGCCGTGTCGTCCTTGAGATAGACTTCGCTCCGCCCCTTCGCGACTTTGTAGAGCGGCGGCTGGGCGATGTAGAGATGACCATTCTCGATGATCTCGGGCATCTGGCGATAGAAGAAGGTGAGCAAGAGCGTGCGGATATGCGCGCCGTCGACGTCGGCGTCGGTCATGATCACAATCTTGTGATAGCGCAGCTTTTCGATGTTGAACTCATCGCGAATTCCGGTGCCGAGCGCCTGGATCAGCGTGCCGACTTCCTTCGACGAGATGATGCGGTCGAAACGCGCTCGCTCGACGTTCAGGATTTTGCCCTTCAGCGGCAGGATCGCCTGGACGTGCCGGTCACGGCCCTGCTTCGCGCTGCCGCCTGCCGAGTCACCCTCGACCAGGAAGAGTTCGCACTTGCTGGGGTCGCGTTCCTGGCAATCGGCAAGCTTGCCGGGCAGCGAGGCGATGTCCATCGCGCCCTTGCGACGCGTCAGTTCGCGCGCCTTCTTCGCCGCCTCGCGAGCGGCGGCGGCGTCGATGACCTTCTGGATCACCGCCTTCGCATGCGCCGGATTTTCCTCCAGCCATTCGGTCATCCGGTCGGCCATCAGGCTTTCCAGCGGCTGCCGGACTTCGGACGACACCAGCTTGTCCTTGGTCTGCGAGCTGAACTTCGGATCGGGCAGCTTGACCGAAACGATCGCGGTCAGGCCCTCGCGCATGTCCTCACCGGTCAGGCTGACCTTTTCCTTCTTCAGCATGCCCGACTTTTCGCCATAGCCGTTGAGCGTGCGCGTCAACGCGGCGCGGAAGGCGGCGAGGTGCGTACCGCCATCGCGCTGCGGAATGTTGTTCGTGAAGCAGAGGACATTTTCGTAATAGCTGTCGTTCCACTCCAGCGCGACATCGATGCCGATGCCGTCGCGTTCGCTGCTGATCGCGATCGGATCGGGCAACAGCGCATTCTTGTTGCGGTCGAGATAGCGAACGAAGGCCGCGATGCCGCCCTCATAGAGCAGGTCATGTGAGACATGTTCGGCGTGGCGCGCGTCGATCAGCTTGATGCGAACGCCGGAGTTCAGGAAGGCAAGCTCGCGATAACGGTGCTCAAGCTTCTCGAAATCGAATTCGGTAACGTTCTTGAACGTGTCGGTCGACGCCATGAAGGTGACGCGCGTGCCCTTCTTGCCCGACGGAGCCGGACCATTGACCTTGAGCGGCGCAACTGAATCGCCATGCTCGAAGCGCATCCAATGCTCTTCGCCGTCGCGCCAGATCGTGAGCTCGAGCCATTCGGACAACGCGTTGACGACGCTGACGCCGACGCCGTGCAGGCCGCCCGATACCTTATAGGCATTGTCGTCGCTGGTATTTTCGAACTTTCCGCCCGCGTGCAGCTGGGTCATGATGACCTCCGCCGCCGAAATGCCTTCCTCTGCGTGGATACCGGTCGGAATCCCGCGGCCATTGTCCTCGACGCTGACCGATCCGTCGCTGTTCAGCGTGATCAGGACAAGGTCGCAGTGTCCCGCGAGCGCTTCATCGATCGCGTTGTCCGAAACTTCGAACACCATGTGATGCAGGCCCGACCCATCGTCGGTGTCGCCGATATACATGCCCGGCCGCTTGCGCACGGCATCGAGGCCCTTGAGAACCTTGATCGAATCGGCGCCATAGGCGTTGGTGTTGGGCTGCTTCGAGGCGCTTTCGGGCGCGCTGTTTTCGCTGGGCTCTGTCATATCGATTATATAGGGTCCAAGGCCGTAAAACCCAAGCGAAAATGCGCTTCGCGCGCGGTTCCGATGGGCCGTTGCGCGCGGGCGACGCGGCGGCTAGTTTCAGGATATGAAACAAGGTCTCCCGATACCCCTCGCCGCCCTCCTCGCCGTCTCGCTTGCCGCGTGCAGCCAACCCGCGCCGCCGGTCGACAATGCACCCGCGGTCGGCGGCGAACCGCTGGCGTCACGCGCGGTGATGATCGGTACCGAGGGGCCCAGCCTGCCCGCCTGTTCGAGCATCAGCCGGGTCAAGGCCGGCGGCACCGACGTCTATTGGGCACCAGGCGAAACCCGCGCGGTCAAGGCGAAGGTCGCGGGCGGCGCAAAGGTTTCGGTGTGCGAAGCGACCGACGACGACGCCTGGTTCGGCATCGTCTTTGCGGCACCGGGCACCGACGAGGATATGTGCGGCGTCTCCCGGTCCGTGCGGAACGCTCGCGAATATCAGGGGCCCTGCCGTTGGGGCTGGATCAAGGGCGGGTCCGTCCAACTGGGCGCCTGACGCCCGTCCGACCCGACCTTTTCATGCCGGATGCGCACGTCCTACCCGTCGCTTCGGCGCCACACGCCGCCGCCTCCCGATTGCCTTGCGACGGGCAGGATTAGCCCCGGCAATCCTCGATCACGCGCCCGATCTCGGACTGCACCGGTAGCGTCAGCCCGCGCCCGTCGGACGTTTCGAGTGCGAAGCGCCCACGACTGAAGGCGATCCGGTCCAGGCGAACATCGCGTCCGGGCATGCTGGCACTGCCGCCATCAAAGCGAATCTGGTCGGTGCCCGCGCTCGTGCGCAGCGCGAAATTGCCTTCAAGCGTGGAGGTCAGGCGGATGTTCCCGCCGTTGCACACCATCGTCAGCAGTGGTCCGGGATTGCCCGCCTGGATGAAGCTGGCGGTGCGACTTCCCGCATCATAGCGCCACGATCCGCCGTCGACCGGGCGCCGCTCCCACGAGCCGGTCGGGGTCGGCGCAGGGGTCGGGGCGGGGGTCGGCGTCGGAAGAGGACGTTGCGGCTGCGGCGGAGCCTGCGGCGTCGGCACCGCCGCACAGCCTGCGAGCGCAAAGGCCATCGCACCCACTACAACATGCCCCATCCACACAGGCTTACGGCTCATCATCAAAAACCCTGCCAATCGATCACTTCATCCAGTCCCACGCGCGGGACGGTCCCCTGGTTCACCGCCTGCCCCTCGTCGGCGTAGCCGATGGCAAGCCCGGTAAAGAGAATCTGATCCTCGGCTAGCCCCAGCGCCTCGCGCACCGTCTGGCCGTACATCGCCCAGCATTCCTGCGGGCAACTCGCGAGACCCTGCTCGACGAGCAAAAGCATCACCGATTGCAGCCACATTCCCATGTCCGACCATTGCGGCGGACCCATGATGCGCGAGCAATGGAGGAAAAGCATTACCGGTGCGTCGAAACCCCTGTAATTGTCCATGAACCGAGCGAGACGCCCCCGCTTGTCCTCACGCGGAATGCCGAGCGAGGCGTAGAGCGCCTCGCCGACGCCGAACCGGCGGCTTTCCCACGGATCGGTCAGCCCCCGCGGATAGATGTCATATTCGGGCTGCTGGCCGTCGCGTCCCATCGCGATGCGCGCCGCGACCGCGTCCTTGACGCGCTGCCACGGCTCGCCCGTCAGCACGGTGACCTGCCACGGCTGGAGATTGCCGCCCGAGGGTGCGCGCTGCGCATCGGCGAAAACCTGCTTCAGGACGGCGGGATCGACCGGCTGGCCCGTAAAAGCGCGAATCGAACGACGGCGGCGCAATGCATCGGCGACCGAAAGGGCGGGGAGACTGTCATTCGCTGGCATATTTATCCTCTCTTCTTTTGCCGAGCAGCAGGCCGCGTTCGAGCCGGGCCTTGAGCTGCCGGTAATAGGAAAGAAGGAAGACGTCATCCTCTTCGGCAACCGGCCGACCGATCTTGCCGCGGATCGTATCGGCGACCTCACGCATTGCGCGCGCATCGCGGCCGCGCAGCACGCGCTCCAGCTCCTGCAACTCGAAAATGCCATAAACCGCCAGCTCGGCATCGCTGAACTGGATCGCTTGCGCATCCTCGGCGGTCGCAATGTCGCTGTCGAGTTTCACGCGCTGCGCCATGACGACCCATGTCCCGGCGATCAGATCACCCATCCGCATCCGATCGCGGTTGAACAGCAGGAACAGGCTGAGCGTCAGCGACCAGACGACGCCGGCAAGGATGGTCCAGCCCGACACCATATCCTCCGCCGCGCCGTTGCCGACCATCATCAGCGGCAGGAAAAGTTCGAGTTCGCGGATCAGGTTGCGCGCGACCACCGCGTCGGCGGTCAACCGTCCGCCGTCGCGCGCGACAACGCGAATACCCATCAGCCGCTTGCCCGGCGTCGCCGCGCGCGTGCCGAGTTCGAAGCCGATGAACCAGAAGGTCCGCAGCGCGAAGAAGCCCAGCATCCAGATCGTATAGGCAATGTCTCCGCTGCCGGCGAAGCCGACCCACGCCATGAACAGCGTGAAAAGAAACAGGGCGACGACGATCAGGACAAGGTCGACGATCAGCGCGCCGAGCCGAAGACCCGCACTCGCGATCCTGAGCTGCAGATCGACGCCCTCGGGGGTGACGAACTGGCGGATTTTCTTGGTGGTCGATTCGCGGGCCTTGGCGTTTGCTGTGGCGGTCATGCGACGTCCTCGCGGCGCGGGATGTAATAATAGGCGAGCCAGAACAACAGCATAAGCGTCCCGATGCCATAGCGCAGCAGCGTATCGGTAATGAGCTGGCGCCCGAAGCCTTCGAGCAATCCGGCGACGAGCAGCATCAGAATCACGCCGACCATCACCTTTCCTGCGGTGCGTCCGGCGTCGGCCGCCGCCTCCAGCCGCCCGCGCGCGCCGGGAAACACGACCGCGGCGCCGATACGCAGGCCCGCGGCGCCGGACAGCGCGGCGGCGAACAATTCGGTGGTACCGTGGATGAACAGCCAGCCGCCGAAATCGGTCCCCAGCCCCTTCCCCGTGAAGACCGCCAGCATCGCGCCGAGGCTGATCCCCTGATAATATTCGAGCATCATCGTGGGCACGCCGAAGGCGAAGCCCAGCGCGAAGGACATGATCGACACGCCGCTGTTATGCGTGAACAGAAAGGCCGCGAACATGTGGAGCCCGCTCTGTTCTTCCGCCGCCGGGGCCTTGCCGTGCCCGATCGTCGATTTCAGAAACTCGACCGACGCACGCGGATCGCGGCCGCCCGCCAGTTCCTCTGGAACGAAGTTGAAATACCATTCGGGGTTGTGCGCGACGAGCGACCAGCTGGTCAACGCGCCCAATGTGATGATCAGCGCGATGATGATCGTTTCGATCCACACCGACCGGACGGCGGCGGGCCAGTCGTAGAGGAAGAAGCGGCGGATGCGGCTCAGCCGCGATTCGCGTACACCATAGACGAGGAAATAACCGCGGATCGACAGCGCCTCGAGATGATCGAGCAGTGCCTTGTCGAGGCTGGTCGCGCGCGCGATCGACAGCGAGGACAGGGTCGCACGATAGAGGATCGGCAGTTCGAGCAGTTCCTCGCTCGTCAGCGCCTTCGCACCGCGCTTTTCCAGCTTGGTGAGCAGCAGGTCGAATGCGATCCAGTCGGCCTCGCGCTCGGCGCGAAAGCGGCTGGTCGAAAAGGAGGGCAACGCCGCGGCGTTCACCGACTGCATCACAAGCTCCCCTGCCGCTTGATGCCGAGATAGGCCTCGACCACCCCGGCACCCATCGCGTCGGCCGGGACTTCGAGGACGTCGGCGCCCAGCCGCTGAAGCCGCGCGATCACCAGCTGGCGGTCGCGCAGCATCGCCGCCGCGACGTTCGAGCGGGTGATGTCGGCGGCGCTTTCGGGACGGCGCTTTTCTTCTTCCTCGACCTCTTCGTCACGGATCACGACGAACAGAAGCCGGTGCTTCTTGACCAGCCGGCCAGCAGCACGGATCATCAGATCGGCGCTGGTCGCGTCGGTGAATTCGGTGAAGAGGATGATCAGCGAGCGACGGTTGAGCTCGGCCGACAGCGTCATCAGCGCGAGCGTGAAATTGCTTTCCACCGGCGCATAGTCGATCTTGCTCGCCGCGCGCTGCAGCGCCGGAAAATCCTGGATATGCATATAGGCGGGGGTCAACGCCTGCGGCTTTGCGGCGAAGGAGAAGAAGCTGATCCGGTCGCCAAGCTTCAGCCCGGCATAGGCGAGCAACAGCGCCGCCGACACCGCACGATCGACACGCGGCATTCCACCGACCGGCTCGGCCATCGTGCGCCCCGCATCGATCGCGAGCACCACGCGATTGTCGCGCTCGACCCGATATTCCTTCGCGAGCAGCTTTACGTGCCGCGCGGATGCATTCCAGTCGATCGAGCGGCGGTCCATCCCCGGCTGATATTCGGCCAGCGATTCATATTCGGTGCCCTCGCCGCGAATTTGTTGCTGGCGCAGGCCGAACCAGCTGTTCCGCTGGAACAGGCGGCTGCCCTCCTCGGTGACCGCGCGCAGGCTGGGGACGACGGAAATCGCACGGTCGAGCGCAAAGCGGCGCTGTTTCCACACGAGACCGAGCGGCCCCGCCCAGCGCAGCCACAGCGCCTCGACCAGCGCCTGCCCGCGCCGTGACGCCGCCAGCGACAGCGTGCGGACCAGCATGTCGCCCGTCTCGACCGACACCATGTCACCCGCCAATCGGCCGCCGGGCGCCAGCCGTTCGTCGACCGACAGCGCGATCTCCGCGCGGCGGGGAACGCTGCGGCCGGTCGCCGCAAGGCGCAGGTCGAAGGGGTCGCCGACCCCCACCTGGTGCGGCACCTGCGCGTCGAGCGCGAGATGTCGCGGATTGGCGCCCAGCATCGCGTCCAACAGCAGGCCGAACAGGATCAGTCCGATCCACGCGAGCGCGACGACCCACAATTCGGGCCGCAGGAGGCCGAGTGCCAATGCCAGAGGCGCGCCGAGCAGCAGCAGATAGATCGCCCGGCGCGTCGGATAGATCACCGGGGCACTTCCTCGCGCTCGACGAGACCGGCGATGACCTGTTCGACGTTGCGGCCTTCGATCTCCGCCGCCGCCGACAGGATGACGCGGTGGCGAAGCACGCCCGCGGCAAGGCGCTGAATGTCGTCGGGGATCACATAGTCGCGGCCTTCAAGCGCCGCAGCGGCGCTAGAGGCCCGCGCGAGCATCGTCGCAGCACGCGGCGAAGCGCCGCACTCCAGGTCGGCGCTGGCGCGGGTCGCGCGGATCAGACGGACGATATAGTCGACGACCTCGTCGGCGAGCCGCACCGCCGCGATGGCGTCGATCGCCTCGCCGATCGCCTTGGCGTCGGTGATCTTCTCGACGCCGAAATCGGACACAGACGGGCTTTTGAAGCGACCGCCATGGTCGGCGACGATGCGCCGTTCCTCGGCGGCGTCGGGATAGTCGACGACCAGTTTGAACAGAAAGCGGTCGAGTTGCGCCTCAGGCAGCGGATAGACGCCCTGCTGCTCGATCGGATTCTGCGTCGCGAGCACGGTGAAACGCGGGCTCATCGCATGCGGCTCGCCGTTGATCGTCACGCGCCGCTCCTGCATCGCCTCCAGCAATGCGGCCTGCGTCTTGGGCGGGGTGCGGTTGATTTCGTCGGCGAGCAGCAGTTCGGTGAAGATCGGCCCCTTGGTCAACGTGAAGCTGGACGTCTGGAAGTTGAAGAGGTTCGACCCCAATATGTCGCCCGGCATCAGATCGGGGGTGAACTGGATGCGCCCGAAATCGAGCCCGACCGCGCGGGCAAAGGCCTGCGCAAGCAGGGTCTTCGCCGTTCCCGGCGGACCTTCAAGCAGCACATGCCCGCCCGCGAGCAGCGCGATCGTCACCATGCGGGTCAGCGGTCCCTGACCGAACACGACCTTTGCGACCTCGCCCTCGATCGCGGCGCCGAGCGCCTGGACGCTCTCGATATTAGCCGTCACGCAATAATTCCTTTCTGATGTCGTGCAGCGCCTGCGCGTCGCTCAAAAACTCATGCCGGTTCCGCGCGAGCGGCAGCCGCCGCGCGAGCGCCGAAAACAGATTGCCACCCTTCAGCCTCTTGTCGATCCACGCGTCGGTCGCATCCGCGTCGAGTCCGGTGGGCGCGTGCAGCCGCCGCGCGATCGCCATCCGCTGGCTGTGGACATAGGCATCGGCCCCGTCGAGCTCGCGCCGCGCCTGCTTGATCAGATCGGCGCTGTTCGCGATCAGCGCCGCCTTCGATATCGCGATCGCCCGCGCCGGCTTGATCGCGGGGCCGAAGCGCATCCAGGCTTGCCACAGCGCGAGCAAGCCGGCGGCGATCAGACACAGTGTGATTCCGATGAAGGGCGGGACGAAGGCGAAACGCAGCAGCGAGCGCTGACCGCCAAAGCCGTTCAGCGTCAGGTCGAACGCGACCGAATTGGCATCGGCATCTTCGCCCACCGCGTCGATCAGCAACGCCGCTGCACGCGCCTTGTCGCGCGAGGAGAAGGCCAGATTGTCGATCAGATCGGGATCGGCGAGAATATAGAGATCGCCGCCCTTCAGGCGCGCCAGCACCGCGCCGCCATTTGCCCCTTCGATCAGCGGTTCCAGCCGATCGCCGGTCACGGTCTGCGCATTGTCAGGCAAATAGGCCGAGAACGACCGACCGCTCAGATCGGCGGCCACCATCTGTGCCTTCGCGGCGGGCGCCTTCACCGAAACCTTGCCGAATTGGGCGGGAAGCAAATCGTCCGACGGCGTGATTGCAAAGCCCTGGCTGACCCAACCGGGCTTCTGCGTCTGGCCCGGTACGCGCATGGTCTGCCATTTTGGCAACACCACCAGCGCGCGCTTGCCCTGCTTGTTCAGCAGCTCCTCGATCTCGTGCGGCTTGGTGCGGTGCGTGGGCGTCAGGATCAGCAACGGCTCGTCGACCGCGTTCGTCGACGGGCCGGCGCGTCGACGCAGTTCGACATCGGCCCCGCCACGTTCGAGCAGGTCGACGATGCCGGCATAGCCCGGCGCCGCCTTCGACAGCGAATGGCCGCCACCGTCATTGCCGCTCGACAGTTGCGGGCCGAACGCGACGAGCGCCCAGAGCGCGATGAAGGCGAACACGCCGACCACCACGACCCCCGCGATCAGCAGCGGATTGAAGCTGTTGTGGCTCGTCGATCCGGCCTCGCTCATATGCGAGCCCAATTCTGCGGCACCGTCAGCTCGGCATAGGCGCTCCGGCATTCGGTCCACGCACCTTCGTCGATCGGACGCCCGCCGAACAGACTGATCTCGACCGCGCGTGCAATCCTGCTGAAGGCGCCGCGCGCCACCTGCGGCAGGTCATGCGCCTCGGCCAGTTCGCGCGAGGTCATCGCCGGACGGACCAGCCCCGGCCGCCGACCCTCGATATCCTCGACGCTGCGATAGAGGAGAAGATGGATCGCTTCGGCAAAGCGGCCCGCCGCGGCGAGCGCGTCGGCATCAGCCAGACGGGCCCGGGCACGCCCGGCCTCGGCCTCGCCGATCACCTCTTCCTCCTCGTCGTCGCCACGCCGGCGGCCATAGCGGATGCGGTCGACCCAGTCGGCGAAGGCGGGCACGAAATGATAGAGGATGATCAGCAGCAGCACCGCGGCGCCGATCCACACCATCGGCTTCAGTGCCGGGGCGCTCCATTCGAAGAAATCGCGCAGCCACGACAGGTCGCCGCCCGACGACGGTTCACGCGCGGGAGGTGGCGGCGGAAAGCTGGTCTGGATGTCGCCGCCCGCCATCGTCTGGCCATAGCCGGGATCGACGAGTTCGGGATCGAGGAGCCAGCCCTCGCCCCCGTCCGCATTCGGCGCCGTCGCGGCGGCCGACGCCTGCGCGATCCACAGCGACATCATGTTGAAATTCTAAGCCCGCCCCGGTCTGTCATCGGGAAAGGTGGTAGCGCGAGGCGGCGCGGCAAGGCAAGAGATGCTTGCGCCTCGGACTGCCCCGTTCTAGCGCGCGCCGAAACAGGGCGGTTGGTTGCGGATGCAACTTTCCGGCAAACGGACGGAGGATGACGGTGGACGCGGCACAGGCAGTGCATGAAAAGTTTCTCGCGGCGCTGGCAGGCGGGGCACTCAGCCGCAACACCGACGCGCCCGACCCTGCCGTCGCCGGCCTTTCGCGCGCCGACGCGACCGACATTTTTCTATCGCAGCTGACGAGCCGCCAGATGGACCGGCTGTCGCGCACCCTTCAGGCGCGCGGTGAGGGTTTCTACACGATCGGGTCTTCGGGGCATGAGGGCAATGCCGCGGTCGCGGCGGCACTGCGCGTCACCGACATGGCCTTTCTGCATTATCGTTCGAACGCCTTTCAGCTTCACCGCGCCCGCCAGGTCCCCGGCGAAACGGCAACGTGGGATATGTTGCTGAGCTTCGCGGCATCAAGCGACGATCCGATTTCGGGCGGCAGGCACAAGGTGATCGGTTCGAAGCCGCTCAACATTCCGCCGCAAACGTCCACGATCGCCTCGCACCTGCCCAAGGCGGTCGGTGCCGCATTCTCGATCGGCATCGCGCGGCGCCTTGGCCGCAGCGGGCTTCCGCTGCCCGACGACGCGGTCGTGTTGACCAGCTTCGGCGATGCGTCGGCGAACCATTCGACCGCGCAGGGCGCGTTCAACACAGCGGGCTGGGCGGCCTTTCAGGGATCACCCATGCCGCTCATCTTTCTGTGCGAAGACAATGGCATCGGCATTTCGACGCGCACGCCCACCGGCTGGATCGAGGCGCAGTTCCGCCACCGCGCGGGGCTGCATTACATCCAGTGCGACGGTACCGACCTTGCCTCGGCCTATGCCGGTGCGAAGGCTGCGGCCGACTATGCTCGGCGAACACGCAAGCCGGTTTTCCTTCATATGGCGACGGTGCGTCTCTATGGGCATGCCGGATCCGACGTACAGGGCGCCTATCTTCCCAAAGCACTGATCGAGGCCGATGAGGCGCGCGATCCGCTGCTCGCCGGCGCGGCGCTGATGGCCGAGCAGGGCTGGATGACCCCCGCCGAAGTCGCCGACGCCTATGAAGAGATCGGCGCGACGCTAGCGCGGCAGGCCGAGGCGGCGATTCTGCGGCCGAAGATAACCACGCCCGCGCATGTCATGGAAAGCCTGGTCCCGCCGAAGCGCGAACTGACGCGGGCGAACACACCTTCGGCCGAGGATCGGCGCGCGATGTTCGGCAGCGACGCCGGGCAGATGGACAAGCCGATGCATATGGCGCGCCTCCTGAGCTGGGCGCTTGCCGACCTGATGCTGGCGCATGAGGAGATCATCGTCGCAGGCGAGGACGTCGGGCCGAAGGGCGGCGTCTACAACGTCACCGCAAAGCTTCACCAGCGCTTCGGTTCGGCGCGCGTCGTCAACACCTTGCTCGACGAACAGGCGATTCTCGGCCTGGCGATCGGCATGGCGCACAATGGCTTCGTCCCGATGCCCGAAATCCAGTTCCTGGCCTATGTTCACAATGCCGAGGACCAGATTCGCGGCGAGGCGGCGACGCTCAGCTTCTTCTCGAACGGCCAGTACACCAACCCGATGGTCATCCGCATCGCGGGGCTGGGCTATCAGAAGGGCTTCGGCGGCCATTTCCACAACGACAACAGCCTGGCGGTCTTCCGCGACATTCCCGGCGTGATCCTCGCGGTGCCGTCGAACGGCCGTGATGCCGTGGCGATGCTGCGCGAATGCGTGCGGCTGGCGCGCGAGGAGCAGCGGGTCGTGGTGTTCGTCGAACCGATCGCGCTCTACATGACCCGCGATCTGCACGAAGAAGGCGACGGTCTGTGGACCAGCCTCTACGAGGCGCCAGGCGAGGGCGCGCCGATCCGCCTGGGCGATGTCGGGGTGCACGGCGACGGCACCGATCTGGCGATCGTCACCTATGGCAACGGCTACTACCTCTCGCGCCAGGCCGAGAAATTGCTCGCGGCGGACGGCGTGAAGGCGCGCGTGATCGATCTGCGCTGGCTCGGCCCGGTCGACGCAGAAAAGCTGGTCGAGGCCGTCGGCGACGCAAAGCGCATCCTGATCGTCGACGAATGCCGCATCACCGGCTCGCAAAGCGAGGCGCTGATGGCGACCTTCGTCGAGCGCATGCCGGACAGGAAGCTCGCGCGGATCGCCGCCGACGACAGCTTCATCCCGCTCGGCAAGGCCGCAACGCTGACGCTGCCGAGCCGCGATTCGATCTATGCCGCCGCGAAGGAGCTGCTCGCATGAGCGCGCGGCAGACCGCGCTTGTCGTCGCGCCCGGCCGGGGTACCTATGGCAAAAGCGAACTCGGCAGCATCGCGCGGCTGCACGGTGCCCGTTTTGCCGGGCTGATCGCGAATTTCGACGCGCAGCGCGGCGAGCGTAGCCAGCCGACAGTGACCGAACTCGACGGCGCGGACCGTTTCAGCGTCGCAACCCACATGCGCGGCGACGTCGCAGCGCCCTTGATTTATGCGGCAACCGCGCTCGACTATCTGAGCATCGATCGCGAACGGTTCGACGTGGTCGCGGTCGCCGGCAATTCGATGGGTTGGTACAGCGCGCTGGCGCTGGGCGGCGCCGTGTCGATCGAGGACGGCTTTCGTATTTCGAACGCGATGGGCCTCAACAGCCAGACCCACGGGCCCGGCGGTCAAATCCTGCTGCAGGTGGTGGACGAGGACTGGCGCCCGGTCCCCGGCCTCCGCGACGCGCTGTTCGCCCTGGTCGCCGACATCGCCGCGCGACCTGGCCATGCGCTCGCACTGTCGATCGACCTTGCCGGCATGCTCGTCCTCGCGGGCAATGAGGAAGGCCTCGCGGCGCTGCTGGCCGAAGTCCCGCCGACGCCGGGACGCGATCCGCTGCGCCTCGCCGGCCATGGCCCCTTTCACACCCCGCTGATGTTCGGCAGCTCCGACAAGGCGAAGGCCGAACTGCCCCCGTCGCTGTTCGGCGCTCCCGACGTTCCGATGGTCGACGGTCGCGGCCATATCTGGCGGCGCTTCTCGTCCGACCCGCAGAGGATGTGGGATTATACCTTCGGGCACCAGATTCTCGCGCCCTATGATTTCGCGCGGTCGGTCCAGGTTGCCGTCATGGAGTTCGCGCCCGACGTCATCATCCTGCCCGGCCCCGGCGACACGCTGGGCGGCGCGATCGCGCAGTCGCTGATCGGCATCGAATGGCAGGGCCTTTCCGGAAAACAGGATTTCATGGCGCGCCAGGGAACCGATCCCATCCTGCTTTCGATGGGCCGCCCCGAACAGCGGACTCTCGTCACCGGATAGATATCGGGCCGGCGAAGACGTGGACGATCTTTCGCCGGCCCGGCCGCGCCTGGCGCGGTCATGGACCGAAATGGACGCGATTGCCGGCCGCCCATTCGGCGGTGAACTGCAGACGCAGCAATTCGGCGACGCTGGCCGCCCCGGCACGGCGCATGATATTCGCGCGGTGCACCTCGACCGTCCGCGGGCTCAGTTCGAGCCGCCGCGCAATCGCTTTCGTGGCCAGGCCCGACGCCATCGCGTCCAATATGTCGCGCTCGCGCGGTGTCAGCCCCGAAAGCCGCGCCTCGGCCTCGCGGCGCCGTGCAAAGACGGCGTGGTGCTGCCGCCGCGCAGCGACCGCTTCGTCGATCGCGCGCCCGACCAGCCTTGGATCGAGCGGCGCGGGCAGCAGGTCGTGCGCCCCGCCGCGCAGAATCGCGCGCACCTCGTAGATCGTCAGCCGGCTCGCGGCGACAAAGGCGGCGATGCCAACCTGCCCGGCAAGGCGAGCGAGCAGTGCCGCACCGTCGATCGCGCCGGGCTGGTGCCAGTGAAAAAGCAGGATCGCACAGTCGGTGTCGGTGTCGGCCCCCGCCTCTACCCATGCTTCGGCACTGGCGAAGCTGCGCACGATCCGTCCCGGGGTTTCGGCAAGGACGCGAAAGCAAGCCGTACGCTCGACTGCGTCCGGCAGGATCAGATGAATATGCCCCCCATTGTCGCTCACGCGCACAGGCTGGCGCGCAAATCATCCCGGGACTAGCGCGACCCGGTCGACTTCGGCGTCAATCCGAAGCAATCGGCAGACGAAAAGTGACGACCATTCCGTGCGGGTCCGCACGGCCGATCGTCATCGTCCCGTCGTGCATGTGCGCGATCGTCTGGGCCAGCGACAGGCCAAGCCCTGCGCCCGAGCCGCCGCGCGCCGGGTCGAGGCGTACGAAGCGCTTCGCCGCCTCGCCGATCCGATCTTCGGGGATGCCGGGGCCGTCGTCGGTGACCGACAGCGCCACCTCGGCGCCGCTTCGCGTGGCGGAAAGCCGGATCGTCGCGCCGCCGGCGGCATATTTCAGCGCGTTGTCGATCAGGTTCGACAGTGCGCGCAGCAGCATTTCGCGATGCGCCATCACGACCAGCCCGGCGGGCGCGTCGACCGTTATGGCGAAGCCCTCGTCCTCCGCCAGCGGGCCATAGACCTCGGCAAGATCTTCAAGCAGCGGCGCGAGGGCAAAGCGCGCGAACTGGTCGCGGCCGATACCTGCCTCAGCGCGGCTGATTTCCAGCGCGGTGTCGAGCAGGCGGTGGAGCCCGTCGGCTTCGTCGATTGCCGCCGCAAGCGCGCCCGTCGCCTGCTCGTCGCGTGTGCGTCCCAGCGCCTGTTCGAGTGTCGCCTTCATCCGCGACACGGGCGAGCGCAGGTCGTGCGCCATCGAATCGGTGACCATGCGCAATTCGCCGACGAGAGCCTCGATCCGGTCGAGCATCGCGTTGATCGACGTACCGAGCCGGTCGAAAGCATCGCCGGTCTCGTCGCGCTCGACCCGCGCATCGAGCTTGCCCGCCGCGATCGCGGAGGCCGCACGCGCAAAGGCATTGACGCGCCGCGAGAGAATCCACGCCGCGAGTGCGGCGACGATCGACGCGATCAATATTCCTGCCGCCAGCGCGTAGAGGAACGCCGCCTGGCTGGCCTTCGCAAGCTGCGCCTGTGCCTCGAGCACCTCGCCGGTCAGCAGCACATGGCCTTCGGGAAGCCTGACGGTGACCAGCCCCATTTCCTCGGCGACCAGTCCGCCTTCACGAAACAGCGAAATCCGGCGCCAACGCTCGGCATCGCCGACCGTCGCCGGCCATTGCTTAAGATTGCCGATGATCGGTGCGCCGTCCGGCCCCTTCAACAAGACGACGAAATTCTGGTCGTCGCGCGCGGCGATCCGGTCGCGGATCGCGCGCACCAGCCCCGCCTCGCCCTCCTGCCGATACTCTTCGGAGAAATCGTCGCGCGCCACTTCGGCCGCGGTGCGCGCATCGGCCAGGATCGTCGCCTCGGTGAAGCGATGGATGACGGTCAGGCCCAGTGCGAGCGCCGCGACCTGCGCCAGCAACAGCGCGAGCGCAAGCCGCACCGTGGTCGACTGGAAGAACCCCCGCCGCACTGCCGTCAATCAGCCTTGCCGAGCATGTAACCCGCGCCGCGGATCGTGTGGACCAGGGGCTTGTCGAACCCGTCGTCGACCTTTCGTCTCAGCCGGCTGACATGGACGTCGACGACGTTTGTCCCAGGGTCGAAATGATACTCCCAAACGCCCTCGAGCATCATTGTGCGCGTCACCACCTGTTCCTTGTGGCGCAGCAGATATTCGAGCAGGCGGAATTCACGCGGTTGCAGTTCGATCCGGCGGCCGGCGCGCGTCACACGGCGGCTGAGCAGGTTCATCTCCAGATCCTCGCACGCCAGCATCGTTTCGACCTGCGTGCCGCCCGAAGGCTTCGCGAGCAACAGTTTCAGCCGCGCGAGCAGTTCGGAAAAGGCGAAGGGTTTGGGCAGATAGTCGTTCGCGCCCGATGTCAGCCCCTCGACCCGCGCATCGACCGCGCCCAGGTTCGACAGGATGATCACCGGCGTCGCGACCTTTGCCGCGCGCAGGGCGGCGAGCACCGCCATCCCGTCCATGCCGGGCAGCATGCGGTCGAGTATGATCGCGTCGTAACTGCCGTCGGTCGCGTGGAACAATCCGTCGCGCCCGTCGGCGGCATGGTCGACGACAAAGCCCTCGCCAGTCAGGCTTTTGACGATGAAGTCCGCGGTCGTGGGGTCATCCTCGACGACGAGTATTTTCTGCGACATGCGGCTCCTTCGCGCGAACTGGCGGCAGATGCTTATAGCGGCTCTCGCCCTCATGGCGAATATGAAGCTCGACGCCTTTGGCGGCATCCCCCTTTACGGCACGCGCGACCGCCGAGACCGAAGGGATCGGCTTGCCATCGATGCGGTCGATCACGTCGCCGGCGGCGATATCGGCCTTCGCCGCGGCGCTGCCGTCCTGCACGCTGGTGACGATCAAAGCGAGCGGAGCGTGCGGCGCCCCGCGCTCGGGTTCATAGGTGAGGCCGGGAATCTGATCGCCCGGACGCAGCGAGGGCGCCGCCGCCAGATGCGCCGCGAGCGCGACCACCGCCGCCATGGTCAGCAGCATGGCACCCGCAGGCGGCATCGGACGAAGGCGCACGTCGCCCATCAGATCAGCACCGCGATCGGGCGCTGGCCCTTCTTCCGCGGCGCGGGCGGGCGGCTGACGATCCGATGAACCGCGGCCATGCTCTGCGCGAACGCCATGCCACGCGGTCCCGCGATATAGCGCGGCTCCCAATGCGTCGCGAACTTCGCCTTATAGCTTCTGAGGCCCTCGAACCCGTAAAGCGGTTCGCCGTGCCGGAAGACGAAAGCCGCGCCGCGCGCCCAGGCGGATGCTAGCTTGCGCCCGTCGATTCCCGACAGGGGCGCAATGCCCAGGGTGAAGCGCCGATATCCCTCCGCCTGCGCATGTTGCATGAGCCGGATGAACAGAAAATCCATCACGCCATAAGGAATGGCGGCAATATGGCGCATCAGGTCGACCGACATTTCAGCACGGTTCTCGGTCGCCAGGATATTCGCGAAGGCAACGATCCGCCCGTCGATCCGCACCACCGCGCACGGGAAATGCGCCATGTAAGCGGGGTCGAAGCTGCCGAGGCTGAAGGCTTTTTCACGCTGCTTCTTCGCGGCGAGCCAGTCGTCGGACACCGCGCGAAGCTCGTCGAGATGCGCCGACACGTCAGCCGCCGCGATGATCGCGAATTCCGCGCCGTCTTGCACCGCGCGCCGCTGCGCGTGGCGCAGCGATTTCGCCTGCGGTCCGTCCAGCGTGAAGTCGGCCAGTTCGACCTGGGCCTCCTCGCCATATTTGACGATCCCGAGGCCAAGGTCGATCGCGTGCGGCAGGCAGCGCGACCCGATCTGATAGAGCAGGATACGCCCCTGCGCCGCATCGGCCCTTTCGCGCAGCTTCCACAGCAGGTCGGACCAGCGCGCCTCGTTCCCGACGGGATCGCCCATCACGATCCAGTTCGCGCCCTCGATCCGATACATCAGAAAGGCGTCTCCCTCGTCGGCGAGGAGGAAGCGCTTGTCGCCGGTATAGGCCAGAAAGGCGTCGGTCTGGTCGGCCAGCGCCAGCGCCGGCTGGAGCTGGTCGAAGCGCACCGCGCTGCTCCGCGTAGACCGCGCCGACGGCGCAAACAGCCGCCACAGCGCCAGCCCCGCTAGCAGCACCGCGATCCCGAACAGCGTCCGCAGAAAACGCGGCGCGTCGCCGCGCAGGCTGAACTGCCACCACAGGCTGCTCGAATAGGCGACATGCTTGTAGGCGAAGAAGCCGGCAAAGGCCGACGCGAGGATCGCCGTCAGCGCCGCGGCGATCCAGCCGGTCGACAGCGGCGCATCGATCAGCGCGGTACGGCGGTAAAAGGCCGCGCGGCTCCATTGCAGTGCCGCGGCGATGCCGGTCAGGATCAGCGCCTCCTCATAATCGCCCCCCTTGGCGAGCGAGAAGAGGATCGCCGCGACCAGCAGCGCGCGCGTCGCGACGAACGCGCCGTCGAGGCGGCGAAGCAGGCCCGGCGCAAGGAACAGCAACAGCGTGCCGGCAAGGCTGGCGGCAAGATGCGATGCCTCGACAAAGGGCAGCGGCAGGAAATGCTTGAGGTCGTGCATCCGCGCGGCCTCCGCCGGGGTCGATCCCGAGAGGAGAAGGATCAGACCCCCGGCGAAGACAAGCGCGGCGAGCAGCGGCGGCGCAAGCTCGCGCAGCAGCGACTGGCCCGCCGCGGCAAGTTCCTTTGCCGGCGCCCGCCATGCGCGGCTTTCGTGCCAGGCGAGGAGCAGCGCCGCGCAAAGGAGCGGCAGCAGATAATAGATGACGCGATAGGCGAGCAGCGCGGCCAGAAGCTGTGCCTTGTCGCCCGGTACCACGCCGATCACCACCGCCTCGAACACGCCGAGTCCGCCGGGGACATGGCTGATCAGCGCCGCGATGATCGCCAGCGCATAGCCGAGGA
>JAFKLT010000059.1 GCA_017309275.1 Sphingomonadales bacterium | reverse complement strand
AGGCATCAACACCGTGAACCTGAAACACCGACTTCGCGATATCCAACCCGACCGTTGCGATCTTCTCCATCGTAGCTCTCCTTCCAGCTCATCCCGCAGATCATACCGCAGGAGGTTGGAGAGCCGTCCACGTCATCAATTGCGGACATGATGATTGTCACGGAAACGCGCGTCTCCGACGTATTCCGACATCCGGAGAATGTCCGATCGGGCGCGGAGAAAAAGTGTTGACGTGCCTCCCGCAGTATTTCGATCAAATTCGTCATTGTGATGACAATATGAGGACAAAGAGACGGGCGCACTCGCCTGAGAAGTCTCATATTGAATTGATTTAACTTATTTTTCTAAAAATCTACAGCAGAGCCAGCGTTCCGGAATCAAACCTTTTCGTCAAAATCAGTGGTGACATCACGCATTTCGCGCAAGGCAACGTCGTACGGCAGGGTAGCTGGGGACAGAATATCGTACAAACGACGATGGAGCGGGCGAAGGGATTCGAACCCTCGACCCCAACCTTGGCAACTTGACCTTCGGGCTTTCCTAGAGCTTCCTATGCTATCCTAAAACCCTATATTTCCTATATTTCTTGATTTTCTTTCTGCCCTCTCGTATCCTAATTTTGTCTCCAGTTTGACGGTTGCAGGAGACAATTTGGAGACAAAGCCGCTCGGTTTTGGTTTTGTCTCCAGCAGGAGAGACATGATGCCGACGGGCAAGCTGACCAAACGGGCGATCGACGCGCTTGCCGTGCCAGACAGCAAGCAGCTCATCTATTGGGATAGCGAAGTGAAGGGCTTCGGCCTGAGGGTGCTCCCTTCGGGGCTCAAGACTTTCGTCGTTCAATATCGCAATGCCGAGGGTATCAAACGCCGGATGAACCTCGGCCGGTTCGGCGTGCTGACGGTCGATACGGCCCGCGATCTTGCAAAGCTCAAGTTGGCCGAGGTCATCGTCGGCGAGGATCCCGCCGACAAGGTCAGGCAGGTCCGCAAGGGAATGACCGTAGCGGAGATGTGCGACTGGTATTTGGAGGAAGCTCGCGCCGGGAATATCCTAGGCCGCAAGAATCTTCCCATCAAAACGTCGTCGCTCGATATGGACGAGAGCCGGGTTCGAACCCACATCGTACCCCTGCTTGGCAATCGCATCGTGAAGCATCTCCGGATCGCCGACGTCGAGCAGATGCAATCCGACGTAAAGAACGGGAAGACGGCCAAACCCCGAACGGGAGGGCGAGGCGGCATGGCAACGGGCGGGCCCGGCGTGGCGGGCCGCTGCCTCGGCACGCTTCAGGCGATCATCGGTCACGCGAAGCACAAGGGTCTGCTCGAAGTACACCCGACCCTCGGGGCCAAGAAGCTCGCGAGCAAAAAGAAGACGCGGCGCCTCAGCGTCGCTGAAATCGAGATGATGGGGAAGGCCATCGCTCATGCCGAGGCGAGCGGCGAGAATCCGGTCGCTCTCGGCGTCCTGCGCACCTTGCTGCTGACGGGCTATCGCCGGGAAGAAGGGCAAGCGATGCGCCGCAGCTGGCTTCATCCCGATGCCGGCTATGTTGCTTTTCCCGACACGAAGGGCGGCGCACAGATTCGAGCGATCGGTCCGGCCGCGGTGCGGGTTCTGCAAGACCAGGCAGAGATTGCGGGCAATCCGCACCTGTTTCCCTCGACCATCGGCGACGGTCCCTTCACGGCGGTTAGCGAGTGCCTCCGGCGCGTGTGCGTTTTGGCAGGTATAGAGGGTGTGACGCCCCATACGCTTCGCCACACCTTCGGAAGCGTCGCGGGAGATTTGGGATTCTCGGAACTCACGATCCGCGCAATGCTCGGACATGCTTCGCAGAATGTGACCCAGGATTATGTCCACATCGATGAAGCGCTGAAACTCGCTGTCCGGCGGACCTCGGACGAAATCGAGCGGCTGCTGGCGAGCGGCGCGGCCAAGCTCGGGACCATGCGACACGCCGCTTGACGGGACGGAACAGGATACGAGCTCTGCTAGGCGATGCGCCGCATCGTCGGACGCACCGTCGCGCACGCGGGCGTGCCATCC
This sequence comes from Sphingomonadales bacterium, assembly GCA_017309275.1. GTDB lineage: Bacteria > Pseudomonadota > Alphaproteobacteria > Sphingomonadales > Sphingomonadaceae > Sphingopyxis. The sequence continues at coordinate 59,590 of JAFKLT010000059.1, read as the reverse complement.
TTACCCGTGCCAATGATCGCAATCTCGATGGGCCGCATATCCTTCGCGGCCGCGTCGAGCAGCTCCTGATCGATATCATGTATGTCGATCTTCATCCGCCGCGACCAAGGCGAAGCCGCGTCACCCGCCATTTGCCCGACACGAATATAGACGAACCGGCGCTCCGGCCCCTCGCGCCGCACCTGGTCGCCGAAGAATTTGGGACCCGGGCCGACGCGCACGGAGAAATCGAAGGCCAAGGCTTCACCCATGCGGGACGCTTTGGGATCGAGCGGCCCGTCGTCCTTGCCTTGCAAGCTGTGAAGCACGCCAGGCACCGGCTGTTCGATGACGATCCGAAAGGCGATCTCGCTCTGCTGTTCGCGACCCATGACGAGGCTATAGCCCGATCGCGCAAGCGGACCAACTAATCGGATATTCCCGATTGGAATTGACGGATGCGATTCCATCGGATAATTCCGATGCATGCAAACCGATTCCGCCTTGTCCATTCTCGCCGCGCTGGGACACCCGACACGCCTCGATGCCTTTCGCCTGCTCGTCAAACATGAGCCCGACGGCCTGTCGACGGGTCAACTTGTCGAAGCGTCGGGACTCACCCAGAGTACCTTCTCCACCCATCTCGCGGTGCTCGCCAAAGCCGGCCTCGTGATATCCGAGAAGCGCGGGCGTCAAATTATCCAGCGCGCGGATATCGACGCGCTTCGCGGCCTGATGCTCTTCCTGGCGAAGGACTGCTGCCAAGGCCGGGCGGAGCTGTGCGAGCCGCTGCTCGCAGAACTCGCCTGCTGCTGAAGGAACGCGCGCTATGACCGACATCGTCATCTACCATAACCCCGCCTGCGGGACCTCCCGCAACACCCTCGCGATGATTCGCAATGCCGGGATCGAACCGCATGTCGTCGAGTATCTGAAGACGCCGCCGTCGCGTGCGCTGCTCGAACAGTTGATCGTCCGCGCCGGCATCACGGCTCGCGAACTCCTGCGAGAGAAAGGCACGCCCTATGCGGAGCTGGGGCTCGGAGACATGGCCCTTGGCGACGAAGCGCTGATCGACGCGATGATGGCGCATCCCGCCCTGATCAACCGCCCGTTGGTGGTCTCGCCGCTCGGCGTGAAGCTCTGCCGTCCCTCCGAAACGGTACTCGACCTCATCCCTGCGGGGCAACGCGGCGCCTTCGCCAAGGAAGACGGCGAACAGGTAATCGACGCCGCTGGCAACCGCGTCGGCGCCTGAGCCAAGCCGATGACAGAGCCCAAGCGGGAACGGCTGTCGTTCCTCGATCGCTATCTCACCCTCTGGATCTTCCTCGCGATGGCGCTCGGCGTGTTGCTCGGTTCGGTGTTCACCGGCCTGCCCGCCGCGATCGATGCCCTCTCGTGGGGCTCGACCAACATCCCGATCGCGATCGGCCTTATCCTGATGATGTATCCGCCGCTCGCGCGCGTCCGCTACGAGGAATTGCCGCGCGTGTTCGAGGACAAAAGGGTGCTCGCCATCTCGCTCATCCAGAACTGGATCATCGGTCCCGTGCTGATGTTCGCGCTCGCGGTGATCTTCCTGTCAGACAAGCCCGAATATATGACCGGGCTGATCCTGATCGGCCTCGCGCGCTGCATCGCGATGGTGATCGTCTGGAACCAGCTCGCGAAGGGCGACAATCAATATGTCGCGGCACTGGTGGCGTTCAACTCGATCTTCCAGATCCTGTTCTTCAGCATCTATGCCTGGTTCTTCCTGACGATATTGCCGCCGCTGTTCGGTCTCGAAGGCAGCGTTATCGACGTAAGCTTCTGGACCGTCGCCGAAGCCGTCCTCATTTATCTCGGCGTTCCCTTTGCGGCGGGCTATCTCACTCGCAAGTGGCTCGCAGACGCCAAGGGCAACGAATGGTATGAGACGCGCTTCCTCCCGCGCATCGCGCCGATCACGCTTGTCGCGCTGCTCTTCACGATCGTCGCAATGTTCAGCCTCAAGGGCGGTGAGATCGTCACCATTCCCGGCGACGTCGTGCGCATCGCCGTCCCGCTGACCATCTATTTCGTCGTGCAGTTCGTCATCAGCTTCTGGATGGGCAAGCTGATCGAGGCCGATTATCCGCGCACGACCGCGGTCGCCTTCACCGCCGCCGGAAATAATTTCGAGCTTGCGATCGCGGTTGCGATTGCCGCCTTCGGGCTCGCCTCGCCGGTCGCCTTCGCCGCCGTCATCGGCCCGCTCGTCGAAGTTCCCGTGCTCATCCTGCTGGTGAGCGTCGCCTTCTGGTTCGGACGCCGCTGGTTCCCGGCATCCACCCCCGCGAAAGACTGATTGTCATGGCTTCCCCCACCTTTTCGCGCCTGCGCGCGCTCGCCGATCCCACCCATCTTCCGGCGCTCAGCGCGGAATATATCCGCTCGCAGCCCGCGCTCGGCCTCGGCCCGCTCGACCCAGCGCCGCGCATCCTGCTGCTCTACGGCAGCTTGCGCGAACGCTCCTATTCGCGGCTCGTCGTCGAAGAGACCGCGCGCCTGCTCCAGCTCTTCGGCTGCGAGACGCGCATCTTCGATCCGTCGGACCTGCCGCTGCCCGATTTGATCGCCGACGACGACCACCCGGCCGTCGAGGAACTGCGCCAGCATTCGCTCTGGTCCGAGGGCCAGGTCTGGTGCAGCCCCGAACGGCATGGCCAGATCACCGGCATCATGAAGGCGCAGGTCGATCACCTGCCGCTCGCATACAAAGGGCTACGCCCGACACAGGGCCGCACCCTCGCGGTGATGCAGGTGTCGGCGGGGTCGCAATCGTTCAACAGCGTCAATACGCTCCGCATCCTCGGCCGCTGGATGCGGATGATCACCATCCCCAACCAGTCGAGCGTCGCCAAGGCTTATGCCGAGTTCGACGAGGCGGGCCGGATGCTCCCGTCGAGCTATTACGACCGGATCGTCGACGTTGCGGAGGAACTTGTGTGCTTCACCGTGCTGACGCGCGGCCATGCCACGCAGCTTGTCGACCGCTATTCGGAACGCAAGGACCGCGCCGAACCCGTCGTGACGCCGGCGCGATTGGCGGGGCTGCCGGGAGCCTGAGCCCGGGACCACGTCCAGCCCAGGTCGGCACCGAAGCGATCTTGCACCAGGGGCGCCTCCGATCTAGAGGCGGATTACCGGGGCCGCGCAACCTCCCGGTAAAGCGTCCCGGCGCTCAAGCGTTGCCTGTTCGTCCTCGATTTCGGGGATCAGGAGGTTTGCTTGAGGCTGTATCTTGCCGCGACTTTACTCGCCCTGCCCGCACCCGCTCTCGCCGAAGATGGCCTGACCATCACGGGCAGCATGCGCCTGCGCTATGAAATGATCCAAGGACAGGCGCGGACGGGATTCGACGAGAAGGACGACCTGCTCAATGTCCGCACGATCGTCGGCGGCGAATATCGCAGCGACGGATTTCGCTTGGGCGCCGAACTCTACGACAGCCGCGTCTATGGGAGCGAGGCGGGAACCCCGGTGACGACGGGCGAAGTCAACGCGTTCGAACTGGTCCAGGCCTATGTCGGCTATGAGGCGCGCGATGCCTTCGGTGCAGGCACGAAGCTCGATCTCCAGGCCGGCCGCTTCACGCTGAACCTGGGATCGCGGCGGCTGGTGGCCGCGGACGATTATCGCAATACGACCAGCGGCTATACGGGTCTCCGCGCCGACCTGGCGCTGCGCGGAGGTGTCGCGGCGACCTTTATCTATACGCTTCCGCAGGTGCGGCTGCCCGACGACCGCGCGTCGCTCGACGCCAACCGGGTCAAGTTCGACAAGGAGAGCTTTGACCTGCAACTCTGGGGCGGCCTCGCGACGAAGAAGCTCGGCGGGTCGCGCGGCTCGGTCGAGATTTCCTACTTCCATCTCGGCGAGCGCGACGCGCCGCAGCGGCCGACGCGCGACCGTTCGCTCGAAACGATCGGACTGCGCGCCTATCGCGATCCCGCGCCGGGCCGGTTCGATTATGAGAGCGAGACTTTCTACCAGTTCGGTACGATCAGCAGCAGCCTCGCTCCCTCGGCAGCCAAGTCCGATGTGTCGGCGTGGTTCACGCATCTCGAGGCGGGTTACAGCTTCCGCCACCCTTGGTCGCCGCGCCTATCGCTCGAATTCGACTATGCGAGCGGCGACGGCCGGGGAGGCGATTTCGGCCGCTTCGATACCTTGTTCGGCATGCGCCGCGCGGAACTCGCGCCAGCGGGCCTCTATAATGCGGTCGGACGGGCCAATCTTCTGTCCCCGGCGATCCGTATCGAAACAATACCGTCAAGGCGCCTCGATGCCTTTGCGGCCTACCGGCCGCTCTGGCTGGCCTCGCGGTTCGACAGTTTTTCGACGACCGGCGTTCGCGATCCATCCGGCGCCTCCGGCCGCTTCGCGGGACACCAGGTCGAAGCGCGCCTGCGCTACTGGCTCGTACCGAAGCGCCTCCGCCTCGAATGGAGCGGCCTGTTTCTCGGCAAGGGCCGGTTTCTCCGAAACGCGCCCAATGCACCGGCCGGGGGCAACACGCTGTATAATTCCTTCAATGCCACCATCAGCTTCTGAAACCGGCGCAGGTCGCAAACAGCATGCTTGGCTTCTGCGAGCAGCAACCTGTATAGACGGGTTATGGATGTTACCACTCGCACCCCCGGACGCGGATCAAAACTCTCGAATGGATCTGCGGCCGCCCGGCCCGGCAACTCCGATGACGAAAATGACAAGTCTCCGCCTCGCTATGCCGCCATCAAGCAGAGCATTTGCGATGCCGTTCGCGACGGACTTCTTAAGCCGGGCGACCGGGTTCCATCGGAAGCAGAGCTAGTCCAACAATTCGACGTGTCACGGATGACCGCCAATCGGGCGCTTCGCGAACTACAGGCGGCAGGCGTTCTTGTACGCCGCGCGGGTAGCGGATCGTTCATCGCCGAGCCCAAGCCGATCGGCCAGATGATCGAAATTCGCAATATCGCCGAAGAGATCCGCGAGCGCGGTCACATCTATCGGGCCCGCGTCGTGCAGAATGACGAGATACGCGCCAATGCGGACCTTGCGGCGCTACTGGAGGTTCCGGTCGGCACGAGGCTTTTCCACTCGATCATCGTTCATCACGAAGCCGAGTTCCCGATCCAGCTCGAGGAGCGTTTCGTGCTCGCGTCGGCGGCTCCCGATTATGGGAAGATCGACTTCACCCAGATGACGCCGAACGAATATCTGACGCGGACGGCGCCGCTCGAGCGCGTCGAACATCGGGTTCGCGCCGAGATGCCCGACGCGCACACCCACAGCATGCTGGGGCTCTCGGACGGCGAACCCGTGTTGCGGATGACGCGGCGGACGTGGAGCCATTCGCGCCTCGTCAGCCATGCCTGGCTGACGCATCCCGGATCGCGATTCGAGCTGTCGGCGGCCTTCTCGATCGACGATTGACGCCGCTCAGCTGGTGCGCGTGACGACCACCGGTTTGCGGCGCCGGCGCAGCCAGCGGAAATCGGCGCGGCTGAAGCTCTTGAACAGCAGATAGAAGCCGGTGCCCGAGAGCCAGAGCGCGCCAAAGGCGACGAAAATGATGAGCGGGTGGTTGAAGCTCTTCCGGTTGATGTAATCCATGTTGTGGAGCATCCAGAAGAAGTCCCACGTCCGCCAGGTGTCGCCGCGCATGACGAGGAAGCGCGCGGTGTCGAGCGAGACATAGGCGCTGCTGTTCTCGTCGTCCGCGAAATCGACGCGCCACATCGCCCCCTCATGATCGCGCGATTCGAGGTTCGGCTTGGCGATTACGCTCACCTCTCGGATCGGCGCCTCGTTCATCATGGAGGCGACTTCGCGCGCCATGGCCTCGTCGACCCGGATGTGCTCGCCGCTTGTCGCGTCGACGAGACGGACGCCTTTTGCGGAGCGCACTTCATAGACCGGCCGGGTTCCGAGATCGCGAAGGATCACGCCCGTGACAGGTTCGCCGCGCGGCAGGGCCGCCACGTCGAAATATTCCCCCGGTGGCAGTGGATGCGCATGCGACATCCCGCCGCCGTGCCCGCCGACCTTATCCTTGTCGAGCAGCGCCATCACCGATCCGCTGAGCGCCCAGAGCAGGAACTGGAGACCCAGGATCAGCCCGACCCATTTGTGGATGCGCCGGAAGAAGAGCGGCGTCAGTCGGATGCGTTTCATGCCTGCTTCCTCTTGCGGCGTTTGAAGGACCAGATCAGCAACCACGCCCCGCTGATCGCCATCGCGAAGACGCTCCAGGTCGCGACGCGGAGCAACGGGTTGTTGACGTCGGTCCGCTCATCATAGTCCATGATGTGGAGCATCCACGCGAAGTCGAACACGCGCCACAATGCGTGGCGGCGCGAGATAAGCTCACCGGTCGTCGGCGACAGATAGAGCGTCGGGCGGTTCCAGCCCTCGAACTCGACCTGCCAATAGGGCGGCTTGCGCGACTGCATTTCCTGTGGCGCTTCGGTCAACAGCCGCACCGACACGATCTTGCCGTCGCCGGTGTAGATGCGCCGCGCCTGCTCGCGGACCTGGGACTCGGTAAGCGCAGGCAGCGGCGCACCCGAGCGGGCATCGAACAGCCGCGCCCCTTCGGGAGTTTCAGCGCGCCAGACGGGGCGATCGAAGAACCGCTGCAAGCGAACCTCGGACGCACCGGGCGCGGCCGCAACGATCCGCGACGGCGGCGCGAGGCCCGCGAGGTCGAAGGGCTGAACCATCGGCGCGCGCACGAGATGGTCGCCATGGATGGTGTCGATATGCACGACCACCATGTAGAAGCCGGTCAGCGTCCAGAGCAGCGCCTGGACGCCGACCACCAAGGCCAGCCATTTATGCGTTCGCCGGACGAGCAGCGGCCAACGGATCGCCATATCGATTACCCTCAGAACGCGGTGCGGAAGCCGACGTAGAAACGCCGTCCGAGCAGGTCATAGGTCATCGTGTCGGTGTTCGCATCGGTGAAGCTCTGGATATAGGGCGCCTTGCGATCGAAAAGATTGTCGACACCGACCTGGAACCGGGTCTTCTCGTCGATTTCGAAAGCGACCTGGAGATTGTGGTAGAAGACATTCGGCGTGCTGTAGCCGATGTCGCCGGGGGCCGCATTGAAGTCGGTCGCCTTGCCGATCCACTGGGTCGACCAGGTCGCGCTGACCCCGTCCTTTTCAGCGGTCAGCACGCCATAGCCGCGCCATTTCGGATAGCCGCCATTGCCGCCGCCGATAAAGCCGTCGAAGTCGATCGGCGCGCCGCCGGGGAAAGGCAGGACCACATATTTGTTGAGATAGGTCACGTTGACGTCGAGCGAGACGTTCACGCTGCCGATGTCATTGTTGTAAACGAGACCCAGATCGAGGCCGTTCATTTCTTCGCGGCCCGTGTTGATCGGTTGCGCGGAGAGGAAGGTAACCTCGCCGGTCAACGGGCTGCGGGTAAAATCTTCGCAGAAGGGATGCGAAAGATTCTGGCTCGCATAACAAATGCTGAGCTTTGTCGAGCCCGGAATAGCACGGATCGCATCCTTGATCTTGATGTCGAACCAGTCGGCAGTGAGCGAGAGTCCCGGAACCAGTCCCTTCGGTGAAATCACCGTCCCGACGGTCCAGGTCGTCGAGCTTTCGGGTTTCAGATTCTCGTTGCCGCCGACCGTTGTCAGGATCGTTGTACCGAGCTGAACATAATTGGCCGGCACGCCCGACGCCTGACAATTGGCGATCAGTGTCGCATTGCCGCTGGTCGAATAGCGCGAGCAGGGGTCGGTGGTCGTCAGATTGCCCTCGGAGACGCCGCCGAACAATTCGGGGACGTTCGGAATGCGAAAGCCGGTGCCGTAGGTGCCGCGCAGGCGGAAGCTGTCATTGATGACCCAGTCGACGCTCCCCTTGTAGTTCCAGTCGCTGCCGAACAGGTCGTAGTTCGAGTAGCGAACCGCGCCGTCGAGGGTAAGCGACTGGAAGAAGGGTGTGTCGGCCAGAACGGGCACCGACAGTTCGAGATAGGCTTCCTTCGCCGTGCTCGTTCCGGAGATCGGATCCTGCTGGTTGGTGTTGGCAATACCGAGCACCGTCAGCGGATCGGGATCGCGCCAACCCTTTTCCTTGCGATAGACGACACCCGCCGCGAAGGAGACGGGGCCTGCGGGCAGCTTGAAGAGATCGCCGTTGATATCGGCGGTGACCGTCGCAAGCTCGTTGCCGCCGCGGTCGCGCGACGTGAACAGGATATAGTCGAGAACCTCCGGGGTCAGGTCGCCGAACCCGAGATAGTCGGCGCAGGGGATCGTGGCACCGGCAGCAAGACTGCACTTGGTCGTATCGAGGGAATTCGCCACTCGCTCGAGATTGGCGATGTTGGTCGAACCATCGACCGCGGTGTTGCGGCCGAAGGCGCCCGCGATTTCCCATCCCCAATCGTTCGAGAGCTTGCCGCGGAGGCCAAACGTACCCTGCCAGGTATCGGTTTCCTGGAAGAATTGGCGCGGGCCGGGCTCGGCGAGGCGGCGCTGGATGAGGACGATATTCTGCCCCGTCGGATTGGTGGGATTGCTCGCCGCGATCGAGAGGTTGCGCAGCGTTCCGGGCGTCGCGATCTGATTCGACTTGCGGAAGGTGTAAAGGAATTCGCCGAACGCCTCGATATTGTCAGTGATGTCATAGTCGGCGAAAAACGCCGTGCTCACGCGCTCGACCGGGCTCACCGCGTTGAGGAACGGGTTCGAGTTGAAGTTGTGCTTGGCAGCGCTGTACGGCTCGAAGAAGTTGCCGTTACCGCCCAGCACCTGATTGAAGTTGATCTGCTGGCCGTTCGGCAGCACCGCGCGGCCGCCGATCGTCGAGGCGCTGTTCACGCAGCTCAGCATGCCGGGCGTGGTTTCGGCAAGCGAGCAAGGCGCGCGCGTTGCCATATTGACCGCGCTCGTCTTCTGATAGGTGACCGCCGCCATGAAACCGCCGCGATCGTTGCGGACGCCCCACAGGAGGTCGGCGGTGAAGTCCGAGCCATCGCCCTTTTCGGTGATGCCTTGGCGCACGCTGAGGCCGAGGCCTTCATAGTCAGTGCGGGTCACGAGGTTGACCACGCCCGCCATCGCGTCGGCGCCATAGATCGCCGAGGCGCCGTCCTTGAGCACATCGGTGCGCGCGAGCGCCGCGACCGGAATCATGTTAAGATCGGGCGAGGAGTTCGCGCCGGTGCCGCCCGCGACGAGGCGGCGGCCGTTGAGCAGAACAAGCGTGCGCTTGATGCCGAGACCGCGCAGGTTCACCTGCGCCGTGCCATATCCATTGTTCGCCCAATAGGCGGAGGTCTGGTTGCCTGCGAAGCCGGCGTTGGCGGGAAGGCGCTGCAGCACCGTCTCGATATTGACGACGCCGGTGTTCTCGATCTGCTCGGCCGACACGACGGTCGCGGGGCCGACGCCCGCGAGATCCTGGCGACGAATGCGCGAGCCGGTCACGACGATGTCCGATCCGTTCGGAGCATCCTCCGCGGCGGGTGACTGCGTCGCAGCATCGCTCTGCGCGAGCGCTGGCGTTGCAAAGGTCGCGACCGCTGCGGCGCTGGCGAGCAAAATTGTCCTGGTCATCATAGCGAAACCCCCTGATGGTTGGCTGATTCCCCTCAGAGAGCATCAAATGTATATACAGGTCAATAGGAATTTATTGAATCATATCAATTGGTTATGAAGTAAATTCCGGGCGCACGATACTTACTAGATACGCACCCCAAAGCTCTACCCCTCATCAATTTTGAAATTTTTTCCGGCCTGAGCCTTTTCGCGCAAGGAGCCGGCGGGCCCCTCCCTCGGCTTGCTTATGAAATGACATGATTAAGTGGGTCGGCACAGCTTGGGGGCGCGACCGACTTGAGCCGCTCAATGCGAAAGTATCTGTTCGAGAAAGGTCCGTGCGCGTTCGCTTTTCGGCGCGGCGAAAAAATCTGCCGGCCTTGCGTCTTCGATGATCTGGCCCTGATCCATGAAAAGCATGCGATCGGCCGCCTCGCGCGCGAATCCCATTTCGTGCGTCACGCACACCATCGTCCGTCCTTCGCCGGCAAGGGACGTCATCACATCGAGTACCTCCTTGATCATCTCGGGATCGAGCGCCGATGTCGGCTCGTCGAAGAGAAGAATCCGGGGCTCCATCGCCAGAGCGCGGGCTATCGCGGCCCGCTGTTGCTGCCCTCCCGAGAGCTGCCCCGGATATTTGCCCGCCTGGTCGCCAATCCTCACCTTGTCCAAATAGGATATGGCGCGCGCCTCCGCCTCCGGAAGAGACAAGCCGCCGAGCAGGACGGGCGCGAGGGTGCAATTCTCCAGCACCGTCTTGTGCGGGAACAGATTGAACTGCTGAAAAACCATGCCAATGGCGCGGAGCGCCGCAACGGCCTCTCGCGACGCGTCGGTTATCCTGGTTCCCTCGATCAGGACGGCACCGGAGTCGGGCACCTCGAGCCTGTTCATGCAGCGAATGAGCGTCGATTTGCCGGAGCCTGAAGGGCCGCAAATCACGATCCGCTCGCGCGGGGCGATTTCGAGGTCGATCGAGCGGAGGGCATGATAGGCGCCATAATATTTGTCGACCTGCCGCAAGCTGACGGCCGCGTGGCCCGAGGCATCGGTCATGACGCCTGCCCCCGGCCGCGTAGCGCCCGTACCCGCGCGAAGGCTGCGGCGAGGTCGGCGATCAGATCCTGCGGCGCTTCGAGGCCGGCGTGAATACGGATCAGCGCCCCATCTGCCTCGCCATTGGGAAAATCGCGGATCGGAGCGGGCCACGCCGGAACCGCGAGGCTTTCGAAGCCGCCCCAACTCGAACCGAGCTGGAACAGCGAGAATTCGTTGAAAAAGGCGCTGGTTTCCGGAGGGGTAAGACCATCGAGCTGAACACCGAACAATCCGGACGCTCCGGTGAAATCCCGCTTCCAGATCGCATGGCCGGGATCGGAAGGATGGGCCGGATAGCGGACCGCGACCACTTCGGGTTGCTGGGCGAACCATTCGATCAGCGTCGCCGCGGTACGCTGGTGGCGTTCAAGGCGGGCATCGAGCGTCCTGATGCCCCGGTGGACGAGATAGCAATTGTCGGGACTCGCGCAGTTGCCCCAGCGCGCCGCCGCATCCTTGAGCTGGCGGTAGACGGCATCGCTGGCGGCGGTCATCGTGCCGAGCAGACAGTCGGAGTGCCCCGAGAGATATTTGGTTGCCGAAGCAAGCGAGATGTCGACCCCATGGGCCAACGGTTTGAAGAAAAGCGGCGTCGCCCAGGTGTTGTCGAGAGCGGTCAATATGCCCCGGCTGCGTGCAACCGCCGTGATCGCGGGGACGTCGATCATATCGAATGTCTGCGAGCCCGGGGTCTCCATGTAGATGAGCCGGGTGTTGCTGCGGCACAGCCCGGCAATCTCCGCTCCGATATCGGGCCGGAAATATTCCACCTCGACCCCGAAGCGCGCGAGAACGTCGGTCAGAAACTTGCGGGTCGGCCCATAGACGCAATCCGCAACGAGCAGATGATCACCCCCGGCCACGAAAGCCGTGAGGGCTAGCGCGATCGCGCTGGTTCCAGACGAGGTGATGACGGTGGCGCAGCCGCCTTCGAGTTCGCTGACGGCCTCGGCGAGCGCAAAGGTCGTTCGCGTTCCGTACAGGCCATAGATGACCTCATCGTAGAGACCCTGGTGCCGGTCCATATAGGCCTCGACGCTGCCGTAGATAATGGTGGAGGCTCGATCGACGGGCGGATTGATGAGGCCCCGCTGATCGCGCGGGCGGGGACCGCCGTGAACGGCACGCGTCGGGTCCTGCCAGGCGTGCTCTTTCGGGCTTGCCGGCTCCCCGGGCCATTTTCTGTCGTGATTATCCTGCATAGTTTAGTTTCCGTTCGATCTTCATGCTGAGCCGGGACAGGGAAAAACAGAGGAGGAAGAAGATTGTCCCGGTAAAAAGATAGGCTTCGGCGAAATAGGGTCGCCATTGCGCCTCGACGTAGGAGAGGCGGGTCGTCTGCAACAAATCGAAGACGCCGACGATGAGGACGAGCGTCGTGTTCTTCACCTCGCTGATCGAAGTGTTGACCAGTCCGGGTACGCTGACTTTCAGGGCCTGCGGCAACAGGATGTGGCGCCGCGCCTGCCATTTGGTGAGGCCAAGAGCCTGCGCGGCCTCGGCCTGCCCCGCGGGAACCGCCAGCAGGCCGCCCCGGATGACCTCCGCCATATAGGCGGCGGTGAAGAATATGAGCGCGAGCTGGACGCGCGGCAGGCTGTCGATCGAGAGATAAGAGGGCACGAACAGCGGGAACAGGACCGCGGCGAGGAAGAGCACGCCGATCAGCGGCGTTCCACGAACCAGCTCGATGAAGGCGATGCTCGGCCAGCGAATCCCGCGCCGCGACGACCTGCGGCCGAATGCGAGGAGTATGGCCAGCGGAAACGCGCCGACCACCGCAAGGCTCGCGAGCAGCAATGTGACCGGCAGGCCGCTCCACTTCTCCATCGGCACATAGGAAAGGCCCGCGAACCCGCCGCGCAGCAGAAGTACCGCCACCGCGATCGCGCCGAGCCAGGCTAGGCCGAGGCGGCTACGCCAAAATCGCGGGACGAAGGAGAACGCGAGGCAGGAAAGCAGCGCCGCCGCCGCCGCTGCGGACCGCCACTGCTCGGCTTCGGGATAGGTTCCGAACAATATAAGCCGCGCATTTTCGCGGAGGAATGGCCAGCAGGCACCGCTGGCCAAACGGCAATCGGCCGCGCCCCCGGCGAATGTCGCCTCAAACAGCAGCCACGAGAGTCCCTTGCCGACGAAAGCCGCGGTCATGGCGAGGATCGCGATGGTCAGTATCGACTGGCGTCCTCCTCTGAACAGATTGCGCCGCATCCACGACGGCCAGGCCGCCGCCGAGCGTAGCGGAAAGGGTTCGAGGGGCGCCGACTGGATGCTGCGGCCGGGCTGCCCGGCAACGGTCCAGCCCAACCGGCGGGCATAGCGGCCGGTAACGAACGCCAAGGACAGCGAGAGCAGGAGAAACGTCGCGACGATCAGACCGACGCCTTCGATCGCCTGACCTGTCTGGCTGATGACGGTATCGACCACCGAGACAAATTCGGGATATCCGATCGCGACGCCCAGGGAGCTGTTCTTGATCGTGTTGAGATGCCAGCTCGTCATCGGCGGTATGGCAATGCGCAGCGCTTGCGGGATCACGATCCGTCCCATCGTTTGCGCGGGCGACAGGCCGAGCGCTTTGGCGGCCTCGCTCTGCCCTGCTGGAACGGCGAGGATCGCGCTGCGGAATATCTCGGCCAGATAGGCCGAGGCATAGACCGAAAGGCTGGTGACCAGAGTCAGAAACTCCGTTGAGAAGGACAGTCCGCCGACGGTTCCGAAGCGCCCCGCCCGCGGCAGATCAATCCCACCCCACAGCAAGAGCGGCACCAGGGAGATGCCGGCGAAGGCCAGCGCGGTGCGCGTGCGAACGGCTCCTCGCCGCACGGCACCCAGCAGGATCGCACAGGCAACGATAGCGATGAGCAGGGCCGCCCTTCCCGGACCGGCCAGGGTGAGCGCGGGGAGGTGCAACCCCCGATTGTCGAGATCGAACGCACCGATGGCGCCAGAACCGGGGCCGGGCAGACCGAACAGCAGCGCAGCGTACCAGACGAACATCTGGAGTAGCAGCGGAATGTTGCGAACCAGCTCGATATAAAGGCCAGAGAGCCTCGCAAGCATCCAGTTGGACGACAGGCGCGCCATACAAACTGCCAGGCCGAGCAAGGTCGAGAAGATAATACCGAGCGCCGATATCAGAAGCGTGTTGAGAAGACCCACCGCCAGCGCCGCGGCATAGGAATCGCCCGGTGCGTAGTCGATCAGCGTTTCACCGATCGCGAAGCCCGCCCGGTCGAACAGGAAACCGAACCCCGTCCGGATGTTTCGGTCCGCAAGATTGTCCGCCAATGTCGCAAACAGCCCGTAGGCGGCCACAAGTCCGCCCGCCAAAAGCAGCCAGGGCAACGCAGCGATCGCAAGGCGCCTCTGCGTATGGGTCATCGCATCGGCAACGGGTAGATCAGCCCGCCGTCCCGATAGAGCTTATTTTGCCCGCGCTCGACGCCGAGCGGCGTAATGTGCCGGTCGAAGATTTCGCCATAATTGCCCGTCGCCTCGATCGCGCGATACGCCCAGTCATCGTCGAGGCCGAGCGACTTGCCGAATCCGGGCAGGCCGCCGAGCATCTTGCGCACTTCGGGGTCACGCGAGGCCATGCGCATGCGCGCTGCATTCGCGCGGGTGACCCCCATTTCCTCGGCAGCAAAGAGCGCGTTCAGCACCCATTTGTTGATCTCATACCATTGCTCGTCGTCGCTGCGCACGACGGGACCTACCGGCTCCTTGGTGAGTCGTTCGGGCAGCACAACATAATCGTCCGGATGCGCGGTATCGGCGAGACGGATCACGGTCAGCGTGAAGGCATCGGTGGTCATCGCGTCGCACCGCCCGGCAAAGAAGGCGAGCTTGGCTTCCTCGGGATTCTCGAACACGACCGACTGGAAGCGCAGCCCCTTGCGCTCGAAATATTCGGCGGTGTTGAGTTCAGAAGTCGTTCCCTTGGTGATGCAGATCGACGCGCCGTCAAGATCTGCGGGCAGCCGCACGCCCGACCGACGCGGCACCAGAAAACTCTGCCCGTCATAATACATGGTGCCGACGAAATTCACCCCGAGGTCGGTGTCGCGCGTCAGCGTCCATGTCGTCGTCCGCGACAGGACGTCGGCCTCGCCCGTCTGCACGATCGTGAAGCGCTTGTTCGAGGCGACCGGCATGAACCGGACCTTGCGAGCATCGCCGAGGACCGCGGCGGCGAGCGCCCGGCAATAATCGACGAAGAACCCCTGCCAGCGCCCGCGCTTGTCGAGATAGGACATACCGAGCTGCCCCGTATGAATGGCGCAATTGAGCGTTCCGCGCGCACGAATCCGCGCGAGCGTAGATCCCTTCGCCGCGGCAATCTCATATCCGCCGGTGCCGGCCGGCTCGCGGTCGCAGCCGCCAAGAAGCAGGGCGCCGGCGGCGAGCAGCGCCGGAAGCCAGCGGCGCAGTGCGTGCGACCTATTCATAAACGAGGCTTTCGATGCTAGCGCCATAAGAAATAGCTATAGGGAGCGATGTCCAATGAACCTGCGTCACCTCGAAGCCTTCAGAGCCGTAATGCTCTCCGGATCGGTTACCCAGGCCGCACAGTCGCTCAACCTGTCGCAACCCGCAGTGAGCAAGATGCTTGCCGAGCTCGAGCATCAGCTGGGCTTTCAGCTCTTCCTGCGCTCGCGCGGCAGCGCGCTCACTGTGACGCCCGAAGCCGACGCCTTTTTCTACGAAGTCGAGCGGAGTTTCTCGGGCATTGCGGCCCTGAAGCGGGTAGCGGAAGACATTCGCAACATGGCGACCGGTACGCTCCGGATCGCGGCCCTCCCGGCGCTCGCGGTCAGTTTCCTGCCGCGCGTGATCGCGGCGTTTCGCGAGACACATCCCGGCGTCACCGTTCAGCTCCAGACCCGCAGCTCCTCGACGGTGCGACAATGGATGGCGAACCAGCAGTTCGACATCGGCCTCGCAACGCCGGCGCGCGAACTGCCAGGCATAAGGATGGAGCGCTTCCTGCGCTGCCCCGGCGCCTGCGTTCTCCCTGCCGGTCACCGGCTCGCGGCCAGGGACGTCATCAGGCCGGCCGATCTCGAGGGCGAGCCCTTCATTTCGCTCGCGCTCGAGGACGGTGTGCGTCACCGCATCGACCGCATTTTCGAAGACGCAGGCGTCCACCGCGAGATGGTCATCGAAACCCAATATGCGATGACCATCTGCGCGCTTGTCATGCAGGGGGTCGGATGTTCGATTCTCAACCCCGTGACCGCAGCGGATTATGCCGAGCGGGGCCTTACGGTCCGTGATTTCGCGCCGGAGGTCCATTTCGAATATATGCTCTTCACGCCGAAGTTGAGGCCGATGTCCAAAGTCGCTGCGACCTTTATCGCGGTGCTCGAATCCCACCGCGACGCGATGTTCGGCTCCGACGCCAGCTGAAGACACAAGTCGCGGCACGGCCTTCACGGCCACCGATCAGAAGGAGGCGGTCGCACGGACGTACCAGAAGCCTCCGTTGAACCCGGTCGGCGCGAAGCGGAGATATCGGATCCCGTTGTTGATCTGGGATTGCCGCGCCTCGACGTCGGGGTAATTGTCGAAGATATTCTCGCCGCCGACCGCGAGCTTGAGCATGTCGCTGACCTTGTAGGACAGCTCGAGATCGACCAGCAGTTCGGCGCCGCCCGTCTGGTCGGCAGCCGGTGCGGCGCCATAGTCGGTCCATTTGCCATAATAGTTCGCGCGCGCGACGAAGCCGAAGCGCTCGCCCGCATAAGTGAAGGACGCATTGCCCTTCCACTTCGGAACGAAGCCCTCGAGTTCGAGCAGCCGCTCGCGGTCCGCAGTGATCACCGGCGAAGCCTTGATGACATCGGTTTTGGTATAGTTGCCGTTGAGGCCGAGCGTGGCCTTGCCGCCGCCGAGGTCGAAGCCCACGGTGAGCACC
Organism: Sphingomonadales bacterium; assembly: GCA_017309275.1. Taxonomy (GTDB): domain Bacteria; phylum Pseudomonadota; class Alphaproteobacteria; order Sphingomonadales; family Sphingomonadaceae; genus Sphingopyxis. Next base: position 43,007 of record JAFKLT010000059.1, on the reverse strand, counting down.
GCATCGACGCCCTGGGTGCGGCTGTCGAAGGAGTTGGTGAAGAAGCTCACCTGCTGGAAGGAATCCCCACCGGGAATGCCAAGCGCCGCGAGCTGCGCGCGCTGCGCCGGGGTGAGATTGAAATTGCCCGATACGGCGATCCGGTCTTCGACCTTGATGTTGAAATAGTCGAGCGTGAAGGTGATGCGATTGGAGGGCTTCACGACGATGCCGCCGGCGAAGTTGAACGAATTCTCGGGCCGAAGCGGCGTCGCGCCGAAGAATTGCGCGACCGGATTGTTGGGCGCGATAATGCCTGCGGTCAGCGGCGCCCCGGTTATCGAGTCGATGTTGGTCTGGACCTGCGAGGCGTTCGACTGGCCCGGCGTCGGCGCACGAAAGCCGGTGTTGACCGATCCGCGCACCGCGAAGACGTCCGAGAAATCATACCGCCCGTTGACCTTCCAGGTGAATTTCGAGCCGAAGTCCGAATAATTCTCGTAGCGGCCGGCAAGGCCGAACTGGAGCGCGTCGGTGAGATTGCCTTCGAGCGACGTATAGGCGGCCCAGTTGCTGCGCGCGAACTCGCCCGCCTGGATGGGACTGAAGCCCGGGAAGCCGTTCGAGCCGACCGGCAGTCCGACGCGGTTCCCGGTATCGGGATCGATAACCGACGCGAAAGGCCCAACCTGCCACGATGCGATGTCGCCAGCCGTGATCTCATATGTCTCGCGCCGATACTCAAGACCGCCGGCAAGCGTCAGCGGATCGGAGGTGCCGATCGCGATGGGGTAAGTGAGATCGAGATTGAAAGCGAGTTCGCGCTGCTCGAGTTGCCCCGGCTTGAACGACGTCGGCGACGCGAGGCCAAGCGACGGATTGACCGTATTGTCGATCCGGTAGGAAGCATGGTTCTGACCATAGGAAGCGCTGAGATCATAGGTCAGGCCCGAGGAGAATTCGCCCTTGAGGCCGGCGGCGAGCGCCGCATCGGTTACTGTGGCGCCGAAATCCGGGGTAAAGCCGCCGGGAAAGAGCTGGCGGAAGCTGAACCGCTGTCCTCCGGGCGTATTGGTGAGCGGAATCGAGGTTGAAATGAAGCTGGCATTGGGGTTGCGGTAGAAGAAGGCCGTCGAGCCGCGGCTCCAGCTATAGTTGCCGAAGGTGTAGAATACCATCTCGTCCGACAGTTCGATGCCTGCGTTGACGAAGATGCGCGCCGCCTCGGATTCGGGATTTCCCCAGCGCTGCGCCGGGACCGGGACATCCTGAACGCCGGCATCGATGAGCGCCTGCGCGTCGGGGCGCTGGATACCGCGCGACGTCGTGCTGGCGTTCACATATTCGCCGCTGATGTTGACGAAACCCGCGTCGGTGAAGGAAAGCCCGACATTGCCCTGAACGAGGAAATCCTCACCGTCGCCCTTGTAGAATTGGCCATAGCGAGCAATCAGCAATCCGCCTTCGCGGTCGCGGCGCAGACCGAAATTGAGAACGCCGGCGATCGCATCCGATCCATAGAGCGCCGACGCGCCGTCACGTAGAACCTCGAGCTGGCCGATCGCGATCGACGGGATCGCCGAAAGATCGGGCCCCTGCGATCCCCGGATATAGGGAACATTGGTGAACTGAACCGTCGCGCCGCGATGGCGCCGCTTGCCGTTCACGAGCACCAGCGTCTGGTCCGGCGGCAGGCCGCGGAGCGAGAAAGGCCGGGTGAAGACGGCACCGTCGTTGCTGACGAGGCGCTGGACGTTGAGCGACGGGACCTCGGTGCGGAGGAGATCATTCATGTCGGCCGTGCCCTTTTCGAGCAGTTCGGCACCGGTGATGATGTCGATCGGCTGAGCGGAATCGGCTGCCTTGAGATCGTTCCGCCGCGTGCCCGTCACCACGATATCGCTTTGTGCGGCCCCCTTTACAGGTTCCGAGGCGGCGCTTTCCTGCGCGAAGACCGCAGCTGATGAAGTCATAACCAGTACCGCGATGATCGAGCCGCTTGTGCGGAGCAATGTCCTCATGGTTCCCTCCCGTTGCGAAAGCGCTTGGCTTCGCTAGCGAGCTATCTGTCAGGCCGTGGTATGACCAGAAATAATCACGAGTCATCTCCACAAACGTGATGGTTATTCCAAATGGTTATATATTTGCGATAGCTGGCGGGCCGCACGGCACCGCGTCCCGTTTGCCGCCGGGTTTGACCCGCATTTCGAGCCGGATAGTTCGGACAGCGGCGCGGATCACCCCGGAACCCAAGGCTTCACAAGGCCGCATAATCTGGAGTTCGCTGGTACCTTCTCTCTGAAACGGACATGGGCTGCCCCGCAACGGTCTGCGCCAGTTTTCACCAGGCGGGCTATCATCTTATGTCTTCGGGGATATGGGTCCAAAGGTCGCGAGTAAAATCAACCAGAACATCCAACGCGACCGCGCCGTAGAGCGCAAGAAACAGGACCAATGCCAGAATTTTGGGTATGAAGCTTACCGTCGGCTCATTGACCGACGTCCCCGTCTGAATGGTGGAAATAATGAGCCCAATCACCAGCACCAATAGAAGCGGAGGGCCGGCTACAACGATGGCGACCCAAAGCGTCTGCCCCATCGAAATCGAGAACCGGTTCTCCAATCCCAACCCATGCGCCCTCTTTGCCGTTCGACTCTGTTAATACTACGCATCCGAGACGTTTTCCCCTCGCCTCCGACCATATTCCGAGGAAAGATACGCACGGCCAAGGGTCGGCGCTCCGGGGGACGTATTACAAGCAGGGCTCACGTCAGCGCGAGGTTCGCATGTACGACTGCATCATCATCGGGGGTGGGCCGGCAGGACTCACAGCAGCCACTTATCTGGGAAGATTTCTGCGCTCGACACTGGTCATTGACGAAGGAGCGGGCCGCGCGGCCCAAATCCCGCAAACGCATAATCTTCTCGGATTCCCTGACGGGATTTCGGGCCGCGAGTTGCTTGATCGGATGCGGGAGCACGCCTCCCGTTACGGGGCTGAAATGGTGACTGGCGTCGTCGAAGGCATCGCGCGGACGGAAGCCGGCTTTGCCGCACGGACAAGTTCGAGAACCTTCGAGGCGCGAACAATATTGCTTGCGCAGGGCGTTTCAAACCATCGACCCAGGATCGCGCAAGATGCTCATGACCGAGGGGTAGCGCACGGGCTGATACGATATTGTCCAATCTGTGACGCCTATGAAGTCCGAGGCAAACGAGTTGCGGTCCTCGGCTGTTCCGACCATGGCGCAGCCGAGGCAAGATTCATCCGCCATTATACCGGCGCCGTGACACTGCTTGCACAGAATGCGGCGCAACTTTCGGAAATCGAAGCATTACATCTTTCGGAAATTGGTGTGAGCGTAAGGTCGGCGCCTGTTCAAGAAATCGCGGTCGAAGATCGGGACTTGCGCATAACGTTGGCAGATGGCGAGTCGCTGCAGTTTGACACGCTATATGCCGCCCTCGGGACATCGGCGAACTGCGGTCTGGCGCGAATGGCAGGCGCAGAGCTAAGTGCTTCAGGCTGCATTTTGGTCGATGAACACCAACAAACAACAATTAGCGGAATATTCGCTGCCGGCGATATGGTCGAGGGGCTAGATCAAATTGCGGTGGCGTCTGGTCAGGCTGCCAAGGCGGCGACGGCAATACATAATCGCTTGGCGGATTGAAGCGGGGCCGGCAACCGCTGAAGGGTCGAATCCCAGATGTGGCGTCGCCTTGCCATCTGAAGAGGATTGAGACCGATTTTTCTCGGTCGCCTGCTGAAACTTGTCGCAGGGTCTTCCTACAACATTCGGTGTCGGGGCAATCACCAGTTATCGATCTTCGGCTGGCCAAAGACATCAAGGATTTTGGCAAACGAGCTGCGTACTCCGAAGATCGGCTACACTGCCGCCGCGCTGACGATCCGCTCGACGGGAGAATCGGCGTGGTCATTTGGGTGAATCGGGGCGATCTCCGACCTGCCGTTCTCCCAAAAGCGAGCGGGGGATCACGCTATTTCATTTTGTCCATGTCATGCCCGGCATGAGGATCCGGTTCAGACGCTGCGGGTGCCGCTGGAACAGGCTTCTCCTTTGCCGGCGTCGCGGGTTTAGCGGCAGGTCCCTGTTTGGCGCGCGCCGTCTCCGGAGCCTTCTCCTGAGCGGGCGCCGCCACCGGCGCCGTGACGTTGGTCGCTTCCTCGACAGGCACGGTCTCGGTCATCGTTGCTGGAGCCTCGTCGGCGACGGGCGCGGCCTGTTCCGGAGCGGCAACGCTCTCCTGCGTCGGCTCAGCGTTGCACGCCGCAAGCACGAGAATAAGCGCCGCGCCGCTTGCTAAGGAAATGAACCGAGTCATATCTGTCTCCTCTATATCTGCTGAACGGTCATGCGTGGAATCGAGCAATCTTCCCGTTCGCGCCGAACGCCATCACCTCGAACGCGTCGGAACTTCCATCCGGCATTTCCATCCCCGGCGAACCGCGCGGCATGCCGGGTACGGCAATTCCGCGAATATCGCTTGGATTGTCGCCAAGCAGTCGGGCGACATGGCGCATCGGCACATGACCCTCAATCGCATAGCCGCCAACGACCGCCGTATGGCAGGAGGTCAATTGATCGGGCACTCCGTATCGCGCCTTTACGGCTGCCATGTCGGCACGGTTCTCGACTGTCACGTCATAGCCCGCTTTGCGAGCAATCTCTGCCCACGCTTCACAGCAGCCGCATTGTGGGTCGCGATAAACGAGAATCCGTCTGACCTTTGCCGCATCGGAGCGCGACGGGTCGGCCTTTTCATTCTTTGTATCGGCCGCCGTTGGAGCCGAAGCAGAACTGCATGCCACCAGCGCCACTCCCGATCCAGCCGCGATCAGCCCGAGAAGATAGCGGCGCGTCATTCGACCCGTCATATCATTTCCTCGCGAGTATGGATTTCATCTGTTCGATTTCGGCCTTTTGCCCCGTGATAATTCCGTGGCAGAGTGCGCGAACTTCGGCATCCTTGAGGGACGCCTGTTCGCACATGAGGATAGCGCCCGAATGGTGCGGGATCATCGAACGCAAGAAGGCCGTGTCTCCGATCGTCGTTTGCGTCCGGATCAGCCCAAAGCTCCCGAAGAAGGCGACTGCCGATCCCAGCAGCAGAAACATATTGAGGCGCTTCGACGGAAACATGCCCGGCATCGCGAGGATCATCAGGACAACCATCGGGGAAACCATCATCAGCGTCATGTAAACCATATTGAGGTTATTGTAGAAACTCGACAGGCGGTCGATCATCACGAACATCACCAGATACATGATGACGCCGCTGACGATCGTCTGCACTGCGAGACTGCGATAGGCTGGTTTCACGGTATTTCTCCTCGACGATTCGACGCCCCGCGCAACTTCTAGAACCAGGCGCGCACCCCCATCACGAAGTTGACTCCGCCGGGATCTTCGCCGGCGGCGCGAGCAAAACGCGCAGTATCCCCGACCTTCCGCGCCCATTCGACACCGACATAAGGCGCGAACTCTTTCACAATTTCATAGCGGAGGCGCAGTCCGAGCTCGACATCCGACAGTCCCGAACCAATTCCGGTTTCGGGAACGTCCTGAAGCGCAAAATTGAACTCGGCCCTCGGCTGCAAAATCAGCTTCTGGGTAATACGCTGGTCGTAATAGCCTTCCAGTCGCGCGAGCAGATCACCCTTGTTGGACAAAAACAAGGCGCCCTCGACTTCGAACCAATAGGGCGCGAGCCCCTCGAAACCGATCGTCGCATAGGTGCGATCGGGGCCGGATCCAAGATCCTGTCTGATACCCGCCTGCGCATTGAAATAGGGGCCGATCGCCCGGCTATAGAGTGCCTGGACCTCGGCGCCCTCAACCCCTTCGCCGAACACGGCCTCGCCTTCGCTCTTGAGCGTCAGCCGGTTGATGTCGCCGCCATACCAAGCCTCACCGTCCCAGCGGAATCCGTCGCGACCCTTGCGCGCCTGATATTCGGCAAGATTGAAGCTGATGAAAGCGATGGTCTGCGCGCCATTCTCCTTCATCATGTCGTGGCGCGAATGCTCCATTTCGGCCTTGGGGTAGATGCGATCGGCATACCAGTCGCCGGGTGGCGCAGGCGCGGTAGCATCTCCCGGCGGCAAATCGGTGCCGCTACCGCTGCTCGTGGTCGCCATGCCTTCCATTCCCGCCATGGGGTTCGCAGACCCGCCCTTCGGGGTGCAATGGCCCATTTTGGCATGTTCGGGCGGACAATCGGGATCGGATGGCGCCACCGTGCCATGATCCATCGCGTCCATGTCTGAAGCGCCCTTGTCCGCAGTCTCCGCCTCGGGCGTACAATGACCCATCGCCGCATGGTCGGGCAGGCAGGTCGAAGTTTTAGGCGCCATGTCCATGCCCTGCATGCTCCCATGGTCCATCTGCTCCATCGACCCTTCGGCCGGCGCTTCGGGCGCGGGCTGCGCAACCGGCGCTGGCGTCGGCGTTGGCGTTGGCGAAGGAGCAGATGTTGGCGCAGGCGCCGCACCATGCATCGAATGATCCATCGACTGCGCCGCGGCGGGCACAGCAAAGGCAAGCGGGGCGATACCCGCGAGGAGAAGCGCGACCCGGGTCATTCGCCGTCTCCTTTCGGACGGACGCTGACGACGCGCATCATCCCGGCGTGCATATGATAGAGAAGATGGCAGTGGAACGCCCAGTCACCGAGCGCGTCAGCGGTGAAATCGAAGCTCGCGGTGCCGCCCGGCTGGACCAGCACCGTATGCTTGCGCGGCGAACGATCGCCCTTCCCCGTGACCAGCTCGAAAAAATGGCCGTGCAAATGGATCGGGTGGCTCATCATCGAATCGTTGATGAGGTTGATCCGCACTCGTTCGCCTTCGATGAACGGAATCGGCTCATGATAGTCGGACATCTTCACGCCGTCGAACGACCACATGAAGCGCTCCATGTTGCCCGTGAGATGAATGTCGAGCGACCGCTCGGCAGCGCGCACATCGGGATTGCGCTCGAGCGCGATGAGGTCATGGTACGTCAGCACCTTGTGCCCCACATCCTCAAGCCCTTGCCCCGGATCGCCCATGCGATCAGGCGGCATCGGAGAGATCGTCTGAACGCCCGGATTTCGATCAACTTGCGGTGCGACCGAGAAATCGCGCATTTTCATGCTGCCATGATCCATGCCTGCCATGACGACCATGGACGAATGATCCATGCCTGCCATGGCTCCCGCAGCCGGTGCAGCTGCACCGGGCATATCCATGCCCGGCATCGTCTCGCCTGCAGGCATTTCCATCGGCGCCGCGCCGCTTTCGGCTCCCATTGCCATCCCGCTATGGTCCATGCCGGTCATTGAACCGCCCGACATATTCATGTCGCCCATGCCCATGTCCTTCATCGTTGCGAGCGGACGCTCGCGCAGCGGAGGCACCTCGGCGGCCATTCCGGCGCGCGGTGCGAGTGTCGCGCGCCCCATGCCCGAGCGGTCGTTGGCCTCGGCGACCATCGTATAGGCGCGATCCTCGACCGGGGTCACGATCACGTCGTAGGTCTCGGCAACGGCAATCTGGAATTCGTCGATCTCGGTCGGCACGACATTGAGGCCGTCAGCCTGCACCACGGTCATTCTGAGGCCAGGGATACGGACGTTGAAGATCGTCATCGCCGACGCGTTGACGATCCGCAGCCGCACACGTTCGCCGGGATTGAACAGCGCGGTCCAGTTGTCGCGCGGCCCGTGGCCGTTGACGAGGAAGGTGTAGGTCGAGCCGTTGACGTCGGCGACGTCGGTGGGATCCATCCGCATCTTGCCCCAATCGATCCGCTCCTTGAGCGGCTGATCCTTCCCGGCAAGCAGGCCTGAAAGGGTCTGGCGCTGCATGTTGAAATGACCGGGATTAACCTTGAGTTTGCGGAAGACCGCTTCGGGTGACAGCTGGCTGTGGTCGGAGAGCACGACGACATGCTCGCGATCGTAGCCAATCGGATCGACACCAGCGGGATCGATGACGATCGGGCCGTAATGGCCGAGTTGCTCCTGCAGACCCGAGTGGCTGTGATACCAATAGGTGCCCGACTGGACGACCGGGAACTCGTAAACGAAGGTTGAGCGCGGCTTGATGCCCGGAAAGCTGACTCCCGGGACGCCATCCATCTGGAAAGGCAGGATCAGCCCGTGCCAGTGGATCGAGCTGTCCTCGTCGAGGTCATTGACGACAGTCAAGCGGGCGGTCTGCCCCTCCTTCAGCCGAACGAGCGGGGCGGGAACCGTGCCATTTATACCAATCGCGCGGCTGAGCTTGCCGTCGATCCGCATCGTCTGGCGCGCGATGCGGAGCGTAATGTCGTTGCCGGCGACAGTGGGGAGGGGTGCCGTGATACCTGAAGAGACGGGCTGGGCCCAAGCGGGGAACCATGCAGCCATCGCTGCGGCGGCGCCGCCTCCCAAAGCTCCAGTGACGAACCGACGCCTTTCCATCTGCATTTTCTTTCTAACCGTTCCTGATTGTTCATAAAGCTATACGCAGGCAAAAGGACTTCCCCTCAAGGAAAATTCCCGACGATCAGGACAGCCACCCGCTCTGGAGGTCGATGCGTCAACCTCCTGCGCTCGCGGATGTTCTCGCAAGCAATTCTCTGAGCCTGCTCCGCGCTCGATAGAGTCGCGTTTCGACAGTCTTCTCGCTGACCCGCAAAATCATAGCAGTTTCCGCTTGGCTGACCTCATCGACGCCGCGCAAAAGCAACACCTCACGCAAATTTTGCGGTAAGAGGTCGATCGCTCCGCGAACCCGCGCGAGCTCCCGCTTGTCAGTTGTCTCGGCGTCCGGTCCCGGGTTATCGCTTGCGACATGATGGGCGCTCTCCAGCGGAAGCGCTCGGGAAAAGAAGGCGCGCACTCGTCTCCGGCGTGCCCAATCGCGGCATTTATTGAGTGCAATATGTGCGATCCAGGTGCGAAATGACCGATCGCCATCGTAGCGATCAAGCGCAGAGAAGCCAGCAACGAAGCTTTCCTGCGTCAGATCCATCGCTTCATCGGCATCGCCGATCTGCTTGACGATGAGCCGGTAGATACCGGTTTTATGTCGCCGCAACAACTCGCGGTATGCATCTTCTCGATGCGCGCGGGCGAAGGCTGCCAAGTCCTGATCGCTGAATTGCGATAGGTCGGCGCTCACTGCGCATCGGCGGTCAGCGCCTTGACCACGCTCTTGTCGAACATCTCTGCCTGATCGGGGCTCAGGACCCCTCGCATCGCGAAGAGATGCTGGAGCGTTTCCTTTTGAAGATCGCCCATCACTTCGTGCGTCTCGTCGATCGCCTTGGTGACCTGCGGCCCATAGCCATGTTCAGCCTCTATCGCCTGCGCGAGCCGGACATTAGCAGCCCGCATTTCCAGCTCTAACGCTCGACGGCGGCTCGTAAAATCAGCTTCGATCCGCTCGATCCTCGCTTGCTGCTCTTTGGTCAAGTCGAGTTCACCATGAAGCAACGCGTGCAGTTCGGTCTCATCCGCCTTCGGCGCATCGGACACCACACGCCCGACGAAAACGCCAGCTATGGCTGCCGCGAAAGCGATGATTGCCACGAGAAGTAGACGGCGTGAGGGCATCTTTACCGCACGTCCAGCAAGGTGGAGGGCGCCAGCGCGCTCGCCGGCCCAAAGGGCGCGAGCGGACTCGCTGCGACCGCCGGCTGAGAGATCGCGCTTCCCGCAAATACGCCGCCTGCGAGCGAAATGAACGCCGCCAACGCCATCATCCGCGGCATCGCCGCAGCTTCGCGTCGTCGCAACGCCAACGCCCCCATGATGCGATCGTCGAGCGCATCAAGTGCTGAGGGCAGATCAACCCTGTCCAAAATGCGAAGCTCCTCATCCATCAATCGTCTCGAACCTTTCCGTCCTTGTACATACGCGCCGAAACGTCGGACCCCTCACACAGAATATTCCCCAAGGAAATATGAGGGCCATGTCGATGCCCTGCGTATTAGCAGGACAGACACACAATTGGAGGTTTTCATGCTCAAGACGTTTCTCCCCTCTACGGCTGCCGCTTTCGCGTTGTTCCTTATGCCGATCACGGCGAGCGCGCACACCAAGCTGGTGGCTTCGACGCCTACGGCCAATTCGACGGTCTCGAAAGTGACGTCGATCAATCTCCAGTTCAACGAAAAGATCGTCGCCTCGACCCTCAAGACCGAGTTGGTCATGACCGGGATGCCCGGCATGGCCAATCATGCTCCGATGAAGGTCCCCTTCTCGTCGATGATGGGCAAGGAAGGCAAGTCGGCGATGTTGATGGTCAAGCGACCGCTCTCGCCCGGAACCTACAAGGTCACATGGTCGGCGGCAGGTGCCGACACCCACCGCATGGGTAGCGAATTCAGCTTCACCGTAAAGTAAGGCGGTGGGCGACCCGATTTTGATCGGCATCAGGTTCGCGCTTTACGCGGACCTGATGCTCGTCGTCGGCCTCGCGGCGTTCTCGCTTTACGCGTTGACACGCAGCGAACGGGCCGACCTCGAGCCAATGGCTGCGATCTGGCGCGCGGAGCGTTGGTTGTGCGGCGCCGGCTTGCTCGTCTCTACCCTCGGAATGGCCGTCCTCGCGGCGTCAATGCAGGGCGTCGGCCTCTTCTCGCTTGAGTTCCAGCCATTCTGGGACCTGGTGCGCGAGTCCGAAGTGGGCTTGGCTTGGATCGTTCGGAGCGCCGCGCTGCTTTTCGCGCTGGCGATTGCGGTCTGGATGACACGTTGGCCGACAACTGCCGCTGCGATCCTCACGCTCGCCGGCTCGGTCGCCGTTGCCAGTTTGGTCTGGTCCGGCCATGCGGGCGCGACCGAGGGCGGGGCCGGAACCATTCATCGGGTCAGCGACATGTTGCACCTGATCGCAGCGGCAGTCTGGATCGGCGCCATCGGTGCCTTCCTGCTGCTGATTTCGCGAAAGCGGCTCGGCAATATACCGGATGGGGTCCGCCTCGCGGCGCGAAGCCTCGATCAATTTTCGCGCGTCGGCACGATATGCGTCCTCGTCATTGCCGCGACCGGCCTCATCAATAGCCAGATGATCGTCGGGGCCGAAAATCTGGGACGATCGCTCGAATCGCCCTACGGACAATTGCTCCTCGCCAAGCTCGCGCTGTTCGGCCTGATGCTGGCGCTGGCGGCAGCGAACCGCTGGAGGCTAACCCCGGCGCTCATGGCCGCCATCCCGGGCGCCGATCCGGAGGGAGTCGCTACTGATCCCGACCTGGCGCTGGCGGCGATGCGCAAGAGCCTTGTGATCGAAGCATCGGCAGCGCTCGCCATCCTCGCGCTGGTTGCATGGTTCGGTACGCTCGAGCCGTTCGTCGGCATCGCCGCGGCTTGAGCGCCGACGTGTCTTCCTGGTCGGGCACGATCATGCTGGGAACCGGCTGGGCCTTGATCGACGCGCGCATCGGGAACAGCCGCCCCCACAGCCATCTCGCGCATCAAATAAGTCTCGCCGTCGAACGCGATCTCGATATTGGCGGCGACGAACCGATGACGCTTCCCGTCGGACAGGCCGTCGCCATCGCGTCGCATGTCCACCATCGCCTTGGGCCCAAGGGCGCCCTTGTGCGGTCCTTCTATCTCGACCCGCTTTTTCGCGCCGATGCGCGCCTCGCCGCCCGGTCGGCGCCCGTCTTGCTGGCGCCCGCAGCGGCGGCTGGCCTCGGCGAAATTGCGAACGCGGTGGACGCAAAGCGCTGGGCGTCCGACTATCTCGACCAATCGCCGACAAACCCGCTCGACCCGCGTTTGTCCGCCGCGCTCGCGATTCCCGACGATTTGTCGACGGCGCGGGCGCTGGCCGATGTCGCCTGCCTTTCGCCCTCGCGCCTGCGCGAAATCGTCGGCCGGGACTTTGGCGTGCCTCCGGCCAAATTGCTGCAATGGCTCCAGCTCCAGCGCGCCATGCGGGCGCTGGCGGCCGGCGGAGGCCTCGCCGACGCCGCAGCGGCGGGCGGCTTTGCCGACCAGTCGCATTTCACGAGGCGCTGCGGTCAATGGCTCGGCGTGACACCCTCGGCAGGCCTCGGCGCTTTCGCTTTCGAAATCATATCCTGAGCGGGGCGCCCGGCGCATCGCGCTTCCGGCGAAACATTCAAGACCGCTAAGCCTGTCCGGCCTTAAACGGTCCGTCTTGACGGCCACGCGGCCGCAATCGTTCCGCAAGCCGTAACGCGATGAGGTGGCCGCCATATCCGAACCGAAACCCCCGATGCGTTCCTATACGCCGGCAGCAGGCTATCATTGGCTGACGCCGCTTTATGATTTCGGGGTTGCCGTCACGACCCGCGAGCGCATCTGGCGCGAACGCCTCGTCGACCATATGGCTCCCGCCGAAGGCGACATCATTCTCGACATCGGTTCGGGCACCGGCAATCTCTCGTTGGCGGTCGCGCGCCACAGCTCCGGTGTCCGCTATCTTGGTATCGATCCCGACGAAGCGGCGACGCGAATTGCGCGAACCAAGACCGCGCGGATTATCCCCGTACCGGAATTTTGTGTCGGCTTCTTTTCGGCATCGGCCGTTGCCTGCTGGCCGGCCCCAACGAAAGTCGCGATCTGCCTCGTCCTGCATCAGGTCGGACTTGAAGAAAAGGCACGTCTGCTGCGCGAGGCCCGTCAGGCGCTTGCGCCCGGCGGCAAGCTCTTTGTTGCCGACTATGGAGAACAGCGCAGCCGCCTTATGCGTACACTGTTCCGTCTGACCATCCAGCAGCTCGATGGCGTTCATGATACGCAGCCCAATGCCGATGGATTGCTCCCGGTTCTGATGAGAGAGGCCGGCTTTCGCGACGTGCGCGAAGTTGAGACGTTTCGCACGCCAACCGGTGCGATTGCGATCATCGAGGCCGGAAAGCCCACGGCCTGACGGTAACTGCCAAAGAAAATCCAAGGGATAATCGCTCTTGTTGCGTATCGATAGAAGCGGTTTCCGTTCCGGAACCGCCAAGTAAGATGCCAACGGTGAATTCGACCAGTGGCGTTTGTACTGGCCCGCCAAGAGGCGGGCATTCATCGGGGAGCGGCGGCGATGCACACTCATCAGGACGCAGAAAAAGGCAGGAGAAGTGCTACCGATCCGGTCTGCGGCATGGCTGTCGACCCAGCGACCACCGTCCACACAGCGACGCATAACGGGCATCATCATTTTTGCAGCGCGGGTTGTCTCTCCAAATTCGAAGCCAATCCCGATCTTTATGCCGGAAATAGCGGGCCGGCCGTAATCGATCCACCAGAGGGCGCCATCTGGACCTGCCCAATGCATCCGGAGATTCAGCGCGCCGGCCCCGGCAGCTGCCCGATCTGCGGCATGGCACTCGAGCCGGTCATGCCAACCGCCTCGGATGGCCCCAGCGAAGAATATCGCGACATGCTGCGGCGCTTCTGGATCGGGCTCCTTCTCGCTCTCCCGGTGGTTGCGCTCGAAATGGGCGGCCATCTGACAGGCCTTCATCAATTTGTCGGTCGCCAGACGAACAACTGGACCCAGATGTTGCTCGCGACTCCCGTCGTTCTATGGGCGGGCTGGCCCTTCTTCGAGCGCGCGTGGCTCTCAATCCGCAACAAAAGCCTCAACATGTTCACCCTCATCGCGATGGGGACCGGGGTCGCGTGGGGCTACAGCATGATCGCGGCGATCGTCCCCCAAATCTTTCCGGCTGCGTTCCGCGCCGATGATGGCTCGGTCGCGGTCTATTTCGAGGCGGCGGCGGTCATCACGGTGCTGGTGCTACTCGGGCAGGTGCTCGAACTCAGGGCCCGCGAAACGACGAGCGGCGCGATCCGCGCGCTCCTTGACCTCACACCGAAGCTCGCCCGGCGCGTCCGCAGCGATGGAAGCGACGAGGAGGTCGCGCTCGAGGACGTCGCGGTCGGTGACATGCTACGCATCCGTCCGGGCGAAAAAGTCCCCGTCGATGGCATCGTCGTAGAAGGCCGCGGCACGGTCGACGAATCGATGGTCACGGGCGAATCGATGCCGGTGACCAAGGCGGCCGGGGCGGCGCTGGTCGGCGGAACGATCAATCAAACGGGCGGCCTGCTCATGCGCAGCGAGAAGGTCGGGCGCGACACGATGCTCGCGCGAATCGTACAGATGGTCGCCGATGCGCAGCGCAGCCGCGCGCCGATCCAGCGTCTCGCCGATGCCGTTTCGGGCTGGTTCGTGCCCGGCGTCATCGTCGTCGCCATTGCCGCTTTCGTTGTCTGGTCGCTTCTGGGCCCCGTGCCCGCCATGGCCTATGGCCTTATCGCCGCCGTCTCGGTGCTCATCATCGCCTGTCCCTGCGCGCTCGGCCTCGCGACGCCAATGTCCATCATGGTCGGCGTGGGGCGCGGCGCCGAAGTTGGCGTGCTGATCAAAAATGCCGAGGCGCTTGAGCGGATGGAGAAGGTCGACACGCTCGTCGTCGATAAGACCGGGACGCTGACAGAAGGCAGGCCCTCGGTCGTCGCCATCGAAGTCGCCGAAGGGTTCGAGGAAAACGACCTCCTCCGGATTGCCGCGAGCCTTGAGCGCAGCAGCGAACATCCATTGGCCGCCGCAATCGTCAAAGCGGCGGAAGACCGCGCCCTCGCGCTCGTCGAGCCATCGGGAGTCGACCAGCCGGTCGGCAAGGGCATCGTCGGGGTCGTCGACGACAAGGCGATCGTCCTCGGCAATGCGAACTTTCTCGAAGAATATGACGTCGATCTGGGCGCACTCGCCGAGGCGGCTGACCGGCTTCGTACAGACGGTGCAACGGCGATCTACATCGCGGTCAGCGGCAAGGCGGCCGGCGTCATCGCCATCGCCGATCCGGTCAAGGAGACGACGGGCGACGCACTCGCGGCGCTGCGCGAAGCCGGAATCAAGGTCATCATGCTAACCGGCGACAATCGCGTCACCGCCGAGGCGATCGCGCGGCGCCTCGGCATCGACGACGTCGAGGCCGATGTCCTCCCCGACCAGAAGAGTGCGGTCGTGCAGCGGCTGCGCGAAGAGGGCCGGATCGTCGCCATGGCCGGCGACGGGGTAAACGACGCCCCCGCGCTCGCCGCCGCCGACGTCGGCATCGCGATGGGTTCGGGAACCGATGTCGCCATCGAAAGCGCGGGTGTGACGCTACTGCGCGGCGACCTTCTGGGCATCGTGCGGGCGCGGCATCTCAGCCATGCGACGATGGCGAACATCCGTCAGAATCTCTTCTTCGCTTTCGCCTATAATGTCGCCGGGATTCCCGTCGCTGCGGGCGTGCTCTATCCGATTTTCGGACTATTGCTCTCGCCGGTCATTGCCGCCGCTGCAATGGCACTCTCGTCCGTCAGCGTCATCGCCAATTCTTTGCGGCTGCGCTTTGCCAGAATCTGATCGAAACCACCGGAGGCACTCGTGAAGTGTGGGCACAACAAGGGGAAATGATATGAGACGACTGACGATTACAGCAATCGCATTGGCCATGCTGGTGGCCGTCCCGGCTCAGGCGACCGAGCCTGCGGATTATCAGGGCGCGGCGGCAGCGCTCGCGCAGTATAAATCGGCGATGGAGAAACTGGACCTGACCGGCGTCGAGGCCCTCTTTTCGCCAGACGCCCAGATATTCGAGTCCGGCGGCGTTGAAGGGAACTTCGCCCACTATCGCGACCATCACATGGGTCCCGAACTCAAGGAATTCAAATCCTTCACCTTCCGCAATTACAAGATTTCGGTTCGCGGCGAAGGAAATATCGCGATCGCAACCGAGACCTACAGCTTCTCGATTGTGCTCGCGAGCGGCGAGACCATCGAACGGGATGGCGTCGCTACGAGTGTCCTCAAACAGGACAACGGAAAGTGGCAGATCTTCAATCTCCACAGCTCCTCACGCAAGCCGAAGGTGCGGCCGGCGGGTGGCATCTGAGCGGGCAAAAAAGGGGCTAGTCCTCACGATCTCTCCGAACCCACACCTAGCAGGACGCATGAGCCCGAGCGGGTGTGGGCACCCTGAAATGGCTCGTCGCGGCAAGTACGGAAACGCCTGCCTCGTCTGTGACAAGGGCAAAGCTGTTGGGGTGCGTATCATCTGTTGCACAGCCGCCGCATTGCGTTCGGCTGCAAAGCTCAAGGCCTGTTATGCGGGAGATAGATAATGGAGCGATTTCGAACTTTCGATTTCCGAAAGCATATGCCGAGCGTGACGTTCACGCTGCTGGCGGTTGCCCTGATAGCGGGCGCGGGTGCGATCACCGTCTATCTCGGCCTATATAATATAGCGGCCGATGCCCCCCATAACCGGCTGACTTACAGCGTCATCGAAACATTCAGGGAGAAGTCCATCGCAGCGCGATCCGGATCGATCGCGGTGCCGGCAGATTTGGCGGCTCCGGCGCGGATCGCGTCGGGCGCAGGTCTCTATACCGAGATGTGCAGCGGCTGCCATCTCGCGCCCGGGATGGAAAAGACCGAAATGAGTCAAGGGCTGTATCCGCAAGCGCCCGTCTTGTTCAAAGGTTCGGAACGTTCGGCTGCGGAGCAATTCTGGATCATCAAGCATGGCATCAAGATGACCGCCATGCCGGCCTGGGGGAAAACGCATGATGATCGTCTCATCTGGGATATGGTCGCGTTTGTCCGAAAACTCCCTGGCCTGTCGCCGGCACAATATCAGGCTATTACGCAGAATGCGCCAATGGACCATGACGCGATGATGAAGGGCATGACAGAGGCGGAAGGCGCGAGTCAGAAACCAAGCGGAGCGGGCGAACACGCAGGGCACTGAGGTCGTCGACAATTATGCAGCGCCGGGCGTGAACGGGCTCGTTTCGACCTTCCATTCCCGCCCACCTTGCCGGTGGGACGGAAGGTTTCGCCTTTCGCTAAGGGCCGGATCGAGCGAACTGTCTTGGCCGGCAAGCCGCAGGTGGAAAACAGCAATTCGGAATGGATCAAGCGGGGGCTATAAACATGAAGCGCGATCTTGTTCGCGAACTGATCGAGCGCTGGCGCGGCGATTCCGGCTCGACCTATCAAAGCTGGTTCCTGTGGGAGGAACGACTGAAGAATTTTCGGTCGATCAGAAGAGGAATCTCGCAGGTCGTCGCCGAAATTGAGGCCGGCACCTTCGGAGCGGCATATCGGGGCTCGTCATTGGAGATCATTGTTCATTCAATCGCCGAGCAACGACAGATTTTCAAAGGTGCGGATCATGCTTTCTTGTGGAAGCCCAAACTCCGAATCCCGGACATCTACGAGAACGCCGACAATCAACGAGCTTTTGGCAGACTTCTTCACCATTGCTCCTGTTGCGATACCGCCGAGGAGGTCGTCGCCGGGATCCTCGCAATCGACAGACAGAAGATCAAGGGGTTGGGTCCTGCGGTAGCCAACATTCTCTATTTTCTGCATCCCACCCTTGTGCCTCCGTTCAATACGGCAATCGTAAAGGGCTACAACGCGCTGACGGGTGCGAATGTGAAGCTTGGCAGCTGGGAGCATTTTCTCGCGATGCGCGCGGGCATTCTGGATCTCAACGATTGCTACCGGGATCTTCTCTCCAACGATTTGGGCGCGATAGGAGGGCTGCTGTTCGATATCGGATCGGGACGGTTTCCAGCCCCACCGCTCAGCGGTTCGAGCGAAAATGCTCGCGATTGGATGGCCTTGCTGAATGAAACGCGCTCACAGTCCGACAAGTTCGATAAGGGGCTTGCAAATCAGAAAGAGAGCGACCGGACGCATAGCGAAGTCCAATCCTGGCTTCGGGACCTCGGCCTTGCACTTGGATATGACGTCTGGGTAGCGGCAAATGACCGGGGGCGCCTTCATGAGGGTGTACCGCTCGGGTCTCGATGCCTCGATAGCTTGCCGCATGCCATCGCAACCGCTCAAGGAAGCGATGCCATAAGACTGATCGACATCTTATGGCTCGAGCAATCGACGGCTACGGTCGCGGCGGCATTCGAAGTCGAGCATTCGACATCCATTTATTCCGGAATTGTCCGCATGCTTGATCTCGCGCTGAGCAGCGAGAATCTTCATTTGTCGACGCCACTTTTCCTGGTTGCACCCGATGCGCGAGAAGCCGATGTCCGCGCTCAGCTCCGACGCCCGGCTTTCAGCCGGATCGGTGATCTCGACATTTCCTACCTGCCCTACGCCGAGCTCGAACAGAACAGGGTCGCCATTGCCCGCTTCGGTACGGGCCTGAAGGCGATCAAGGCGATCTCCCATCCATTGCCGTGAGGCAGCCGACGACGCGTAGGCCTCCGAAAGCAGTTGGTCTTTGCATCCTCGCGGCGTCACAGGGAAAGCCGGGCATCGAAATCGCGCGCGCTACCGACGTTCAGGATGGGACTAGCCCGTATCTGTTCGTGCCATCTTACTGTCCGGCTCATCGTGCCATCAGCAGGGCCGTTCAAGTAACGGCGCCGGTGAGAACAGGGACATATCATGTCCTGCGTTCAGAGGAAGTATTCCCCCCGGGCGCAAGCGCCCAGGGGGACCGACGACCGTAGGGGAGTCGCCGGGGGACCTCGCAGGACGAGGAACCTCAGAAAAAGTAGCGCAGCTGCAATCCGTACTGGCGCGGCTCGCCGTAGATGTAGAGCGGAAGAGTAGGGTTCGAGACACCCGTCGCGTCCGTCCCGATCGTACTATAGCTCACATAGCGCTCGTTGGTGAGATTTCGGCCATAAAGCGCAATTTCCCACGCTTCGCTCGCCGGCTGCCATGCGACACGCCCATTTATAAGGGTCGTGGCGTTTCCGGAAAAAAGCGGATTGTTGCTGGGCTTGAAAAAGATGCTGTCGCGCCAGGAGATATCGGTCCGTAATGTCAGCATTCCGCCGCCCAGGGAGGCCTTATATTCTCCGCCGAGAGTGATGTTCCACTTCGGCGCGTTCGGCAGCCGCTTGCCCTTGAGGCTTGCGCCGACGTCGTCAAAATAGACATCGTAGCGCGCATCGAGATAAGCGATCGTGGATGTAAGCGTCAGGCGATCGAACGGCCGTGCCATCAGTTCCGCTTCAACGCCCTTGATCGTCGCCTTGCCGGCGTTGGTGGTACTGGCAACGCCATTATTATACTCGACCACCTGAAGATTGGTGTAATCATAATAGAAGGCCGAAAAATTAGCTCGAAGCCGGCGATCGAGGAGCGTCGACTTCAGGCCGACTTCGTAGCTCCAGACATACTCCGGGAGGAAAGGCCGCCCGTCTCCCAGCTGGAATCCACCCGATTTGAACCCGCGGGTTGCCGACGCATAAGCCATG
The DNA here is from genome assembly GCA_017309275.1 of Sphingomonadales bacterium. GTDB lineage: Bacteria > Pseudomonadota > Alphaproteobacteria > Sphingomonadales > Sphingomonadaceae > Sphingopyxis. The sequence goes on along the minus strand of JAFKLT010000059.1, from coordinate 23,767 downwards.
ACGTCATCGGCAAGGTCGTAATCGATCCCAATTTTCGGAGTCCAGGCGGTCCAGGATGATTTGGGCTGACCGGCATCGACCTGATTTCCGTTCAGCAGGACACGATATCCGAAATCCTTTTTTTCGTATGAGTATCGAAGCCCTCCGGTCAATCGCAGGCGGTCGATGAGTTCGTAGCTTGCTTGTCCGAAGAGCGCGAATGCATTCGTCGTATTGTTTTCCGGGATCGCGAGCCGACGACCCGGTTCGATGATCCGTATTTCGTCGTTGCCCTTTTCATTCAGATAGAATGCTCCGACGATCCAGCGCAGCTTGTCCGCATCGTTGTTGAGAAGTTGGAACTCTTGCGTGAAACTGCGGGAACGTTCGTAAAATTCGATATCGCGGAGGAAGAGGTCAGTCGAGTCAACGTCGAGCGCCTGGACGACCTTGCTCTTGCGCAGCGCCGTAATCGAGCGGAGCGTGACCGGGCCGCCGTCCCAGTTCATGGTCGAGGACACGCCCCAGGCATCGACATCGTAACGCGGCAGGCGGTCGAGTGCGGCCTCTTTGTCATTGGCCGGGATCGTCGCCCCCGCATCGACGAAGCCTTGCGGATAAAAGGGCCGAACAGACCGCGCGCCGGTCTCGCGATCACGGCTGGCATCCGCCCGCAACACGATCTCAAGACGGTCGCTCGCGTCAATCGCAAGCGTCAGTCGTCCAGCGAGATTATCTTCGTTTTGGTATCGCCGTCCCGAGACGACGTCGCGGTAGATGCCGTCGCGCTGGTTGGCAAGCAAGGTGAGGCGGCCTCGGACGCCCGCTCCAAGCGGTCCAGAAATCGTGCCGCTCAGCGAGCGCTTCTCGTAATTTCCGACGGTGAGTCCCAGCGCGCCAGTCAAATCCTCCGTAGGCATTTTGGAAATGATGTTGAGTGTGCCGCCGGCGGAGTTGCGACCGAAGAGAACGCCTTGCGGTCCGCGCAGCACCTCGATGCGTTCGACGTCGAACAAATCCTGATAGCTTGTGGTCGGGCGCGAGATGTAGACGCCGTCATAATGGACTGTCGTGCTGGGGTCGGTCGCAACGCCGAACGCCGAGGTGCCAATTCCACGAATATTGATGATCGCCATGGAATCGTTGGTGATCGACACGCCCGGCACAAAAAATTGGAGGTCTTCGACGTTTGATATGCCCGTTGCCGTAAGCGCCTCGCCGGTCATCGCTGTCACCGAGACGGGAACGGACTGCAGATTTTCCTCGCGCTTCTCCGCCGTTACGATGATCTCGGCGAGGCCGTCCGACTGGGCTTCCTGAGCCTGCGCGGGAAACGCGACCGCCACCGCAATCGCCGCCATCGAGCTTCGCTGCATTGCGCGCTTCGTCGACGAATAACAGTATAATTTGTTCATTATGCTTCCCCTGTTTCGAAGAACTGCCCTTTCGCGCAGCCCAAATGAGTTTCGGGGAAGTCGAGGACAAAAACATGCATGCCCGGAAACCGCTGCTTACGGCTTCCGGGTTCAAGCACCCAACATCCCCTACTGACATTGATTACGCACCAGAACGACTCATCCCTCAAAAATGGTTCGGGCGACGTAAAACCATCGGAATTGGGCTCCCCGATTTGTTCAGATCGCCAGGATGAAGTTGATCCGGAACGCCCAAAGGCTCCTACCTTCATCCAGAAGCGGCGCTTTTCGCTTCTGCCCCTCGTCGGAGCCTTGGTCGGCGCCGTGCACGTGACGCAATCGCTCGCTTGACCCTATGGTCAGGTCTTCCCCGTGGAAGCCTATTTGTTCGCTCTGATGCCGGTCCTAGCCGCGGAGATTCGATGGCGCCTGACCCAGGCACTTCGGACGGCCGTCGCAACTCCGGACGCGGCAGCGGCGAGACACTGCGGCTGCGATCCGCGCTAGCCTTCAGCTCGATGTCGCAGCCGGAGTTACCATCCCATCGCTTGTAGCCGGGATGCTGGAACCATTTGCGACCGATTGACACCAGTTTGAGGGAGGTGAGACGGGCCGTCAGCACCATCCGCCCCCAAGACCAGTCGGGCTAGATCTGCTCGAACGCCGCTATGATCGGGCAGTGGAGCGTGTCGGCGGCAGCGCATTGGCGCGACAGGCCCATGAGCGCGCGCCGCGCCACATCGAGTTCGGCGATCGTCTTTTCGATCGCCGCGATGCGCGCGTCGGCCAGTTCGCGCGCTCGCGCGCGATCGCTCGACGCGTCGAGTTCGAGCAGTTCGGCGATCTCGGTGAGCGTAAATCCCGCTGCCTGTGCCGATTTGATGAAGCGCAGACGGCGCAGAACCGCCTCGTCGTAACGCCGGACTCGGCCTTCCGACGGGGCGCTGGCCGACTGAGGCGGAACGGGCAACAGGCCGCGGCGTTGGTAATAGCGGATCGTCTCGACATTGACGCCGCCCTGCCGGGCAAGCTGGCCGATGGTCATGTCACGCAAGGCCTTGACTCCGTACTATGGTACGGAGCCTATATAGCGGGAAGCGATCGGGAATCAAGAAAGGCGAATCGATGAATATGCAGGTTCAGCGCGCGAACGAAAGCGCGCCAGCGCACACTGGTGCGGCGGTTTCGGGCAAGCCGCGGGCGACCATCTATCGCATGGTGATGGAGCAGCATATCTGCCCCTATGGCCTGAAGGCGCTGCATCTGTTGCGCAGCCGCGGCTATGACGTCGAGGATGTCTGGCTGACGACCCGCGAGGAAACCGACGCATTCAAGGCGAAACATGGCGTCGCGACGACGCCGCAGACCTTCATCGAAGGCGAGCGGATCGGCGGTCTTGACGATCTGAGGCGCCATCTCGGTCTGAAAGTCCGCGATCCTAAGGCGCTTACCTATAAGCCCGTCATCGCGCTCTTCTCTATCACCGCGCTGATGGCGCTGGCCGCCAGCCAAGCGGTGTCGGGCACGCCCTTCACAATCCGTGCCGCCGAATGGTTTATCGGGTTCAGCATGGCGTTGCTTGCCTTCCTCAAGCTCCGCGACATCGAGAGCTTCTCGAGCATGTTCCTGAACTATGACCTGCTCGCCAAGCGGTGGGTGCCCTACGCCACCATCTATCCGTTCGCCGAGGCGCTCGCGGGCATCCTGATGATTTCCGGCGCGCTGAGCTGGATTTCGATCCCGGTCGCGCTCTTCATAGGGAGCATCGGCGCCGTCTCTGTCTTCAAGGCGGTCTATATCGACAAGCGCGAACTTAAATGCGCCTGCGTCGGCGGCGACAGCAATGTGCCGCTGGGCTTCATATCGCTGACCGAGAATCTGATGATGATCGCCATGGCGCTGTGGATGCTGCTCGCGCCCGCTGCCATGACGATGGGCCATAATTAACCGGGCCCGGTGTAACCGTGAGGGGACCGCCGGCGAACAGGTCGGCGGGATCTTCCTCCAGTTTCGAATTGACGCCAAGTTTGACAAGGATCATGCTTTTACCGTGAAACGCTGGCTCACCTTCCTGCTTCTTGTCGGAGCCGTCCTCGGCCTCCTGGCACAGGAAGCCGCGTTCGCCTCCGCGCCGGCGATCCCGGCAGCCGCAACCACGACTACCGCGGCGATGAGCGACGAATGCGCCGAGATGATGGGAATCGACAAGTCCCAAGATAGCGCACCCTGCAAGGGCCTGACCCTCGATTGCATCGCCAAGATGGGCTGCGCGCTGCCGCTGGCGGTCGCGGCGCCCGCCGCCTCGCTGGAGGCGGCCGCCTATCGGCCGGCGCCGGTAGACGCGCGGCCTGCCGTTCGCTTGACGGGCCGAATCGTCGGTCCCGAGCCCGAACCGCCTCTATTCCGCGGCTGAAACGCGCGATGCGCGCCGGTCTCCCCGGCGCGTGTCTCCCAGCTTTTCAACCGAGGAATTTCACCATGAAGACGATTTTTGTCGTTGCCGCGCTCGCGGCCGCAACCCTTGCCGCTCCCGTGTCCGCGCAGGACGCGAGCGGCGGTCATTATGAATGGCAGACCCGCCAGGTGCCGGGACCGAACAAGTCCAATATCAACCCGCGCGTTCGCGTGTGGGTCAAAGACGCATCAATGAATATGGCGGCCTGCGACTGCACCATGATGAAGACCGACGCAGCGGGCTGCATGCACGACATGCCCGGACATCGCATGTCGCCCTCCAAGGGCTGACGGCTTCCGTCCCCCGGCCGACGTGCCGGGGGACATTTCCGCCTGACTCGAAAGAGGGGGACATATGCGCATATATCTTGCGGCAGTTTTGCTTATCCCGACGCCCGCGGCGCTACATGCCGAGCCGATGACGCTCGATACGGCGCTCGACCGCGCGGCATCAGAGGCGCCCGAATTGCAGGGTCGCGAAGCCGGCATCGATGCTGCCCAATCGGCGGCGATCGCCGCCGACCGGCTGCCCGACCCGAAACTCAATATCGTCCTGCAGGATTTCCCGGTGACCGGGCCCGACGCGGGCCGGTTCAATCGCGACGACTTCACGATGCAGGTCGTCGGCGTCAGCCAGGAGTTCCCGAACCCCGCCAAGCGCCGCGCGCGCGCAACGCGTGCGCAGGCCGACATCGGAATCGCCCGCGCCGACGAGGCGGTCACCGCGCAGGATATCAGGCTCGCGACCGCGCTTGCCTGGGTCGACCTTTACTACGCCAAGAAGCGTCTCAAGGAACTCGACCTGCTCGATTCTGGTCTTGAAGACCTTCAAGCGACGGTGACCGCGCGGCTGGCCAGCGGCGCTGCGCGCCCGGCACAGGCGCTTGAACCCGATCAGCTTCGCGCCGCGATCAATGATCGCCGCAGCGCACTCGCCGCCGAGATTGCCCGCGCCCGCGCGCAGCTCGCGCGCTTTACCGGCGACGCAGCCGCCGACACGCTGGGAGACTTGCCGCCGCAAATGATCGACGAGCAAGGATTGCGCTCCGGAATCGACGCCCTGCCAAGGCTGCGCGCGCTCGATGCCCGCGCCCTCGCCGCCGATGCCGAGACCGGTCTCGCCCGCGCAGACAAGCGCCCCGACTGGAGCGTCAACGCGGCCTATGGGCGGCGCGAGCCCAATTTTGGCGACCTCGTCACGGTTGGCGTCACCGTAGATCTGCCCTTCTTCTCGAAAAGGCGGCAGGATCCCAAGATCGCCGCGCGCGCCAGCGAGGCGACGCGCGCCCGGCTCGACCGTGAGGCCGCCAAGCGCGACATCGCGGCGGGGCTCGACGCCGATCTCGCCGATCACCGCATGCATCATGAACAACTCGCCAATGCGCGCACGCGGCTCGTGCCGCTCGCGAAGAAGCGCGCCGAGCTCGATCTCGCCAGCTACGCCGCCGGAAAGCTCGATCTCGGGACCGCACTCCTGTCGACACTCGCGCTCGCCGAGGCCGAAGTCGATGCGCTCGCTCGCGAAGCCGAGGTCGCGCGCGACGCGATCCGGATCAACACTATTTATGGGGAGGCAGGTCGATGACCGATGCAACATCAGCGGCGCGTTGGCGCGCCGGAATATTGGCCGCGGTGCTGATCGCGGGCGGCAGCGGTTACTGGCTGGGACAGAGCGGTCAGAGCGATGCGCCAAGCGAAGCGGCAGGCAGCGGCGGGCGCAAGATCCTCTATTATTATGATCCGATGTTCCCGAACCAGAAATTCGACAAGCCCGGCAAGTCGCCCTTCATGGACATGCAGCTCGAGCCCAAATATGCCGACGAGGGCAGCGGCGCGGCACCGGGCGTGTCGGTCGATCCTGCCGCGCGGCAGAGCCTCGGCATAAGGGTGGTCGTGGCCGAAATGGGCAGCCTCGCGGCGACCTTCGACGTCAACGGCAGCATCGATTTCAACCAGCGCGACGTCACGATCGTCCAGGCGCGCTCGGGCGGATTCGTCGAGCGCGTCTATCGCCTCGCGCCCGGCGACGTCATCGGCGCCGGCACGCCGATCGCCGACCTGCAATTGCCCGAATGGGGCGGCGCGCAGACCGAATATCTGAGCGTCAAGAAACTCGGACGTCCCGACCTCACTGCGGCGGCGCGGCAGCGGCTGCGGTTGATGGGCATGCCCGAAGGCGTGATTGTCGAAGTCGACCGGACCGGACGCACCGGCGGCCGGATGACCGTCCGCGCGCCGATCGGCGGCGTAGTCCAGACGCTGGGCGCGCGTGCGGGCGTGACGCTTGCCGCGGGGCAGACGCTCGCCGAAATCTCGGGGCTCGGCACGGTGTGGCTCAACGCCGCGCTCCCCGAAGCGCAGGCGGGACTCGTACAGGTCGGCCAGCGCGCGACCGCGACGCTCACCGCCTTTCCCGGCGAAGCATTCACCGGCAGGATCATTGCGATCCTGCCCACTGCATCGGCCGACAGCCGGACGCTGACGGTGCGCGTCGAACTCGCCAATCGCGGCGGGCGTCTCCGCCCCGGCATGTTCGCGGTGGTGGCGCTCGGGGGCGATGCCAAACCGGCGCTGCTGGTGCCGAGCGAAGCGGTGATCCGCACCGGCACGCGCAGCATCGTGATGCTCGAGAAGGGCGACGGGCGCTACCATCCCGCCGAAGTGATCACTGGACGCGAAGGTGGTGGCAAGACCGAGATATTGCAGGGGCTCGCTCCCGGCGAAAAGGTCGTCGCGTCGGGCCAGTTCCTGCTCGATTCCGAGGCGAGCCTGACCGGCCTCACCGTCCGTCCGCTGGAGCCCGCGCAATGATCGCGAAGATCATTCGCGCTTCGGTCGCGGCGCGCGGGCTCGTCGTCGCGGCGGCGCTGATCCTGACCCTGCTCGGGATCGCCGCGGTGCGCACGACGCCGGTCGATGCCCTGCCCGATCTCTCCGACGTCCAGGTCATCATCCGCACCACCTATGCGGGTCAGGCGCCGCGGATCGTCGAGGATCAGGTCACCTATCCGATCACGACGACAATGCTCTCGGTGCCCGGCGCGCGCGTCGTGCGCGGCTACAGCTTCGTCGGCGACAGCTTCGTCTATGTGCTCTTCGACGACGGCACCGATCCCTATTGGGCGCGCAGCCGCGTGCTCGAATATCTGAGCCAGGTGCAGAGCCGTCTCCCCGAGGGCGCGCAAGCGAGCCTCGGGCCCGACGCGACCGGGGTCGGCTGGATCTATGAATATGCGCTCGTCGACAAGAGCGGCCGCCACGATCTGGCCGAGCTCCGCAGTCTCCAGGACTGGTTCCTCCGCTTCGAGCTCAAGTCGGTTCCAGGCGTCGCCGAGGTCGCGAGCATCGGCGGCATGGTGCGCCAGTATCAGATCATCGTCGATCCGCAGAAGCTTGCCGCCTTCGGCGTGACCGCAGCCGAAGTGTCTGACGCCCTCAAGCGCGCCAATCAGGAAAGCGGCGGCGGGAGCATCGAACTTGCGGAGGCCGAATATATCGTCCGCGCGAGCGGCTATCTGAAGTCGCTCGACGACTTCCGCAGCGTCCCGATCCGCACCGCGGGTGGCGGGATTCCGGTGACGGTCGGCGATGTCGCGACGGTCCAGATGGGTCCCGACACACGGCGCGGCATCGCCGAACTCAATGGCGAGGGAGAGGTCGCGGGCGGCGTGATCGTGATGCGCGAAGGCAAGAATGCCCGCGAGGTCATCGAGGGGGTGCGCACCAAGCTCGCCGAGCTCAAGCGCAGCCTGCCCCCCGGGGTCGAGATCGTCACCACCTATGACCGCTCGGGGCTGATCGACCGCGCGGTCGACAATCTGACGTCGAAGCTCGTCGAAGAGTTCATCATCGTCGGGCTCGTCTGCGCGCTCTTCCTCTGGCACGCGCGCTCGGCGCTGGTCGCGATCCTGACCCTGCCGCTCGGTATCCTCATCGCCTTCATCGTGATGCGGCTGCAGGGGCTCAACGCCAATATCCTGTCCCTGGGGGGCATCGCGATCGCGGTCGGCGCGATGGTCGACGCGGCGGTGGTGATGATCGAAAATGCCCACAAGCATCTCGAACATTGGGAGCGCGACCATCCGGGCGAGGAATTGAAGGGCGCCGAGCGCTGGCGCGTGATCACCGACGCCGCCGCCGAAGTCGGCCCCGCGCTCTTCCTCAGCCTCCTCATCATCACCTTCTCCTTCATCCCCATCTTCACGCTCGAAGGCCAGGAAGGGCGGCTCTTCGCGCCGCTTGCCTTCACCAAAACCTATGCGATGGCGGCCGCCGCAATCCTTTCGATCACTCTGATCCCGGTGCTGATGGGTTGGTTGATCCGCGGAAAGATCCCCGCCGAACAGAGTAATCCGGTCAACCGCTGGCTCACCCGCGTCTATCGCCCGGCGCTCGACTGGGTGCTCGAACGGCCGAAAAAGGCACTGGTGATCGCTGGTCTTGTCTTCGCCACCAGCCTGTGGCCGATGACCCAGATCGGCGGCGAGTTCATGCCGCAGATGCACGAAGGCGACCTCCTCTACATGCCCTCGGCGCTGCCCGGCATTTCGGCGGCCAAGGCATCGAGCCTGCTCCAGCAGACCGACCGGCTGATCAAGACTATGCCCGAAGTCGAGACCGTGTTCGGCAAGGCGGGCCGCGCCGACAGCGCGACCGATCCCGCGCCGCTCGAGATGTTCGAGACGACGATCCGTTTCAAGCCGAAGGACCAGTGGCGCCCCGGAATGACCGAGGAGAAATTGATCGAGGAACTGGATGCGCGCGTCCGCGTCCCCGGGCTCGCCAATTTCTGGATTCCGCCGATCCGCAACCGCATCGACATGCTCGCGACCGGGATCAAGAGCCCGATCGGCATCAAGGTCGCAGGCTCCGACCTTGCCGGGATCGACCGCACCGCCAAGCGCATCGAAGCGGTGGTCAAGACTGTACCCGGCGTGGCGTCGGCGCTGGCCGAGCGACTGGCCGGCGGGCGCTATATCGATGTCGACATCGATCGCGCCGCGGCGGCGCGCTACGGCCTCAACGTCGCCGACGTGCAGGCGATCGTCTCGGGCGCGATCGGCGGCGAGACGATTGGTCAGACGGTCGAAGGGCTCGCGCGCTACCCGATCAGCGTCCGCTATCCGCGCGAGCTGCGCGACAGCATCGGTGACCTCGCGAGCCTCCCGATCCTGACGCCATCGCGCCAGCAGATCACGCTGGGGACCGTGGCAAGCGTCAAGGTCAGCGACGGCCCGCCGATGCTGCGCAGCGAGAATGCCCGGCCCGTCACCTTCATCTATGTCGACAGCCGCGGCCGCGACCTGCAGGGCCTCGTGCAGGACATCCAGCAGGCCATCGCGCGCGAAGTCGAGCTGCCCCCCGGCGTCAGCGTCTCTTTCACCGGACAGTTCGAGTTCCTCGTCCGGGCGACCGAGCGGATGAAGGTCGTCGTGCCGGTCACGCTCGCGATCATCTTCGTCCTGCTCTACCTCACCTTCCGCCGCTGGGACGAGGCCCTGCTCATCATGGCGACCCTGCCCTTCGCGCTCACCGGCGGGCTCTGGCTCCTCTATCTGCTCGGCTACAACCAGTCGGTCGCGAGCGCGGTCGGGTTCATCGCGCTCGCGGGCGTTGCCGCCGAGTTCGGGGTCGTCATGCTCATCTACCTCAAGCATGCGCTCGCCGATCGCAGCGATGGTGACGTACTGGCCGCGGTTCGCGAGGGCGCGCTGCTCCGCGTCCGGCCGAAGGCGATGACGGTCGCGGTGATCCTCGCGGGCCTGTTCCCGATCCTCGTCGGGACCGGCACCGGCTCGGAAGTCATGAGCCGGATCGCCGCGCCAATGATCGGCGGCATGCTCACCGCGCCGCTGCTGTCGATGCTGATCATTCCCGCCGCCTATCTGCTGATGCGCAGGCGCGCGGCAAAACCCATTCAACCCGAAGGAGAAAAGACATGAAGAAACTGACGACCCTCGCACTCGGCCTTGCGCTGAGCGCGGCACTTTCCGGCTGCGGCGAGCAAGCCGAAGCGCCGAAGACCGAAGAAAAGGCTGCCATGGCCGACGACAGCGGCGCCATGGTGGCGCCTGCCGAAACCAAGCATGGCAAGGGTACGGCAACTGTGACCGCGATCGATAACGTGAAAGGACAGGTCACGCTCGATCATGGCGCGATCGCCGAGCTCGATTGGCCGCCGATGACCATGGGCTTCGCGGCAAAACCTGAGCTGCTGAAAGATATCAAGGTCGGCGACAAGGTCGCGTTCGAGCTCGACTGGGACGGCAAGGCCGGAACGATCACCAAGCTCGACAAGGCGCCGTAAAGCAGCAGCGCCGTCGTGGCGGGCGTCGGTCGATCCCGGCGCCCGCATTCCATCCGGGGCGATGACGGCTGGCGCTGTCCGAGTGTGGGGGCCGCCGCCTGGACCCTAGTGCGGCTTCGCCATCAGCATCTTCATCGCGGACAGGATCAATATCGCCGCCAGCATCGGCAGCAGCACCCTTTCCGGCACAATGCCAAGCAGCAGCCCGCCGATCATGCCGCCGGCGATCGAACCAAGCGCCATAATCAGCACAAAATTGCGATGGCTGCCGATAACCGAGAAACTTCGGTCGCGGCTGTAGCGTGCGAATCCCGTAATCATCGTCGGCAAGCTGATCGCAAGCGACAGGCTGCCTGCAAGCTTCACGTCGAGCCCGAACAACAGGATCAGCGTCGGGATCAACAGCTCGCCCCCGGCGACGCCGAGCAAGGAGGCGACGATACCGATCGCGAAGCCCGCGATGACGCCGGCCGCAATGCGCAACATGGCGTCCCCAAAAATGGGGTGTCCCCCGGTCAGGTCGTGACCGAAAGCCAGAATCAGCGCAATCAGCACAAGGAGTATGCCGATAATCCGGTGCAGCGCCCCCGCGCTGATCCGGGTTGCCCAGCCAGCACCGAACCAGGCACCCACGATGCTGCCGGTCAGAAGATTGACGATGATCGGCCAGTGAGCGCCGATCTCGGAGAAGGATATCGTGCCGCTGCGAAAGATAAGCGCTGTCGCCACAACGATTAGGCTCATCGCCTTGTTCAGGATAATCGCCTCTAGCGGCGGAAAGCGGAACAACCCGACAAGCAGCGGTAGCCGGAACTCCGCGCCACCGAGGCCGATGAGCCCGCCGAGCACGCCGATCACGCCACCGGCGGCAAATGCACGGACCGGACCGCGAGTAACGTGCGCGTCGGCTTTCATGATCGGCAAGCCTCGGAAGGGGGCGCAGCGAACCGCCAAGCTGGGACGCCATCGCCACCGTCATGCGAAACCCCCGTGGTCATATTCCTGTCCCGGCCAGTTCGGTGCCCGCGATCGCCTCTATCACCCGGCATTCCGCAGCCCGGCCGCCCTCGCAGGAGGTCGCAACCTCGGTGAGGGCCGACCGCAAGGTTTCAAGCCGCGCGATGCGAATGCCGATATCGGCAAGATGCGCGCGAGCAATCGCCGCCGCCTCGCCGCAATCGCGGTCGGGCTGGTCCGAAAGCGCAAGCAGCGAACGGATTTCGGGGATCGAAAAACCCAGCTGCCGACCGTGGCGAATGAAGGCGAGGCGGCGAACGTCGGACGCTTCATAGCTGCGCCGGCCTGAGGCGGTGCGCAGCGCCTCGGGCAAGAGCCCGATATCCTCGTAAAAGCGGATCGTGTTGACCTTGGTGCCGGTCTGCCGGGCAAGGTCGCCGATCGCGAGCCTCTTGGCCATAAATCTCTTGATCCTCCAGTGACTGGAGGTTGTATAGGGCGACCCAGTCCAGAGTTGAAGGCGTGAAATGGAACGCCATGACAGCGGCACGGGGATGAAGACGCGATGACAGCAGGTTCTGAAAGTGGCGATGGCTGCGGCTGCACGGGCGACCCGGTTCGCGCGGAAAAGGATCCAGCCTATCGTCGCGCCTTGTGGATTGTCGTGCTTCTCAATCTGGGGTTCGGCGCGATCGAAATCGTTGGCGGCTTTATCGCGAACAGCCAGGCGCTGAAGGCCGACTCGCTCGACTTCATCGGCGACGGCACGATCACGCTCGCGGGGCTGGTGGCGATCGGCTGGACAGCACTGGCACGGACCCGCATCGCCTTTGCGCAAGGGCTGTTTCTTCTGACACTCGGGCTCGGCGTGATCGGGGTCGCGCTATGGCGCGCGCTGACCGCTGTTCCGCCCGAAGCCGAACTGATGGGCGGCATCGGCATCGTTGCGCTGCTCGTCAATCTCACCTCGGCCGCAGTCCTCTCGCGGTTTCGCGAAGGCGACGCCAATGTCCGCGCGGTATGGCTGTTCAGCCGCAATGATGCGGTCGCCAATGTGGCGGTGATCATCGCGGCTGGCCTCGTCGCATGGACCGGCCAGGCCTGGCCTGACCTCGCGGTTGCAGCCATCATCGCCGCGCTCTTCCTGCATTCGGCTTATGAGATTCTGCGCAGCGCTCGTGTCGAGTTGCGAGAGTTATCGACTGTGGCCGGACAATAGGACCGATGCAGACCGCTCGCCGCTTTCGCTTCCTGCTGATCCTGCTGGCCACCATCGGCGGCTTCACCGTGCAGACGGCAGAGGCGCGCAGCGCTGCCGACGAAGTCCAGACCATCTGGCGCCTGCTGGATTATCTCGCCGTCGATTATGGCGGCGCCGTCGCGAACGGCGAAGTGGCGAGCACGGTTGAATATGCCGAGATGACCGAGTTTTCGGCCACCGTGCGCAAAGGCATCGCGACCCTCCCGGCGTCACCCGCACGGGCTGGCCTTGTCGCCGAAGCGGGGAAACTCGAAGCGGCGATCGCATCGAAGTCCGACCCCGGGAAAGTGGCCGGCAACGCGCGCGGACTCGCAGCGGACCTGCTCGCAGCCTATCCGGTGCCCCTCGCCCCGCGCAAAGCCCCCGATCCGCTGCGTGGGGCCCAGGTGTTTCTGGAAAATTGCGCCAGCTGTCACGGCTCGCGCGGCGATGGCAAGGGACCTCAGGCGAAGGGCCTCGATCCCGCACCCATTGATTTCACCGATATCGGTCGCGCTCGCAAACGCAGCCTGTTCGCACTCTATCAGGTCATAGGCCAAGGGCTCGAGGGTACGTCCATGCCGAGTTTTGCCCAGCTGCCCTCAGACGACCGGTGGGCGGTCGCTGCCTATGCCGGCGGCTTTGCCTTTCGCGATGTTTCGACCGGCCAACAAATCTGGGACCAGACTCCGTCCGCTCGCAAGCTGGTTCCAGACCTGCAGGCCTTCACAAGTCTCAGCCCCGAAGCACTTGGCCGCACGCTCGGAACGAAGCAGGCCGACGCATTGACGGCCTATTTGCGATCCAACCCCAAGGCATTGAGCGCGGCGTCGCCCGCAAAGCTTGCGGTTGCACGCGACAAATTGGTGCAAAGCGTCGCCGCGTACCGCAAGGGAGAACGAGACGAAGCAGAGCGCCTCGCGCTCTCTGCCTATCTCGACGGTTTTGAACCTGTCGAGCCGATTCTGACGACGCGCGATTCTGCGCTGATGGCGCGGATAGAATCCGCGATGGCCGACTATCGCGTGTCCATCGCGCGCGGTTTGCCGGTCGACGTGGTTGCGGGCAAGGCCTCCACGGTCGAAGCCCTGTTCGCCGATGCCGAGGCCGCGCTATCCCCCGATGCAGCGAGCGATGCATCAACCTTTGTCGGGGCGCTGACCATATTGCTGCGCGAGGGGCTCGAAGCTCTGCTCATCGTGGTGGCGATGATCGCTTTCTTGCGGAAGGCCGAGCGGCCCGAAGTTCTGTCCTATGTCCATGGCGGCTGGATCGCAGCGTTGGTCGCCGGCGGCGCGACCTGGGCCGTCGCAACCTATGCAATCTCTGTCAGCGGCGCGAACAGGGAGCTGACCGAGGGATTTGGCTCGCTCTTCGCCGCCGTGGTTCTGGTCTGGGTCGGCATCTGGATGCATGGCAAGTCGCATGCCAATAGCTGGCAGCGCTATATTCGTGACGCAATGGGCAAGGCGCTTTCGCGCCGCTCGGCCTGGTTTCTGTTTGGGCTCGCATTCCTCGTGGTCTACCGGGAGGTCTTTGAGACCATCCTGTTTTTCACCGCGCTGGCGACGCAAGGCAGTAGCGGCGCGATCGCCGCCGGAGCCGGAACTGCGCTGGTGATCCTCGCAGCAATCGCATGGGTTATGCTTCGTTACAGCCGGGTCCTGCCGATCGGAAAATTTTTCGCTTACAGCTCTGTACTGATCGCGATTCTGGCAGTTGTCCTGGCCGGCAAGGGCGCGGGCGCGCTACAGGAAGCCGGCCTCCTCGGCATCACACCGCTCGCCCATTTTCCTCGCTTCCCGGCGATGGGAATATTTCCTTCGCTCGAACCGTTGTTGCTCCAGCTTCTCGCGCTTGCAGTCCTCTGGATCGGCTATCGTTACAACAGTCGGCAGCATCGCCGGATCGAGACAGCGCCCGGTCGATGAGGGTAATTATCACGGGGTCGGCGCGCTCCTCCCAGGCTGTGCTGGGGCCCCCGAAAAGAGCCTCCGAGCCAGAGAGATTACCCGGCGCCCGTTACGCACACGAGTTAGGCCTGCTATCGAAACCCGATGCCCGACACGTCCAACTGGAACGGCCGACTTAGCCTCGGCGACTATCATGCTCTCTGGTCGGGTTCGGTTGGCGATGCCGCCGCGCACCGCCATTTTGCAGCGCAAGCAGTGTTTTGTTCCGAGCCGCTCACGGTGGTCGACGCCGTTGGTGCGCGCCTTTCGGGGCGCTGCTTGCTCATCGAACCCGATGCCGCACACCGGCTGCTTCCCGCGCCCGCAGCCGAACTATGGTTCGTCGAGCCGACAGTGGGCTTCGGTCCGCCGGTAGAACTGAAAAACCGGCTGATTTGCTCCGATCCGATTCATGTCGCGATGCCGGGACAGCAGTCATTCTGGAAAAACTGGCTCACGCGAGGCGCCCGCCCCCCGCTCGATCCGCGCATCACCCGCGCCGCCGCCTCGATTGACCGCCTGATCCCCACGGGCTCTGTCCGGCTCGCGGATGTGGCGGAGGAGAGCCGCCTTTCGCTCGGCCGATTCCGGCATCTCTTTGCCGCCGAGATCGGCATGCCTTTCCAGCGATTTGTGCTCTGGCGACGCTTGATCATCGCCTTCGACGTTTTGGGAAGGCGCCGCAGCGCGACCGAGGCCGCACATATGGCGGGGTTCAGCGACAGCGCGCATTTCGCCCGCACGATCAAGGTCATGTTCGGTATTCGGGCAAGCGACCTTTTCATCGAACCATAGCCTCTCCGTTCAAGCCGGTGCGTGACGGCACCTAGTAGAGGGGCGTCATGTCAGACGCACACAGAGACTTCGTCCCGGCACTCGGCAAGAGCGGATCGCTCGACCGCTATGATGCCGCCATAGCCCTCATGACCAGAGAGAAAAGATGGCGAAGCGACTTGCTGTGCTTCGCCGAACCGCAGCCGGGCGAGCGGATCGTCGATATCGGGTGCGGCACGGGGACGTTTGCAATCGCCCTTAAGCAGGCGGCGCCGGAGAGCATGGTCCTCGGGGTCGATCCCGATCCCGCCGTACTGGAAATCGCACGCGCCAAGGCTAAGGTTGCCGAAGCCGAGATCCAATGGTTCGAGGCCATGGGGGACGAGCTGGACGGCATCGACGCACTCCGGCAATGCGACAAGATCGTATCGAGCCTCGTTCTCCACCAGTGCCCAATGGACGTGAAGAAGGCGATTGCCGCGCAGATGTTCAGGCTCCTGAGGCCCGGCGGGACTCTCTTCATAGCCGATTATGGCGAGCAGCGCTCGCTGCTGATGCGCATGCTTTTTCGACAGATCCAGCTGCTCGACGGGTTCGAATATACCGAACCCAACGCGAAGGGCTGCGTCCCGGAAATCCTTACAGCCGCGGGTTTCGAGGCTGTCGAGGAAGTGAAGGTCATCCCGACACCGACCGGCTCGATCTCAATCTACCGGGCGAGGCGGTAGCCTCTCGCCCAGCGCGCGGATTCCGCTAACCGCGCCAGTGACGCCCACGGTGGTGGTGGTGCATCCGGCGCTTCTGGTAGCGCCGCTCGTAGCGGTCCCGGCGTTCATAGCGGCGGTCGTTTCCGCGATAATAGGGGTCGTAACCGCGATAGCCCCGGTCATTGCCATAATAGGGCCGGTCGTGCCGGTTGGAACGATAGTCGCGATCATGGCCCCGCGGCGCATCATGGCCGCGGCTATATCCGCCGCGATCGCCATGGTGCTGGGCAAGCGCCGTTCCGGGGAGCGCGAAGGCGAGCATCGCGGCCGCGATCGTCATCAGTTTTCGCATGTCAGTCTCTCCTTTGCGTGGCGTTCAAACTCCCCCTTCGTCGTTGAATGCGCTGTGAATATTAGCTCTTTCTTCCCCGATTCGACGGTGACCCGGCATCTCCATGCGACGGGCCGATGGCGAGTGAGGCAGCATCGCGACGGATGCTAGGCACCCGTCCCGCGTGGACGAAGCGGGACGGGTGCGGGTCTTATTTGCCCTTTGCCGCTACCGCGGCCTGGACTCGGGCCTCGACCTGTTCGGGGCTGGGTTGGACGAGCATCTCGCCATTGACGAAGAAGGTCGGGGTGCCCTTGACGCCGACCGCGCGCGCGTCGGCAATGTCCTGCTCCATCCACGCCATCGCATCGGCGGTTGGCATCGCGCGCGCCTTCGCGACATTGAGGCCGGCCTTCTCGGCCGCGGCCCAGGCGCCGTCCATCTTGCCGTCGTGCCAGTCGGGCTGCGCCTCAAGCAGCGCCGCCGTCACCGGCTCGAGCTTGCCCTGGACACGCGCGGCTTCGAGGATCACGATCGCCTCGGCCGAACCGGGGTGCAGCGGCAGGTAGCGCATCACGAGACGCACATCCTTGGGATATTTGGCGACGATACCCTTGACTGTCGGATAGAAGGCACGGCAGGCCTCGCACGACGGGTCGAAGAATTCGACGATCGTGACCGGGGCATTTTTCGGCCCAATGATCGGCGAGTGCGGGCGAATGAGGCTGTCGACGGGTCCCGCCACGACCTTCTTGGTGGGTTCGCCCTCGGCGCTCCCGCTGTAGAGCATCGCGCCACCGGTAAAGGCGAGCGCCGACAGGGCAAGCGTGGCCATCACTCCGATTCGACGGTTCATGATTTCAGTCTCCTTTGGAAGTTGAGCAAGAGGGTCAGGATGAGCGCGAAGGCGGCCAGCGACAGGAGGGGCAGCGGCACGCCTCCGACTGCCATGCTCTCTCCCGAGCATGACGGGCCGCCGGTGCAGGGGACGATCGGAGCCGGAATGACGCCGACATAGAGCAAGCTGTGATAGAATGCGACGAGAGCACCGCCGGCCGCCAGCGCCAGTCCATAAGGAACAACGGCGCGGTCCGACTTGAACGCTGCGATGCCGAGAATGATCGAGAGCGGGAACATGAAGGCGCGCTGGAACCAACAGAGATCACACGGCACTTGGCCCATGACCTCGCCGACGAAGAGGACGGCTAGGCTCGACAGGAAGGCAATTGCCCAAGCTACGCCGAGCGGACGCCATTTGTGCGGTGCCAGCAGCGGAAAGCTCGTCATCGCCGACCACCTTTGAACTTGGACTTGGGCCGTCGCGGCGGCGATTGCGGCTTGCTGTATTTGGACTTCAGGTAGCTGAGCAGGATGCCGTCGATCGAGGCGAGCATTCTTTGAAAGCTGGTGCGGAGGCCGGGAAGCGGGAGCCAGGCAAAAGGCCCGCGGCAGCGATAGCGGTGAACGAACTTCGTCCCGCTTGCCGTCGGCGTCAGGATATAGCTTTCCTCAAACTGGAGGATGAAGCTCGGCTTTACGTCGAGTATCAGCTCTTCCCCGGGGCGCGCGGAGAGCACCGCCGCGGAAACTTCAAGAAACTTGGGCTTTTGCGGATCCATGCGCATCGAATAGCGGATCGCGACCGGGTCCTCGGCAAGCCGCTCGATCCGGACATAAGGGTTCCAGATCCGGTGATTGTCGAAATCGCCGAGGACCGCCCATATTTGTTCCGCACTATAGGGGAGGTCATGCTCCCGCTCGAACTCCATCAGCTTCACTCCTCTATCGATCGGCCGCCGGGCTTTGCCCCGCGCCGATGTCGGTGACGCCCGCAGGCGATGGGTCGGCATGCGCGCCGCCCGTGGTGAACCAGCGGCGCAGGCGCGGTGCCATCCTGCGTTCGAAGCCCGCCGCAAGGCTGAAGGACGCCGGCACGATCAGCAGCGTCAGCATCGTCGAAAGGATAAGCCCGCCGATCACCGTGACCGCCATCGGCGCGCGCCATGCGCCGTCGCCGGTCAGTGATAGCGCGGTCGGGATCATGCCCGCGACCATCGCGACCGTGGTCATCAGGATCGGCTGCGCGCGCTTGTGTCCGGCGTCGACGATCGCCTCGTCGCGCGGCACCCCGGACGCCATTTCCTCGATCGCGAAATCGACCAGCAAGATGCTGTTCTTGCCGACGATACCGAGCAGCATCAGCACGCCGATGAACACGGGAAGCGAGAGCGGATAGCCCGTCAGCAGCAACGCGATCGCCCCGCCGAGGGGGGCGAGCAGAAGCGAGCCCATGTTGACGAAGGGTGGGATGATCTTGCGATAGAGCAGGATCAGGACCGCCAGCACGAGGAATATCCCCGAAACGACCGCGATCGCGAAGTTGCGCAGCATCTCGGCCTGCCATTTGGCACTCCCGAGCACCAGCCGGGCGACCCCGGCGGGTAACGTCTTCAGCGCCGGCAACGCCTCGACTTTCTCCATCGCCTGACCGGTCACGAGACCCGGAGCAAGGTCGGCCCCTATGGTGAGCTGGCGCACCTGGTTGGTCCGATTGATCTGGGTGGGGCCGGCGCCGAAGCCAATCTCTGCGACGACAGAAAGCGGCACCGTTCCCCCGTTCCGGGTCGGAACCGGCATGTTGCGCAGTGTATCGAGCCGCTCGCGCGCGGCTTCCGCTAGCGCGACGCGCACCGGTATCTGCCGGTCGGACAGCGAGAATTTGGCGCTGTTCTGGTCGATCTCGCCAAGCGTCGCGACGCGGATCGACTGGCTGAGCGCCTGGGTGGTGACGCCGAGCTGCGCCGCGAGCGCGAAGCGCGGGCGAATGACGATCTCGGGCCTTTGGAGATTGCCTTCGACACGCGGCGAGCGAATCTCCTTCACACGGGCCATTTCGGCAAGCAGCCGGTTGCCGATATCTTCGAGCTTCTTCGGGTCGTCGCTGCCTAGCGTGATCGAGATGTCACGGCTGCTCCCGCCGCCACCGCCATGCTGCGATTGGAAGTTGATGCGGGCATCGGGAACCTGCGCCAGCCGCGGCGCGCGGTCCTTTTCGAACTCGGTGGAGGTGAGCTCACGGTCCTTGCGCAGTTTCAGATAGACCGTCGCCGTGCCGACATCGATCCGCGACAAGGCGGATTCGACGAGCGGATCGCGCTTCATGAGATCGGTCACTTCGTCGGCCACCGCCTCGGTCTGTTCGAGCGTCGCACCCGGTGCGAGCTGGATGGCGACGCGGCTCGTATCGGAATCGATCGACGGCTGGAAGGTCATGGGAAGCAGCGAGAAGCTGAAGATGGTCGCGAACAGCGCCAGCACGCCGATGCCGACCACCCAGATGCGATGGTCCTTTAAATAGCCGAGCCATTTCCAGCGCCCGCCGCGCGCACGCGCGGCAGCGGCCCCGCTGGTATCGAGGCTCCAGCGCAAGATGCGCATATAGGTGTCGATCAGCGGGCCCTCGCCATGCTTTTGCGGGCCCTGCGCAGAGAGAAAATAGGCAGCGAGCATGGGCGTGATCATGCGCGCGACCGCGAGGCTCATCAGCACCGCGGCCACGACCGTCAGCCCGAAATTCTTGAAATATTGCCCGGCGACGCCCGGCATCAGCCCGACCGGCAGAAACACCGCGACGATCGTCATCGTCGTGGCGAGCACCGCGAGGCCGATCTCGTCGGCGGCGTCGATCGAGGCCTGATAGGCCGATTTGCCCATCCGCATGTGGCGCACGATATTCTCGATCTCGACGATCGCATCGTCGACCAACACGCCGGCAACGAGGCTAAGCGCGAGCAAGGTCATCATGTTGAGCGAGAAGCCCATGAGGTCCATGAACAGGAAGGTCGGTACCGCCGACAGCGGGATGGCAAGCGCCGAGATCAGCGTCGCCCGCCAGTCGCGCAAGAAAAGGAAGACGACGACGACCGCGAGGATCGCGCCTTCGACCATCGCATTGATCGCCGAATGATATTGGCCCTTGGTATATTCGATATCGCTGAACAGCTCGGTGAATTTGACCTTGGGATTCTCCTTCTCGAGCTTGCGCAGCTCCTCGACCGCCGCGTCGTAAACGGTGACATCCGAGGCGCCCTTGGCGCGCTCGAACCCAAAGGTCAGCACCTGCCGCCCGTCCTGCTTCGAGACCGAGCGCTGCTCGGCGTAGAGATCCTTGACCTCGGCGATATCGGCGAGGCGCACGGTCCGGTTCGTTCCGACCGAGATCAGCGTCTCGCCGAGGGCGTTGGCGCTGCTGGCGTTGCCGAGGATGCGGACCGCCTGCTCGGAGCCTGCGACCTCCATCCGGCCGCCGGCCGCATTGACGTTGAGCTGGACGAGCTGGGTGTTCACCGCGGCGGCGGTGAGACCATAGGCACGCATGCGCTCGGGGTTGAGGATGACCCGGATTTCGCGGCTGACGCCGCCCCGTCGGTAGGCGTCGCCCATACCGGGGACCGCGATCAGCCGCTTCGCGACGACATTATCGACATACCAGCTCAATTCCTCGAGCGTCATGTCGGTGGCCGAGGCCGACCAATAGGCAAGCGTGTTGCCCGAGGTCGACAGGCGGATGACCTGCGGTTCGAGGATGCCGTTCGGCAGGTTGCTGCGGATCTGGGTGATCTTGTCGCGGATATCGGTCACCGCCCGGTCGATCGGTGTGCCGATCGCGAACTGGACGAAGGTCTGAGACTGGCCTTCGGTAACCGTCGAATTGAGCTCGTCGATCCCCTCGATCGTCCGCACCGCCGCCTCGACGCGCTGCGTGACCTGCGTTTCGAGTTCGGTCGGCGCGGCGCCCGGCTGGGCGATGATGACGATGGCGCCCGGAAAATCGATGTCGGGATCGCTCTGGACCCCCATCATGAGGAAGGAGACGATGCCCGCCACCGTCAGACCGAAGAACATGACGAGCGGCGGGATCGGGTTCCGGATGGACCAGGCCGAGATATTCTTGAAGTTCATCCTCTCTCCCCCTTCCGGTTCGATCGCGCCGCGACTGCGCGCCCTCAGCCCATGCTGCGATCGCGATAGGCGAGCAGGCGAAGCGCGTTGGCGACGACGACGAGGGTCGAGCCTTCGTGCGCCGCGACCGCCGCACCAATTCCGAGCCCGAAGATCGTCGCCGGCACGAGGACCACGACGACGCCGAGGCTGACCACCAGATTCTGGCGGATGATGCGGCGCGTCTGGCGGCTGAGCCCGATCGCGAACGGCAGATGAGCGAGGTCATCGGCCATCAGCGCGACGTCGGCGGTTTCGAGGGCGACATCGGACCCTGCGGCGCCCATCGCGATCCCGACGGTGGCGCTCGCCATCGCCGGTGCGTCATTGACGCCGTCGCCGACCATGGCGACCGGCTGCTGCGCCTTGAGGTCGCGAATGGCATCGACTTTCTGGTCGGGCATAAGGTCGCCCCAGGCCTCGTCGATCCCGACTTCTGCGGCAATCGATTCCGCGACCTTCTGGTGGTCGCCCGAAATCATGATCATCCGGCCGATGCCGAGTTCGCGGAGTTTGGCGATCGCGGTGCGCGCCGCTTCGCGCGGCGTGTCCATCAGGCCGATCGCGCCAAGATCGCGGTCGCCCATGCGGACCACCATCGTCGTGCGGCCCTGTTCGCGGAGGCCTGCGATCGCCGCCGCCACTTCGCCCCCGATCGGTGCGATGCCGTCGGCACCGAACATTTCGGCCCTGCCGATCAGAACGGTCTCGCCCTCGACCTTCGCCGTGACGCCGCGCCCCGTCAGGCTGTTGAGGTCGTCCGCGATCGGTACGCGCGCCGATGTCAGCATGGCCTCGCCATCGCGCGCGATCGCAGCGGCAAGGGGATGGTCGCTCAGCCGTTCGACGGCCACCGCGATGCGCAGCAGTTCCTCCTTCGGCACGCCGCTTGCCGGCAGAACATCGGTGATGCGCGGCTTGCCCTCGGTGAGCGTGCCCGTCTTGTCGAAAGCGAGCGCAGTCAGCGAGCCGAGATTTTCGAGCGGGCCGCCGCCTTTGACCAGCACGCCGCCGCGCGCCGCACGCGCAACGCCGGACAGGACGGCGCTCGGCGTCGCAATGGCGAGCGCGCACGGGCTTGCCGCGACGAGGACCGCCATCGCCCGATAGAAGCTGTCGCGGAAAGGCTCGTCGACGACGACCCAGGCGAAGAGCAGGACGAACACCAGCGCGAGCACGCTCGGCACGAAAATCCGCTCGAACTTGTCGGTGAAGCGCTGGGTTGGCGATTTCTGCGTCTCCGCCTCGCTCACCATCTTCACGACCTTGGCGAGCGTGGTATCGGCAGCGAGGCGCGTCACAGCGATCTCGATCGCGCCATGACCGTTGATCGTGCCTGCGAAGACGCGATATTTCGCCTCGAGCACATCGGGCTTCGCGGCGGCAGCGGCGCGATCGGGTACCGGCTCCTTGTCGACCGGAACGCTCTCGCCCGTCACCGGAGCCTGATTGACCGCCGAGCGTCCGACGATGACGAAGCCGTCGGCGGGCAGCCGCTCGTTGGGCTTGACCACCACGGTGTCGCCGATCTGCAGAAGCTCGACCGACACTTCGCGGGTGCTGCCGTCGGCCCCCTTCACGATCGCGGTCTGCGGCGCCAGCTCGGCGAGCGCCTCGATCGCGCGCTTGGCCCGGCCCATAGCATAATGTTCGAGCGCATGACCGAGGCTGAAGAGGAAAAGGAGCAGCGCGCCTTCGGCCCACGCACCGAGCGCTGCGGCGCCCGCAGCGGCGACGAGCATCAGCGTGTCGATCTCGAAGCGCTTGAGCTTCAGATTCTCGATCGCCTCGCGGACCGTAAACCAGCCGCCGAAACCATAAGCGGCAATGTAGAATGCGAGCGGTACCCACTCCGGCGCCGCAGCCAGCTTCTCGATGGCAAAGCCGATGCCGAGCACGAGACCGCACAGCAACGCGAAGATCAGCTCGGTCCGCTCGCCGAAAATGCCGCCATGATCATGGCCATGGTCGTGGCTGTCCTCGCCCGTGTGGCCATGTTTGTGATCAGGCCCATGCGCATGATCCGGTCCATGGTCATGGCCATCATCGCCATGTTGGTGCGGGGGTTGTGCCGGGGTAGCCGCGGCGACGGCAGTCGATTTCTGTGTGACGCCCATATCCGACAGTGTCTTTCTGATCGTTTCGATGGAGGTCTCCGAGCGCTGGAACTCGGCGCGCAGCGTGCCGGCGGCCCCGACTTCGGCCTCGATCACGCCCGGCATTTCGCGAAGCTTAAGTCCGATCGTCCGCGCGCGCCGGGCGTGGCCGACGCCTTCGAGGTCGTCCCAGAAGAGATGCTGATATTGGTCAGTGAGCTCGGCACCGGCGCTGCGCGCGAGCTGCCGCACGCGTTCGAGCGGGAGAATATCCGGACGGTAATGGATGCAGAGCTGCGGCGGCGAACCATCGCTTGAGCGGACCACATGGACCTTGTCGACGCCTTCGCGTCCTTCGAGTTCGCCCATCAGGCGCGCGACACAGCGGTCGGCGGTATCGGCGACTTCGGGGAGGAGAAGCGGAATATCGAGCCGCAACTGGTCACTCATGATGCCATCCTTTTCTCTTGGCCATCGGCACTGTGATCCGGACATACACTAAACGCCGGGCAGGATGAGGTGCGGGAGCCTCGGCGGGATGCGACCCGGCGCCC
>JAFKLT010000058.1 GCA_017309275.1 Sphingomonadales bacterium | reverse complement strand
CCCAACAAGGACATCGTCTTTGCCAATCTGGCGGTCTTTCTGGTCGGCAACGACGCCGCGGTGACGCGGCTCGTGGCACTGACAGTCGCGCTGACCCTGCTCTGCCACGTCATCGTCTTTGCACTGACCTGGCTGCCGCTGCGCAAGGGAGCGGCCGCATGACCCGCTTCCCTGCCCTCGCCGCCGCCATGCTGGCTTCAGCCGCGATGGTGCCGTCCGCACGCGCCGCGGTCTATGGCGACGCGCCCGCCTGCGCCGCGGGTTCGACAACGCCGGCGCTGCTCGTCTGGCTCGACGGGCTCAAGGACCGCAAGGGACGCATCCGGGTCGAGCTGTTCCCGAGCAACGACAAGGATTTTCTGGAGGATGATTTCGTCCTTCAGAAAGCGGGCAAGGACTTCCGCCGCATCGAATTTGCGGCCCCCGCCGCCGGTCCGGTCGCGGTGTGCATCCGGGCGCCGCGGCCTGGCCGCTACAGCTTCGCGATGATCCACGACCGCGACGGCAAGCACAAGTTCAGCTTTTCATCCGACGGCGTCGGCTTTCCCGGCAATCCCAAATTGGGGTGGAGCAAACCCAAATCGGCGAAGGCCGCGGTGACGCTGGGCAACGGCGTCACGGAAATGCACGTGATGATGAATTATTTCCACGGCCTGGGCTTTTCGCCGGTCAAGAAGGATTGAGGCGATGCGGATCGTCGACGTCTGCGAATTCTATTCCCCCACGGGCGGCGGCATCCGCTCCTATGTCGACCGCAAGATGCAGTTGCTTGCCGAAGCCGGCCACGAACTGACCGTCCTCGCGCCCGGCGCCGAGGATCGCGAGGAAGTGCGCGCGACCGGCGGCCGGATCATCTGGGTCAAGGCGCCGCCGCTGCCGTTCGACGCCAATTACCGCATGTTCTGGGATGCGGCGCCGATCCATGCCTGGCTCGACCGGTTGCACCCCGACGTCGTCGAAGCCTCTTCGCCCTGGCGCCCCGCGTGGATCGTCGGAAAATGGGCCGGCGACGCCGCGAAGGTCTTTTTCCTGCACAGCGACCCGGTCGTATCCTATCCACAGCGCTGGTTCGGACGAATCGCCTCGCGCGAAAAGATCGACGCGGCCTTCGAATGGTTCAATCGTTATCTGCGCCGCGCGATGCCGCTGTTCGACAGTCTGGTGGTCTGCGGCGATTCGCTGGGCAAGCGGCTAAGCGACCGCCACATCGGTCCGGCGCATTGCGTCGCGCTGGGCATAGATCGCGCCGCCTTTTCACCGACCCTGCGCGACGCCAGCCTGCGCGCCGACCTGCTGGCGCAATGCGACCTTCCGGAAAGCGCCACCCTGCTGCTCGGCATCGGGCGGCACCATGGCGAAAAGCGATGGGACATGGTGATCGACGCGGTGCAGGCGGCCGCCGCGCGCGAACCCGTCGGCCTGATCCTGATCGGCAAGGGACCGGCGAGCGCCGCGCTGCGCAAGCAGGTCGGCGGCAATCCGCATATCCGCATGTTCCAGCCAATCTACGACCGGCCGCAACTGGCGACATTGATGGCGAGCTGCGACGCGCTGATCCACGGATGCGAAGGCGAAACCTTCGGCCTGGTGGCGTCGGAAGCGCTGGCGTCGGGCCTGCCGTTGATCGTCCCCGACGAGGGCGGCTGTGCCGAGATCGCGCAACCCGCCTATGCCGAAACCTATGCGGCCTGCGACGCTGCGTCAGCCGCCGCGGCTATCCTGCGTTTCTGCGCGCGCGATCGGGCAGCCGTCGCGGCGGCCGCGCGCATTGCCGCCGCCGGCGTGCGGTCGGATCACGACCATATCGACGACCTTCTCGCCCATTATGAATCGCTGTTGCCCATGACACGGCGCGTCGCGGCATGAGGGTGCAGCCCGGCATAGCGACCCACCGTCCGCCCGTGCATCAGCGCGGCGAGCGTCGCATCGATGCTGGCGAGGAGCGAGGGCACACCGGCATCGCCCGGATGCACCGCGACGCGAACGTGGCGGAGCGGCTTCAGCGCATGCCGGGCCAGCGCCGCGAAACCGATCGAACTCGCGATCCGCGCCCGGCTTCGGCTGGCCCAGGTAATGACCGGGCCGCGCGACAGAATGGCGCCCGAACGCGGGTCCCAGACCTTCATATGATCCTCGGCCATCGCAAAGCCGGCCTCGCTCAATGCGGACAATGCCCCAGTCCCATAGAGCCAGGCCGGTGCGATGAAGCCCGTTGCGGGTGTACCCGTCACATCTTCGACCAGTTTCTTGGCCGCCGTCATGCGCGCAAGCGCCTCGGCATGGCCAAGGCCGAGGAACTCGCCCTCCCCCGCCGTCATGTGGCGTGCGCGAAAGCCGTCGATCGCCCCGGCGTGACGCATGTCGTCACGATGGGACCAGCCGTGAACGAACATCTCGACGCCATCCGCTGCCCAGTCGCGCAGGCGGCGCTGAAATGCGGGATCGCGCGACAGCGGCGCCTCGTTCCAGTGATCGGGCACGACCAGCATCGCAAGCCGTGGCCCGCCCAAATGGCGCGACAGACGATCGAGCAGACGATCGACTTCATCGGCAAACCGGGGGCCGACGTCGTGTATCGACGCCAGCAGCTTTCTGCCTTCAAGCGAGGAGGTCGGCATGCGTAACCACTCCCTGATGACCCTGCTGTATCGCTGGCTGGTATGGGGATCGCGCAACTGCGCACGGCCTGCGGCGCCCGAACGGCCGGCGCCCGATATGAGCTGCGTTGGCGTCAAAAGATTGCATCAAGGCCGATCCTGATCGTCCGCGGGCGAAGCGGCGTCTCCTGCAGACCGCGCATCACGGTGAAGGGATTGCCATAGGAAAAGCGGTTCTGATCGGCGTTGAACAGATTCGTGAGACCGATCGATAGGCCGATGGCGTCGCGTTCGATCCTGATGTCGACCGCGGTGTCGATATATTGCCCCTGTTCGATGTCGAGCAGATTGCCAACGCCCAGATAGGAGGGGCCGAAATAGCGCGCGTTACCGCGCACAATGATCCGTTCGCGCGGGCCGATCGTGCTGCTCCAGCCGATGCCCAGCCTTGCTCCCCATTGGGCGATGTTCGGAAGGTCGTTGTCCTCCGCGCGTTCGTAACCGGCGGCGGGTTGCGTCAGGCGACTGCGGTTGAAAAAGGCCGAGGCATCGATCTGCAGCGCGGGCGCGGGCCGCCAGCTTGCCGTCCCGCTGAGGCTCCAGATGCCGCCGTTGCCGATATTGTCGGCATAGGGAAATCCTTGTGCATCGACCAGATCGGCCTGGATCAATTCCCATCGTGCATGGGATGCGGCCAGCGAGACGCTGAACGGGTCGAGCCCCGCTTGGCCGAAGCGCGTGCCGACCTCGAATGTCGAGATGGTGTCGGAATCGAAACGCGTCACCGCGTTGATCCCGCTGACCGCCAGGCCGCCGGGGCGAAATCCCTCCTGGTACCGGGCATAGACAAGCCAGTTGCTCTGCGGCTTCCAACTTATCGCCGCCAGCGGCACGAAATGATCGAGCGTGCGCCGCGGTTCGGGCGGCGACGGATGCGCGGGATCGATGATCTCTCCCGCAAAACGCGTCCGCGAATAGCGCCCGCCCAGGCTTGCGCTGATCGT
The DNA here is from genome assembly GCA_017309275.1 of Sphingomonadales bacterium. Classification (GTDB taxonomy): domain Bacteria; phylum Pseudomonadota; class Alphaproteobacteria; order Sphingomonadales; family Sphingomonadaceae; genus Sphingopyxis. The sequence goes on along the minus strand of JAFKLT010000058.1, from coordinate 58,594 downwards.
CGGCGCAATGCCAAAGCTCCATTCGCCGAACGCCGCCCATTCGGCGCGTTCGTCGACCACGTCGCTCAAGGGGGCGGGATCGTCCGGGTCGCCCAGGCGGCGCGCGACCCGGTCGCTCCCGTCATTATAGCTTATCCCCACGACCCAGCCGTGGCCGTTTGCCTCCTCGCGCGACAATGTCGTTTCGTTCGCGTGCTGGCGGATCGCGATCGACTGATCGAAGGCGATCGGAGTGCCGGGACCCAGGACCGACGCGTCGAACCGGCTCGACAGGTCATGGTGGATGATCGATCCCGTCGAACGCAGTATCAGTCCGCCCCAGCTCTTTTCGACGGTGGCGTAGAACAGCGAATAATCATTGTCGAAAGGCTGCGCGATCGCGCTCGCCTGCGAAAGATCGGGCAAGCCGTCCTCGACATATTGCCCGTCGCGGCTCTGTATGTCCTGCCGGACCCACCCCGCATCGATCGTCCATCCGTCGCCGGGCGTCACACGGAGCGCCGCCCGCCCGCCCGAAATCTTGCTGCGATTGATGTTCGAAAGATTGCGACGAACATCCTCGATATAGCCGCCGTCGACGCTCTGATAAGCGACGATCCGTAACCCCGCGATATCGGCGGCGATCGGTATGTTGAGCATCGCGGCACCGTCGCGGCTGGACGCGCCATGATCGGTAAAGGCGATCCCGCCGCGCAGGCTGCCGCTCCAGTCGTTGCTGTCCGGCACATGCGGCGACAGACGGACGATGCCGCCGAGCGATCCCGCGCCATAAAGCGTGCCTTGCGGCCCTTCGAGTACCTCGACCTTTTCGATGTCATAGAGCTCAAGGTCGGGATCGGGCGCGTTGTAGTTCAAGCGCGCGTAACCGAAATACTGGCCCACGGTCGCCTGGGTCGGGCCGGTAAAGCTGCTGTCGGCAACTCCGCGGATGAACAGCTTGTTGCGGCCGGGACCAAGATTCGTCGAATTCAGCACCGGAAGCTGGCCGATAAGCATGCTCGAGCCATGCTGCCCCGGCGTTGCGCCCAGCCGTTCGTCGAGCGTCATCACCGTCACCGATCCCGGATAGTCATCGAGGCGCGTGTCGCGCTTGCTTGCCGTAACGACGATTTCGACCGGCGGCGCGGCCGGCTCGACGGAACGCGGCGATGCTGCAGCGCGCGGAGGCGTCGGAGCGGGCTTTGGACGCGCAGGGGCACGGCGGACGATGCGATAGGACCGCGCGTCGATCGCGATCACCGTCAACTCCGTTCCCGTGAGCAATCGGCGAAGGGCGGCCGCGGCGTCCATCCGGCCCGAAACACCACGGACGCGGGTCGAACCCAGCGACGGATCGGCAAGCGCGATACTGACGCCGCCTTGGCGCCCAAGCTGAAGAATCGCTTGGTCCAACCGTCCGGCAGGCACGGAGAATTGCTGCGTTTCCGCCGCAGAGACGATCTGAGGCATAAGCGCCACAGCAGCGCCCAGCGCCGTCCAGTTGCGAATGGTCGCAGACATCACTGACCTGAAAGCCGCCATCCCTGTTCGGTGCGTTTGGCGGAAACGCCCATCAGCGCGGCGACCTTGCCAACCGCATCGCGATCCTGCCGATCGACAATGATCGTCCCCGTAAAGGCCCGATCGGCAATCGCCGGATCGGCGGCGACCTGCACGCCCAACGCACGCGTCAAGTCGGGTGCGATGTCGCCGATCCGCACGGCCGCATAATCAAGCCGCCCGCTGGTCCAGCCGCCGACTTCGCCGGGATCGACGCGGACGACGGCCGGCTTCCCCGACCCTTCGACGCGGAGCCGGTCGCCGGGGCGGAGCGTCACCGCCTCGCGCTTGGGATTGAAGATCACCGCACCTTCGGCGACGCTGACCTCGGTCTGCGCGCCTTCGCGCGTGATGTTGAATATGGTGCCGACGTCGACGACATCCGCTCCCCCGACGGTCACGGCGAACGGATTCGCCGGATCATGAACGACATGGAATCGCGCCTCACCGGCCTCCAGGCTGGCAATGCGCGCATTGCGCCGATCAAGAACCAGCCGCGTGCCACCATTGAGGTTGATGACGCTCCCGTCATCAAGCGTAACGGTCCGCGTCTCACCAAGCGCCGTTTCGACGACATAGGTCGGCACCAGCACTCGATAGGCCGGATATGCCATCACGCACACAAGCAGCGCCGCAGCAAGCGCGCCATAACGGCGAAAGAAGCCGGGCGCGTTGTCGTTGGCCGCAACCGCGGGCTCGTCCGTCGAAACCGCGACCGGTTCGGGTGCCGCAGGTATCGCGGAAACGGCGTCCACCATCTCCGCATCGGCCAGGGTTACCATGTCATAGGCGGCCGCATGTGCCGGATCGGCTTCCAGCCATGAGGTAAAGGCTTCCCAATCGGCGGGCGCGGCGGAGCGCAGCCGGATCGTCCAGCCGATTGCTTCTTCGCGTGTCGCCACGTCGGTCATATCCGTTCTTCTGCCCCTTCATCGGTAAGACGGTCTGCCTCGCCGATTTCCGCATCGAGCCTGTCACGAAGTTGCAACACAGCGCGATACGCCTTTTGCAGGTGCTTTTCCACGGCGCTGCGACTGATGCCATGCGCCGCGGCAATATCGTCCTGCCGGTCGCCATCGATGCGGTAGCTTCGGAAAATTGCCGTCGTCCGCTCACCAAGCTCGGCGAACAGCGCCGCAACGCGATCAAGATCGCTCCGCGCAATCGCTTCGCGCTCGGGCGACGGCGCAGGCGATTCTTCGCCTGGGCCGATCGCATGAGCATTCCACGCATCGTCGCGCCTCAGCCGGCGCTGCGCCGACCGGCGGCGATCGGTCACCAGATTGTCCGCCATGCGATAGAAATAGGCCTGCGCATCGGCAGGATCGACGCTGATGTCGCTCAATTTGAGCCACAGGTCCTGAAGCATATCCTCGACGTCCAGGTCGGCGCCGCACCGCGCACGCAGGAAGCGCGCGAGCGCCGGCCTGTGCTCAAGAAACAGCTTTTCAAGGCCGGAGGAATCCATCTTCCAGCCATAACAAGGCCGCTTCGGCCGAGCAATCGAAGTGCACTGCGATCGATCATGAAATCGAAGGACGAGTACCTGCAGGCACTGCTGCGGATTTCTCTTCCTGGCGCCGTCTCCCCTTCTGAAGCGGTCGTCAAACGAGGTTCAACATGCGGCTTTTCGACGGAGTGATTACCGGCATCGGCGTAGCCGCCCTCATCGCCGCAGCGCCAGCGGAAGCGGCACCGACAACGGCTCCGCTGTCGGTGATGACGTATAATGTGCATGGCCTGCCATGGCCGCTGGCCCAAGGGCGCGACGCTGATTTCGGCCGTATCGCGGCGCGGCTCCGCACGATGCGTCGCAGCGGCACCCAGCCCGACGTCGTCGTGCTGCAGGAGGCCTTCACCAACGCGGCGAAGGCTATCGGACGACAAAGCGGCTATCCTTATGTCGTAACGGGTCCGACGGTCGACGAAGTCAACGCCGTTACCCCCTCCGCTCTGGAACGGGTGTTCGTCGCAGGGGCTTCCTGGTTCAAGGGCGAACGTTCGGGAAAGCTTGTCGACAGCGGCCTGGTCATCCTGTCCGATCATCCGATCGTCGGAGTGCGTCGCACAGCCTTTCCTTCTTACGCCTGTGCGGGCTTCGACTGCCTCGCGAACAAGGGCGTATTGCTTGTGAAAGTCGAAATGCCGGGCGCGGCTTCGCCGGTCGTCATCGCGACGGCGCACTTCAATTCACGGCACAGTTCGGGCGTTCCCGATAGCCGGTCGAACCATGCCTATCGCCTTCAGCTCGATGCCGCCGGCCGCTTCCTCGCGCGGATGCCCTGGCACAGCGACCCGATCATATTCGCCGGCGATTTCAATGTCGGCAAAAGCGGTCCGCGCAGACATTGGCTCGCCAATGCGATGTCGGGTTGGTGGAAAGACACCCGCCTTGGTCCGATGCAGGATGCGATGCACAGCTGCCACGGCGATTTCGCACGCTTCCCAAAAGCGGCGGAAGAAAGCTTCGCGCGCGCAAAAGATTGGCAGATTTTTGCGTCGACCCGGCTCGCCGGATTGAATGCCGAGCGTATATCGGTGCCGTTCGGTCGCGCCCGGAATGGCGAGATGCTTTCGGATCATTTCGGCTACACGGCGCATTATCGCCTGACACCCGGATCGCCGATCAGTGTCGCGCCCGCACGACTGGCCTCTGCCGCGTCGCTGTAGAACGACCACCGACGAGGCCCCTCCATCTTCCTCCATTTTATCCGGCGGTCGGAGCTGCAATGAAATTTTCCGTGCGAAGCATGTCCGCTTTCGCCCGCCCGTCCCGTCTTCCCTTACGCAAGGCAATCACCGCGACCGTCGGCGATGCCTTCGCATGGCACTGATGCGGGGACCAGCGTCCTCCAGCCGGGAGGGACATGATGAACAATCGTCTTCTGTTGCGTGCGGGCTGCGGCACGGTACTCGCCAGCCTGTTCATGCTGTGCGGCGCCACCGCCACCATGGCACAGACGCCTCCGCGGCGTATCCCGCCGCGGATCGTGACCCCGCCCCCGCCGCCGGCCGAAGAGGCGGAGCCTGCGGCGGAAGAAGCCCCGGCGCCGACACCCTCGCCCGCCCCCCGGCAAATTCGCCGGGTTGCGCCGATCGTAACGTCGCCGACCCCGGCGACGGTGCCCGTTGCGCCGCCCGTGCGGCGCGTACCGGCGACGACGCCCACGACGGATAGCGATCAGCGTCCGACACAATCGACGGTCGCGCCGCGCCGGCGGCCACCCGTCATCACGACGCCGCCAACCGTATCGACCTCCATTCCGGACAACTCGGAAATCCGCCGCGTGCCGCCCGTCGTCACAACGCCGCCGGCGCCGCCGCCGACCGGCCCGGTACGGCCGCGACGCGTGCCGCCGGTGATCACGACGCCGACGCCCGCGGATACGGCTCCCGGAGAGGTGCGGCGACGCCCGCCCATCATTACCACCCCGGCTTCCGATGGGACCGGCGAAGTCCGGCGACGCCCTCCCGTGATCACCACTCCTTCGACGGAGGGAGTCGGCGATGTCCGCCGTCGTCCGCCGGTGATCACCAATGTCCCTCCCGGCGATGCCCGTCGCCGTCCGCCGGTCGTCACCTCGTCCGATGGAGATGCTGCCGGCGACCCGGCGCAACCGCCCGTCATTGTCCCGTCGGACCGCCGCCCACAAACCCCGGTGCGCCCGCGCCCGGGATCGATGGTCAACGTCCTGGCGACCGAACTCGTCCCGCCAGCCGAGGGCCAGACGCTCCCGCTCTCGGGATCCGTGACCCTGCGGCGCGGCGCATTCGACGACATGATCCGGACTCTGCCCGTCGCCCGCGAGATTTCGGGCGCGCAGTTGCGCGCCAATCCCATGGTCAAGGTCGGCAAGTCGCAGCTCGATTTTCGCAAGATGCTCGACAACCCGATGGCGCTGATCAACGTCGCCGATCGACTGGGGCGGATGCCCGATCTGGTCGATGTGCGGCCCGGCAAGCTGACGGCCTATGAGATCGGCAAAGGCGTCGTTGTCCGCGACTTCCTGTCGTACAGTTTCAAGCCCGGCGCTTGTACCACGGCGGAAAACCGCGCCCGGATCGCAGCAACTGGCGTATCCTGCTTTACCCGCTCGTCCGCCGCCGACATCGACAGCAGCTACGCCCGGGCAGGCAGCCTCCGTTACGTCCGCGATCCCGTCAAACGGGCGCAGGCGCTGAGCGAAGCCAAGGCAGAACGCAACCGGGTCGGGCAGGATATCGACAAAAGGGTCGCAGATTTCCGCGCCCGACTTGCGGACCCGGGAATGCGCGCCGAACTCGCATCGGCCGTTGGCGATGCCGAAGTCGCTCGGCTGGAGGCGCTCGACGACACGTCGCTTGCCGGCGAGCTTATCAACAACAGCGACAATCTGATCGAACAGGTTTTCTACGTCCCCACCAACGCACCGCCGCAAGAACCGGTAACCCCCGCGCCGCCGCCCGCGCCCAAGGTCGAGGATGTCAGCGCATCCTATCCGCTCGGCACCCACACCTATCTCGCTGGCTTCACCCTGGGACGCGATTTCGAGTGGAGCCAAGGGGTCTATACCACGATCAAATGGTGCCTGTTCGGGTGCAAGGAAAGCTATTACGCCAAGGTATCCGCCGGCTTCGGCTATAAGTTCGGGCTGCGTTTCCCGATCCAGCTGACCGGCACGTACGACTACGCTCTGAAGGACGGCGCGCAGAGCGGAACGGTGACGGCAAACGTCGCGACCATCAACGGCAGCGCGGCGGACTATGCCTCGACGAAGCTGCCCGGCAACCTCGTGTATGATGGCAAGGAACTGGTCGCCAGCTTCTCGGCCCACGCCGGGGTCGGCGCAAAGCTGCCGCTGGTCGGACAGCTTGGCCCGATCGACATTCCCCTGCTCGACTATGATCTCACGACGCTGTTGCCAGGCGACTTCACCAACGGCCAGTTCAAGCCGCCAGAGCCCGGCAAACCGGGTCCGTCGGCGCCCTTCATTCTCGAACAGCTCGATCTGCTCGGGGGGAGCGGGAATTTTGGAGTACTTGGCGCGAAGGTATTTCCGGCCGTCGACGTCCGGATGGATTCGACCCTGCTGTCGCTGACGCTGACCGATAAATTCGCCGGCAACAAGACGACCATTTTGCCTGCGGGTACCGCATCGGTACCGGTCGCACTGAAAAACGGCGCGGCCGAATTCAACATCGGCAATCCGCAATATGGGATCAAATTCACGCTGACCCCGGGCCTCAACGCCCGGCTGTTCATCGACCTGGCGGTATGGGGCGCAAAGGTCGACTGGCCGGTCTGGTTCCCCCAATTGGCCGTCACCGTGCCGTCGGACGGGCTGAAGTTCGAATGCCACGAAGGAACCGTCTGCTCACAGGAATTCCGCTTCACGCCGAACGGAGCCCAGTCGCTGTTCCTGGGCCGCGTCGAACAATGGGGCATGGATTTCGAGGCCCTGTGGATTCCGAAATGCATCGACGACACCTGTCGGTTCGGCGTCAGGTTGGCGCGCAACAAGGCGGTTTTCGAAGGGAAGAAGATGGACGCCGACAATCCGGGCGGCGACCTGAAGACGCTGCTCCAGGCGATGAATCCCTTCTACGTCGAAGCAGCCAAGCGGGCAGCCGCCTATGTCGCCCAGGCGCAGGCGCGCAAGTCGCAGGACGTGTCGAATGCGATGGGCATTCTGGCGCAGGCGATCTGGACGAAGCAGTGCGAGGACAGCCTCTGCTTTGACAATATCACCGCGTTGACGATGCAAATGGGGCCGCGCGCGGCAGAGATTGCGAATGCGACACCCAGCCTCGGCACGATGAAGATCAACCAACAGGTCAACAAGGAATTCGTCCCCAAATTCCAGAAGGAAGTCGACGATTCCAAGCTGCGGCAATCGATGGCGACCGCCGCGCTGGCCGCAAAGCAAGCCAAGATGGGAAAGCAGCCCAAGCTGATCCGGTAAAAAGCGCACGGCGCAACGGCGCGCCGTGTCCGCTTTCCACGCGCTTTGCCGTCTTAAGGAAAAGGTGGCCCGTTTGGCGGGAACCACTGGTTTGAGGGAGTAAAGACCATGCGACGATCGCTTTGCGTTACGCTTGCCCTGATAGCGGCCGCAAGCCTGTCGGCCTCACCGGCCCATGCCCAATTCGCCGCCGAAGAGCCTGGGGAACTGCCGGCAGACGAAGGCTATGACCAGACGGATGCAGAGGCCGACCCGTATGCGGATGCCGACCCATATGCCGAAGCCGACCCCGCCGACCCATATGCGGCCGAGCCGGCCTATGGCACTGCTTCCCCGCAATCGATCGGCGACCGCAGCGTCGCGGACATTGCCACCAGCGTTCTGGGCAACAAGGGCGCACAACGGGTGCAGGACGCCGAAACGATTGTCCGCACGGTAATCCGAAAGGCCGGCCGCCATGGCGGCGCGCCGGGATCGCCCGGCACGGATCCCCTGGGCCTGGTCCAGGACATTCTGACGACCGCCCGCAAGACACAGGACCCGCAATAGGCGGCATGTCCCGTCGACCCACATCATCGACAGAAAGGATTTTTGCATGACAAAATTTCGCAAATCCCTGGCTCTTGCCATCAGCGCAGCCGCGCTCCTCACCGGCACGGGCATGGCCGGCGCGCAGGGTAAGGGGCAGCCCGACCTGTTCGCCTTTTCCGAAGGCGCGCGCATAGTCGAATATCCCGACGACGTGATGATCAGCCAGATGGACAGCAGCCCGCTCAACCTGATCGACGGATTCGTCGCGACCGACTGGACGGGACAGGCCTCCCCCTCCCCGGTGTTCGTTCTGGAGTTGCCGGAACGCACCGAACTAAGCCGTATCTCGTTCGACACCGGTCCGCTGAATCGCGACGCCAAGGCGGTCCGATCGGTCACGGTCGAAGTGTCCGACACCTCCGCGACCAGCGGCTTCGAAACCGTCGCAGCGGTCACCCTGAAACGGCTCAAGAACAACCAGAGCTTTTCTTTCGACCCCGAATTTCTGCCCGTGGGCCGATGGGTACGATTGACCGTCGTCGATAATTATACGGGCGACGAATATTCCGCGCTGACCGGCTTTCACGGTTATGGGCGGCAACTGACGGCGACGGCCAAAATGCCCAACGTGACCGGCACCTATCAGGGCCACAGCGGCTGGGGCAAGATCAGCCTGACGCAACAGGGCAACCAGGTCACGGGCTGTTATGAACTGCTCCAAGGCCAGGTTACAGGCGTCATAAAGGGGCGGACGATGATCCTCTCGATGACCGAAGTCGGCCTCGACGGATCGCCGATCAAGCATCGCGCCTATTTTGGCCTCAGCGCCAACGGCAAGGATCTGATCGGCATCGGCCGGAACACCGATCCCGCGCTCGGCGAGGGCTATTTCGATTTCTATGCCGCGGACCGCACCAGCAATCGCGCCGGTAGCTGCGGCTGAGACCAATATATCCCTGAATGAAGGACCAACGAACATGAAGATGACGAAATTTGTTATCGGCCTCGCGGCTTCGCTGACACTGGCGGGCTGCGGCGGATCGACGGAATCCGCAAAGCAGGGCGAAGACGCCGTGGCTGGCGGCGGCACCGCCGCGCCCGCCGGCTGGAATGCCGCTGACGCCTGTTCGGTCGTCGACAAGGCAAAGATGGCCGCGACGGCCGGCAAGCCCGTCAGCGAAGCCAGCCTGGGCCTCGTCCACGTCAGCAGCGGTGGCAGCGATGCGACGACATCGGAGTGCAGCTATATCATGGAAGACGGCACCCGCGCCTCCGTCATGCTCCGCTGGTCGCCGATTGGCGACAACACGCCCGAAGCGATGACGACGGCGCTCAATACCTCCAAGCAAGCCGCCGAGGCTTTCGGCGGCAGCGTCGAAGCGGTCGCAGGCCTGGGCAAATCGGCGTTCTGGATCGGCAAGATCGACGCGATGAACGTCTTCATCGGCGACGACAAATTTGCGATCATCACGCTGCCGAGCAGCCCGTCGTCAAAGGAGCAGGCGACGAAGCTCGCCCGCGATCTGGGCGCCTGAGGTCTCGACTACCAGACAACGACGCCTTTCTTTCGCGCTTGCCAAAGCCCTGACCCCGCCGCATAAATTCCGCGAATGCGGCGGGTGGTCGCCGGAAAGCGCGGAGAAAGTCGATCGATCCGGATCCCAGCGCCGCATCGAATTTTTCAGGAAATGCCGATGACCTGATGGCTCTGCTCTATGGCGAGCTGCGGGTCATCGCGCGGCGCGAGCATTTTCGTGCCGGCGGACCGCAAACGCTGCAACCGACCGCCTTGATCAACGAGGCTTATGTCAAATTGCAACGCCGCGAAGGGTGGGAAAGCGAGGCCCATTTCCTGGGCTGTGCCGCAACCGCGATCCGCCACATCCTGATCGACGCAGCGCGCGCGCGCATGGCCTCGAAACGGGACGCGCAGATGTACAGCTTCACCCAAAGCCTGGACTCGATGGCCGCCGCGGTCCCCGAGGATGCGGAGATCGTCCGGCTGGGTGACGCGCTGAAAGCGCTTGCCGATGTCGACGCCAATCTGGCGAAGGTCGTCGATTGCCGCTTCTTTGCCGGCCTCGACGAAAAGGAAACCGCAGAGGTTCTGGGGGTTTCGGATCGCACCGTACGGCGCTGGTGGGTCCAGGCCCGCGCCTGGATCCATGTCGAAATGCTGGCGGCTTAGAGTGCCCGCCTGCCCCTACCCGGCCAGCCGCTTGCGCAGCGCCGGGAAGGCCTTGAGATAGGATTCCCCGGTCGGACCCATCGCCTTGAAGATCGCTTCCGCCCGGTCCGCCGCCGCTCTCGCTTCGGCAATCCGTCCGACCTTCAGAAGCGTGATGGCGCGCGCGCGCTCGACAATACCGTGCGTCGGACCGACCGGTATATCCTTCAGGATCGGATCGATCTTCCCGAGCACCGCCAAGGCTCCAGCCATATCCCCCTGTTCGGCAAGCGCCTCCACCAGCGTCCCCGCGATGATCAACGTCGGCTGCGCGGAAGGGCTCAGCTTCTCGCTCGCCATCGGCCAGGACTCCGCCAGCAAAAGGCCGGCTTCCTTATATTTTTTCAGCGCGACCTTCACGCGGCCCAGATGGAACAGATCGACCGCCAGCCCAGCCGAGCGGCCGAACACGGCGCGGCGCCGCGCCACGACACGTTGCAGGATGGGCTCCGCGCGCTCGGGCTGCTCCAGCTTGACGAACCGCACGCCCTTGAGCTGCTCCATGGCGAGAGCCAGCGTGCTGTCGCCCTGCCGGTTCGCAGCGGTAATCTTGTCCGCCCGAGCGAAAATTTCCGGCATCGCATCGATCTGGTTCGCTTCCACCATATAGGCGAGAAGATTGTTATAGACCGTCATGCGGTCGCGATAATTGTCTGCATAGGCGATGTCGGCGTCGGACAAGGTCCCTTTCAACAGCGCGATGGCGTCTTCGATCCGGCCCGTGCGCCGCCACAACTGCGCCCGCGTCAGATTGATATCGACGAGCTCGCGACGGAACCGCACGGGGTCAGTCCGAAAAACGGGTTCCGCGGCATCGATCAGGGGCGCCATCGCATCGGTTTTTCCCAACGAGGCCGCGGAGGCCGCCGCGCGGACCTTTAGTTGCGCCGTCGCGACGCGGTCGCCCTTGCCGATTCCGCGGGCCAGCGCCTTGGTGATCAGCGCATCGCCGCCGACCGGGTCCTCCAGCGTGATATAGAGATCGAAGAGCGTCGACACCAAAGTCGCCGAATCCGCGCTGGTGTCGACCGAGTTGACCAATCGTTCGGCGGTCGAGTCCAGCATCTGCTTGACGGTCACGCTGTCGCCGACGTCGGACTCCGCCGTATCGCGCAGCATGATCTGCAACATCTGGTTGATCGATGCGGAACGCCGCGCCGCGTCCTGCGCCAGATCGCGTTCAATCGCGGTCTGGTGCGACTGCCAGACGATCCCGCCCACGCCGACGAGTAACGCCGCTGCCGCCGCTCCGGCCGCGGTCACCGCCAGCCTGTTGCGTCGGACGAAGCGGCCGAAGCGATAGCGCGTCGTCCCATCGCGGGCCTTCACCGGTTTCAGCGCCTGATGCCGCGCGACATCATCGGCCAGGTCCTGCACGCTGGCATAACGTTGCGCCGGATCGCGTCGCATCGCCTTCAGCACGATCGCGTCGAGGTCGCCCGCAACCGCCTGCGCCCGGACCGGCGCGCCCTCGCGCGCTGCAACCCGGCTTGGCAGTTCGGGGTCTTCTTGCAGGATACGGCGCACCATCATGGGCACCGAGCTACCGTCGCGCTGCCACGGTGACGCGCCTGTCAAAAGCTGAAACAGGACCGCGCCCAACGCATAGATATCGGTCGCGACGGTGACATGCTCGCCGCCCAATTGCTCCGGTGCGGCGTAGTCGGGCGTCAGCATCGGCTGCGTCGTCTCCGCTGCTCCGAGATCGCCGTCGATCAGCTTCGCGATACCGAAGTCGAGCAGTTTGACCGAGCCTTCGCCGTCGATCATGATGTTCGACGGCTTCAGGTCGCGGTGCACCACCAGATGTGCGTGCGCATAGGCCACTGCCCCGCAAATATCCCGGAACAACCGCAATCGGGTGGCAAGGTCTGCGCGCTCCTCGCGAACCCAGACGTCGATCGGCCGCCCATCGATATAATCCATGACCATATAGGGCCGCCCGTCGGCCGCCATCCCGCCGTCGATAAGACGCGCGATATGCGGGTGACTGAGGCTCGCGAGCAGACGCCGCTCGCGCGCAAAGAGCTGGCTTTTCGCTGCGGCTTCGGTGCGAAGCAGCTTGATCGCGACCTGTTGAACAAAATCGGCGTTGGATCGGCGGGCCAGATAGACCTCGCCCATCCCGCCGCGCCCGAGATAGCGGTCGATGGTAAAGTCCCCGACGACCTGGCCGGCCAGCAGCGACCTGAAATCGCCCTCGCCTGTTTCACCACCCAGGGACGGGCTCGTGCCGTCGAGAATGCTGTTGGAGTGGTGGGCCTTTAGCATCGCCATGGCCTTTGCGGTGACCGTCGGCGGCTCGGTCGATCGGGCCAATAGTCTTTCCTGATCGTCCGGCGACAGGTCGACCAATTGATCGAACAGTTTCTGAATAGCTCTCCATTCGCCGGCGCCGTCATCGACCATGTGTCCCCCCGATCTTCGCCTGGGGTATCAGAAGGATGGGCAATAGCAATTGCTTCGCCGAATGGATGCGCCCGGAAGGACGGCTTAGCCCGCGCCATCGTTCCGCGTGGCTTGCTTTTATGGCATATGGCTGACCGCTCGCTGATATGGGGGATCGCGAATGCACGAGGATCTTGTCGACCGCATCTATGAATGCTCGGTAGTGCCGGAGGCTTGGCCGGCCGTTCTCGGCGAGGTGGCGGCGCTGACGGGATCGGCGGGCGGCCTGCTCTTTTCGGCGCGCAAGGCGCTCAACTGGACCGCATCGGAACGCGTCTCGGATATCTTCGCCGCCTATGTCGAGGAAGGCTGGTTCGGCAAATGCAGCCGCCGACTCTGCCTGATGAACCAGGAGGCCCCCTCCTTCTTCGTCGAACATGATTTCTGGAGCGATGCGGAGATCGAGGCCGACCCGGTCTATCGCGACTTCTTTCGTCCGCGCGGGCTCGGCTGGTCGGCGGGCACGGGCGTGCAAGTCCCCACCGGCGACAATATCGTCTTCAGCGTCGAGCGTGCCTTTTCCGACGGTCCGGTCGACGCCGACAGCGTCGCGCGGCTGAACATGCTCCGCCCGCATCTCGCGCGGAGCGCGCTCGTCAGCGCGCGCCTTCAGCACAAGCGAGCACAGGGCGCTGCCGAGGCGCTGACCGCGCTCCAGCTTCCCGCCTTCCTGCTGCGCATGAACGGCGAGGTCGCGGAAGCCAGCCCGCTCGCGGACGAGCTTGGCGCGCGCATCCTGTGGGGCGCCCAGGGTCGCCTTCGACTTGCCGATCGCCAGGCCGACCAGATGCTCGGCGATGCGCTGGCCGCCCTGGCCGCCGGATCGGACGAGGGGGTCAGGTCCTTTGCCGTGCGCGACGATATCGGCATTCCGCAGCAGGTCGCGCACGTCGTGCCGGTCCGACGCGGCGCGCATGACGTGTTCGGCGACAGCTACGCCCTGCTGCTCTTGCTTCCTGTCGCATCCGATCGCGTTCCGTCGGCGACACTGATGAAATCGCTGTTCGACCTGACGCCGGCCGAAGCACGCATCGCAAGCGGCATCGCACGCGGCGATACGCCCGAGGCGCTCGCGACCGACGGCGACGTCGCGATCAGTACGGTGCGAAGCCAGATCCGCCGCGTGCTCGAAAAGACCGGATGCTCGCGCCAGGCCGACCTTGCCGCGCTGCTCGCCCGCATCGGATCGACCACCCCGAACTGACCCACAAAATTCGAGCCTATCCTCCATCTGGAGGATGCGGACGCCCGGCGTGCTCGCCTAGACATTCCTCGCCGGCAGCTTTCTGCGACCCACATCTGTCGGCCGACGGCACCCTGTTTCCGCAAGGCGGCTACAGGGTGCCGGACGATCTGGCCGAGGAACGACGCGAACGGTCCGTTTCACGAACCGCGGTCGCGATGCATCAGAATTTGAAACCTACTTCGAGGTAGATTTCGCGGTGATTGTCGACAAAGGCCGACATGTCCGCGAGTACGCCCGGACCCGCCGACCCGGTGCCCGTACCACCGGCAAAGGGAATGTCGTTCGCCGCCGTGACCACCAGCTTGTTGGTGAGGTTGCGGCCGATCAGGCCGATCGTCCAGCGATCGTCGGGACCGTTAACGCGCAGCGCGGCGTCGATCTTCGTATAGCTGGGCTGCACGGCGTCGGGACGCAGCGTGTCGGTGAAATTATATTTGGACGTATAGCTGAGGTCGCTGGACAATTGCATCGTCCATCCCGAGTCCGTCAGCGGCATTTCATAGCTTGCGCCGATGCGCCCCGCGAAACGCGGCGCCTTTGGCGGCGTGCGGCCGTCATAGTCCTGGCTGGTGAAGGCCCCCGTCGGTCCGGCAAGCAGATTACAGCCGGCGGCGATGGTCTGGCCGCCATAGCATTGCCCGATATAATCCTTGTACGACGCGTTGTTATAGGCCGCTGCGCCGCGCAGCGAAAAGCCGCCCGAACGCCAGTTGAAATCCCCCTCGATCCCCTTGACGCGCAGCGTACCGGCGTTGGCGACGACCTGACCGATCGTCACCGGATCGAAGTTCTGAACCTGCAGGTCCAGATAATCGTAATAATAGGCCGTCGCGTTGAGCGACAACGCACCGCCCATCAGGATCGCACGCGCGCCCACTTCGCCGCCGCGCGCACGCTCGGCGCCGAACTGGCCCGCCGCCACCGTTGCCGCGGGGGTCAGGGTCTGCGAGATGTTGAAGCCGCCCGATTTGAAGCCTTCCTTATAGGCAGCATAGAAGGTCAAATCGCGCGACGGCTTATAGCGCAGCGTGACCTGCGGCGAGACGTCGGATTCGCGATAGCGATCGTCGAGACGCAACCCTGCGGGAAAGGCGCCGGCAAAGCCCAGATGCGCCGGCAGCGACGCCTGATAGCTGTCGCGCGATTCATAGCTCCAGCGCGCGCCGCCCGCGAGTTCGATCGAGTCCGTCAGGTTCGCGGTCACTTCGCCGAACGCCGACATCGAGCTGCCGCTAAAGCCATTGTCGCGCTTGAAGGTGACATAGGTGTCGGTCACCGGGCTGATCGGCACAGGGAAGATATAGGCGTCGGTGTTGAAGATGAACTTGTTGCTCGACGCGAACAGCCCGAACAGCACGTTGACCGAGCCATCCCACTTCGACTGAAAGCGCAATTCCTCTGCCGTCTGGCGATAATCGGCAAGCTGCGAGAAGGTGGCAGGATAGGCTTCGCCCGACACATTGTTGAGGTCGGTCTGCCTGAACCGGTAATAGGAGGTGATCGAGGTCACGTCGAACACGTCGCTGGTCAGCGTCGCCGTCAGAATACCGAAACCCGATTTCAGCCGCGAATACATGCTGCCGTCACCGGCGTAGCGATAATTGGCCGCGGCCACTGCCGCCGGGATCGTCGAACTGTCCGACCGGCCGTCGATCTTGCAATCGGCGTTGGGGCTGGGCGGAATTCCCGCCGGCCCACCGAACGGATTGGGCGAGAAGGGAGTCGTCCGCCCGCCACCGCAGATGCGTTCGATAATGTCGGTCGGGCCTCCATCCTTCTGGTCGGTGTAGCCGGTCTTCACCTGAAAGCTGAGGTTCGGCGCCGCATCCCATTCGATGGTGGCGCGACCGCTGTAGGTGCGGCCATAGCCGCGATACTTGCTGTTCCTATGACGCTGCATTCCCAGCGGATCGATATAGGTGTCGGCCGCGGTGTTGGTGAAGGCACCCTCGCTGTCAGACACCCGGAACGCCAGACGCGCGCGCAACGTGTCGGCAAGCGGACCCGAGATATAGCCCTCGCCATATTTCTCCTTCGCCTCGAAACCATAGCCCGCCTTGAACCCGGCCTCGAAGACATCCTTCGGGCTGTTCGTCGTGACCGCGATCAAGCCGCCGGTCGCGTTCTTGCCGAAGAACAGCGCCTGCGGTCCCTTCAGCACTTCGACACGCTGAACGTCATACTGGCTGAGGCTGATCTCGCGCCCGCGGCTCATCGGCATGCCGTCGACGACAAAGGAGACCGACTGGTCGAAACCGGCACTGAGCGCGGTCGAACCGACACCACGCAGGAAGATGCTGGCGGAGGAACCCGAAGCCGCCTTGCCTGCCACCATCGTGGGAACGAGCGAAGCCATGTCGCTGAATTCGGTGACCGCATAATTGTCGAGCGTGGCACCGCCCAGCGCGGTGATCGCGACCGGCGCATCGATCAGGCGCTCGTCGCGGCGGCGAGCGGTGACGATGATCTCACCCTCGGTCGGGACGTCTGCGGATTGATCGGCGATCGGCGCGCTGTCGGCCTTCGGCGCCTGGGCATAAGCCGGAACGGCCGCCCCTGCGGCTACGATGATCGACGCCAGGCAGGCGTGGCGGATAGCGCGAAACGAAGCACTGCGGTCCATGACGGGTCCTCTCCAAAAAGCAGGCCGTCATCTGCGGCCTTGGGCAATAACCTATGCTCATTAGATTTAAAGTCAATCGAGAAAATTAATGCCGTAAGGTTTTTGGAGGGATAGATAAAATCTATATTTTTAAATGGCTTGATCTGAATTTATCGCAACATTGCCGCGCAAGCTGCGGCGAGCAAAGGCGACGACGCCATCGTTGAAGGCGTCGTTTCGGTCGCCCGCAACCATATGCCCTGCCCCCACGACATCGAGCAGTTCGAGGCGCGGCAGGCCTCTGCGGAACGCGGCGACTCCGGCTTCGCTCACAACGTCGCTGGCGAGCCCGCGGACGAGCAGAACGGGAAGATCGGGCAAGTGCGTCAGCGCCGCCGCGGCCTGCTGAACGACATGGTGATGATGTGTGGGAGCATCGGCGATGATTCGCGGGTCCCAATGCCAACGGAGCCGGCCGTCCTCCCTCTCGCGCAGGTTCTTCATCAGTCCGCTGCCGTCGGGTGGCGCCGTGCGCTGGGGATTATAGGCCGCCACTGCGGCGGCGGCCTCTTCGACCGTGGCAAAGCCGTCGGGATTTCCGCGCATGAAGGATACGATGCGATCGACGCCGCGCGGGTCGGGTTCGGGAACGATGTCGACGAGTATCAACCCGCCAGGCCGGAGCCCCCGATCGATCGCGACGATCGCGGTTGCGCCGCCCAGCGACGCCCCGACCAGGATGTAAGGCACCTCCAGATCCGCGACGATCGTCGCAAGATCGGCGGCGCGATCGGTCAGTTGATAGGCCCCCTCCGGCGACCAGTCGCTTTCGCCATGACCGCGGGCATCATAGTTGATGACCTGAAACCCCTCCGCCAGCAGCCGCTCGACCGCGCGGCTCCAGCTATGGCGCGTTTGTCCGCCACCATGGAGCAGAATCACGGCAGGTGCGTCGGCGCTGCCACCACGATCCGCAACCAGCCGCACGCCGTCACGCGCGATAAAGACGGTCTGCTGCAAGCCATCCGCCATCTTTCATCCTCTCCTGCTTGCAAAAAGACTGCGCTTCGCATTATCTAACGTCAATAGTTTTATAATATGGGAGAGCGGGATGATCAGGTTCGACTTTCAGGGCCAGCGCGTGCTCGTCACGGGCGGCACCCAAGGCATCGGTCTCGGCATAGCGGCAGCCTTCGCCGACAGCGGCGCCGATGTCATCATAAGCGGGACGCGCGCCCATGCCGGCGAGTATGACGACGATCTTTCGCGCTTTACCTATATCCGTGCCTGCCTCGACCAACCGGCGGACCGCGCCGCACTGGCCGAGGCCGTCGGACCGATCGACATCCTCGTCAACAATGCGGGGCAGTCGCACGCCGATGAATATTCGATGGAGGGCTATGGCCGGGTAATCGAGGTCAACCTGAATGCCGCTGTCGAGCTTTGCTATCTGTTCCATACCGTGTTGCGGGAACGCCGCGGCGCGATCGTCAATGTCGGGTCGTGCGCCAGCTTCATCGCGATCGGCTATGCGCCCGCCTATACGGCGAGCAAGACCGGGCTGTTGGGGTTCACCCGCGCGGTCGCCGACCAGTGGGCGCGCGACGGCGTGCGCGTGAACCTGCTTGCGCCGGGGTTCATCGAGACGCGGATGACCTCCGAAGTCCGCGCCGACGAGCGCAAGGCGGGCAATACGCTGCGCGCTATTCCGCTCCGGCGCTTCGGAACCGTGAGCGAAGTCGCCGCCGCCGCGCTGTTCCTCGCCTCGCCTGAGGCCTCGTATATCACCGGGCAAAGCCTGGTGGTCGATGGCGGGCTGATGCTGCGCTGATGCGTAAACCGATTCCTTTTAGGCTGGCGCATGCGGCTCGCTGCTGCCATGAGCGGCCCGAACAGGGGATAGTTTTTTGGCACGACCTTCCAAACCGCTGATCTCGCGCAGCAATGCCGCCGAAGCCGCGCTTGAGGTAATCGACGAACATGGGCTCGAGGAACTGAGCCTGGGCCTCGTCGCCAAGAAGCTCGGCGTGCGCCCGCCTTCGCTCTATCATCACTTCAAGGACAAGTCGGAACTGCTTCAGGAGGTCGCGCGCATCATGCTCGTGCGCATCACGCTGATGGACAGTGGCGACGAATCCTATGAGGAGCGGATCGTCGCCATCTGCGTCTCGACGCGCCGCGCGCTGTTGAAGCATCCCAATGCGGCGCCGCTGATCCTGCGCTATTTCCCGAAGCACATGCTGCTTGCCGCTTATGACCGCGCGGCACGCGACGAACCCTTCCCGACCCAAATCCAGCTTGTGGTGATCGAGGCGATCGAGCGGCTGACCTATGGCACCGCGCTGTTCGAGGCGGCGGCCCGCGCGCGGGGCGTCGATCCGATGCCCCATGTCGACCCCGACAAATATCCCAATCTGGCAAAGGCGATCGCGGACAGCCCCTTTGACGATGAAGAGCTTTTCGTCGAATCGCTGCGCATCTTCCTGACCGGGGTACGAGCGCGCCTGGCACAGGGCACGATGGGCAAGTCGCTCAACCCCGCCCACAGCTGACGCGTCATCCTTGAGGCGGTGGCGTCAGGGAATTTCGTTTCCGAAGATCGCCGAACTGACCGTCGGCGCGCCCGGACCGCCGGCAAGCAGGCATAGTTTCGCATCGGGAACGGGATTGGCGGACTCGCCGCGCAATTGCTTCACCGCCTCATAGGCCGTGCCGATTCCGTGGATGAAACCCTGCGCGAAATTGCCGCCGCCGGTGTTGACCGGTAGCTTGCCCGTCGGCGCGATCAGATTTTCGAAGCGCACGACCTCGGCAACATTCTCGTACGTACAGAACCCATGGTCGATCAGCGACGCGACGCCTTGCGCGCTGAAATTCTCGTATAGCTGGATGACGTCGATGTCGGACGGGGTCAGGCCGGTGTCGGCATAAAGCCGCCGCGCGATCGGTCGAAATCCGGCGGTCGGATAGAGCGCCTCGTCGTCATTCTCCAAAAGATCCCCCCACCCCCGCTCAGCGCCGTTCGCACAGCCGAGCAGATAGGCTGGCGCTTTCTTCAGGTCGCGCGCCCGTTCGGCCGACACCATCAGAAAGGCGGCGGCGCCGTCATTCTCTCGGCTGCAGTCGAACAGGCGAAAAGGCTCCGCGATCCAGCGTGAGTCGCGCATCTCGTCGAGGTCGATGTCGGTGCCATAAGCGATCGCCTCGGGGTTGCGCGAGCCATGATAATAGGACGCGCGGACCAGTTCCTCGGCGACCGATCGCGGCACGCCGTGATGCTCGTACATGCGGTTGGCGCGGATCGCGCACACCTGCGCCGGGGCGACGATACCTGCGGCCAGCATATGGTCGTTCAGGTGGTGCGCCATCACCGCCGCCGACAGACGCCCGCTCGACCCTTCGACCAATGCGCGAAAGACGATCACGGCGCTTGCCTGCCCCGACACGATCGCCGCGGCGGCAAGACCGAAGGCGCCGGCAATGCCGCCGCCGCCACCGCCCCACACCACGCTCGACCATTTGAGTTCGCGCGTGCCAAGCGCCGGCATCAGCCGCACGGGCTCATTCTTGTCGTCGCCATAGGAGACAAAGCCGTCGACGTCGGCGGGATCGAAGCCGGCGTCGGCGCACGCGGTCAGGATCGCCTCGACCAGCGCGCCCTGTTCGGGCAGCGGCGAAGCGCCGCGCCTGTACTGCCGCATGCCGATGCCGGCGACTGCGGTGGTTCCGTAGAGGGGGTGCATCAGCCGCGGCTCCAGATGATCGTGGGAATGTCGCGTGTCCCGACGCGCGTCGCCCCGATCCGACCGGCAATGCCCTCCCCGATCACAGGGTCGACCTGGTCGGGGTCGTCGAGCCGGCCGAGCAGGCGAATGCCGCAATCTGCGACGGTCGCGACGATGGAAACGAACGGAAGATCAAGGCTTTCGGTATAGCCGAAGCGATGCCAGGTCCGCGTCCATGAAAAAATCGTGGCGCGCATTTCGCGCTGGATCCATTCGACATCCTCGCTGCCGCATGCACCGCAGCGGTTCATCGCCGGCCACATCCAGCGGCCGCAGCCGCCGCATCGCGGAAGCAGCAGGCGCCCTTCGGCCAATCCGTTCCAGTAAGGCGCGTCGGCGCCGTCGTTCACGTGCATGATCAGGCCGCCACTGTCCATTCGAGCGGCAGCGTCTCAAGCGCCATCACCGTGCCGATGCGGAATGCGTGGCGCTCGCCCGGTTGCGCGCGAAACGACGGGATACGCCGCACCCACTCCTCGGTCAGGATGCGCAACTCCGCGCGTCCCAGGACATGGCCGACGCACAGATGCGGGCCGGACGAAAAGGTCAGGTGCGCGGTTTTCTTGCGATCGAGGTCGAAGGCGTTCGGCGCTTCGAACTTCGCAGGGTCGCGGCTACCGAGGCAAAGGATGTTCAGCACCATCTCGCCCTCGCGGAACTGGGCGTCGCCGATCACCTGGTCCTGCACCACCAGCCGCGGCGTGTTGACCACGCCATAAAGCCGCACGGCCTCGTCCGCGAAGGCGGGGATCAGCGACGGGTCTGCCGCGAGCCGCGCCTGCACCTCCGGCATCTGCGCGAGCTGCTGAAAGGCGAAGCCGGTGACGTTGGTCACCGTGTCCATCCCGCCGAGGAAGAGCACAAAGCTCATCGCCAGGATCTCGTCGTCACTCATCGTCCGGCCGTCGATGTCGACGTGGATGAAATGCGACATCAGCTTGTCGTCGGGCGCGGCCTTCTTTGCCTCGATCAGCGCTTTCATCTCGCCGAGGATCGCGGCGCTGAGGCGACCCATTTCGACCTCGTCATTCTGCGCCGAGAAAAAGGCTTCGGCGAGCGCCCGAAAGTCGCGGAGCCGCGACAGGTCCATTCCCATCAGCTCCATGAAGACGCTGACCGGAAACAGCTTGGCCAGATCGGCCTGAAAATCGCACGCGCCCTTCGCAGCGACGGCGTCGACCAGTTCGACCGCCCATTCGCGGATGCGCGGTTCGAGCGCCTTGATCGCGGTCGGCCCGAACATAGGCATCATCGCCTTGCGGTACGGCAGATTTTCCGGCGGATCGAGGCTCAGGGGAATGAAGAAGGGCGGATTCTCGACGCGCGGAATCTGCATCTCACGCACCGAGAAATGGTCGGGGTCGAGCACGACCTTGCTAATCGCTTCAAAGCTTTTGACGATCCAGTGCCCGCCGTTAAGCCGGGTCCAGAAGATGTCGGGCGCGCTTTCAAGCGCCGCGGCATAGGTGCCCTGCACATCCTCGCCGATGCGCGGATCGGCATAGATGTCGAAATCGAAGACGAGGTGTGCCGGAATATGCGGCGGTACGGGCGCGGCGGCCATTTGCGGGGCGGTCATGTCTTGCTCCTCATCGCACGCGCTCCATCGTCTCGTGCGCGCCGGCGTACAGCTCGCGCACCGCGGGTTTGGACAATTTGCCGGTGGCGAGCCGCGGCAGCGGGTCGGCCGAAAAGGCCACGTAACGCGGCACCTTGTAGTTGGAGAGGTTCGCGTTGCAGTGGGTTATCAGCGCGGCAACGTCGATCTCGGCCGCGCCATGATAGACGATGAAGGGCGTCTCGCCGAATTTCGGGTCGGGCGCAGCAATCGCCAGCGCCTCGACGATGCCGGGGAATTCGCACACGACGCGCTCGACCTCGGCCGCCGAAATATTGAGGCCGCCCGAGATGATCAGGTCCTTCATCCGGTCGACGAAGGTCAAAAGCCCCCGCTCGTCGAGCATTCCGATATCGCCCGAATAGAGCCAGCCGTCGCGGATCGCCTTCGCCGTCTCTTCCGGGTTGCGCCAATAGCCCTGCATCATTCCCGGCGAGCGCATCACGATCTCGCCTGCCTCGCCCGGATCGCAATCGCTGCCGTCGGGCCGCACGACGCGGACCTCCATGAAGATACCGCCCCATCCACATTTCTCGGGCTCGGCCATCGCAAGATGCTCGGGCATCATCGTCACATTGCCGCCGACCTCGGTCTGGCCATAGATCTGGCGGATCGTGATGCCCTTAGCCTTATAGACGTCCAGCAGCTGCCGGCTGACCCGGGCGCCCCCCGCGGTCGCAAGGCGGATCGACGACAGGTCGGCGTCGGCGAAGCCCGGACAACGCGCGATCGCCTCGAAAAAGGTCGGGACGGCTCCAAAGCAATTGATCTTCTCGTCCTGCAGCAATCGCAGGATCGCATCGGGAACGAAGGCCGGTTCCATGAAGATGGTGCAGCCCTGCGTGATATAGTGGATGAGCTGGACGAAACCCGCCGAGGTGTTGAGCGGCGCCAGGCTGATGATGCGCGCGCCGGCCGACGACGATGTCTCTTCGAGCGACCAGCAGGCGGCATAGGCGGTCATCGATCGGTTGGTGAACACCACGCCCTTCGGCTTCGCGGTCGACCCGCTCGTCGCGATGATCACGACCGGCGCATCGGGCTGCGGATCATGCGCGGGCGAGGCGGGCGCACCCTGGCGCAGGGCCTCGATCTGCGCCATCGGACGCGGAACCAGCCCGGCCGCGGCGACATTCCCCTCGAACTCCGGCGCGGCAAAGGTAAAGCGCGGCTCGGTGGTCTCGCACAGCTCCCTGATCTCGCGCGGCGTGAATCGGAAGTTGACCGGGTTGACGATGCCGCCCGCGCGGATGATGCCCATCAGCAGCGCGCAATAGGCCATACTGTTGGTCGAACAGATTGCGACGCGGTCGCCCGGCTCCAGCCCTTCGGCCTCCAGCATCGCGGCAACGCGGTCCGACCATGCCTTGTATTCGCCATAGCTCAGCCGGTCGCCGCCCAGCACCACCGCGGGCTGCTCGGGCCGCATGCGCGCCCACCAAGCCAATGCGCTGGACAAAGTCTGCGCCATCAGTCCCTCTCCATCCGGTCTGCCGCCGGTTCAATAATCACAGAAGCGCTTCGATCGCTTCATAATAGCGCACGATATTCGTCTCGAGCCCGCAATAGACGGTTTCTTCGGGCACACCCGCGTTCAGTCCCTGCTGGCTGATCTCGGCCGCCCGGAAATCCTCGCCGCCAAAGACGCTGAGGATCAGCTCATAGGAGCGCGCGAACACCTCCTCGGCCTTCGGCGTCGATGCGACTTCGGGCGTCAGCATGAAATATTCGACCGTCGTGCGATCCGGCCCGCGCGGCATGAGGAGCATGACGCTGGTATAATATTGGCTGGTCACCACGACGCAGTTCGGAAAAGCCGTATAGGCGTGGGTGACCAGCTTGTGGACGTTCGCCGACGCATCCTCGTCGAGCATTTCGGGAACATAGCCGATCCGCCCCGAAACCTGGCGGATGTTCGGACCGAACATGTCGACGATATTCGGCGCGTCCTGGAAGCGGTCGCCGATCGACGCGGCGTGAAGCCGCTGGACATGATAGCCCTCCAGAAAGGGTTCGAGCACGACCTTCCAGTTCGCCTTGAGGTCAAAGCTCTTGCGGCCATAGACATGCGCCGACGGAATGCCGATCGCGGTAAAATCTTCGCCGACCTGTTCGGACAGGTTCGACCAGTCAGCTGGGATGGCGCGATTGAGCTGGACATAGACGATGCCGCCCCATTCGCGCGCCTCGAGCTCGGCCAGGCCGCGCTTGCTCTTGTCGAAATCCTCGAACGCCTCGCTGCGCGACACGCCGATCAGCTTGCCGTCGATGCCATAGGTCCAGGCATGATAGGGACAGGTCACACGGCCCTGCTTGTGGACCGCGCAATCCTCGATGATCTTCGATCCCTTGTGCTGGCAGGCGTTGACGAACGCCTTGATCGTGCCGTCGCGAGTACGCGAGACCAGCATCGGAAAGCCATAGCTGTCGTTGGCGACGATGCTGCCCGGTTCCAGCAAGGCGGAAACGGTGACCGGCACCGGATAGCGACGAAAAATCTTTTCCTGTTCGAGGTCGAAGCGTTCCTGCCCGGTGAAAATCGCATTGGGACGCGTCGCGCCGAACGGCACGACGACCGCGTCTTTTTCAGCCGGAATCTTGCGGATCGCCTCGATCTGGCTCGGCGTCAGGTCGGCAAGCGTAGTCAGCTTGCGCGCGGGGCGTGAAACTTCTGCAACTTCACTCATATTGCAGATCCTCTCCTTGTCGTTGGCATCAGACTATTCCACCCTTTACCTAATGACAATAGTTTTTTATGGAGAGGATGAGAATGCTGCAAAAGCAGCCGAAATCGAGGGAAATGAGGATGCGCTTCGACTATATCATCTGTGGTGCCGGGGCGGCGGGCTGTGTCCTCGCCTATCGTCTTTCCGAAAATCCGGCGATCAGAGTCGCGCTGATCGAAGCGGGTCCGCGCGACCGCCATCCCTTCATCTCCATGCCCAAAGGCTTGGCAAAGGTGATGCAGGATCCGAAACATCTGTGGGTCCATATGAGCGAGCCCGAAGAGTCGACCGCGGGCCAGTCCGAAGCCTGGGTCCGCGGGCGCGTCCTGGGCGGATCGTCATCGGTCAACGGCATGATGTATGTGCGCGGCCAGCCCGCCGATTTCGATGCGATCGCCGAGAAATCGAGCGATGACTGGAGCTGGACGCATATCGGCGCCGCCTATCGCGCCTTCGAGAACCACGAGCTTGGCGCCGACGAAACGCGCGGCGATGCGGGACCGATGAAGATTTCGATGCCGACGCAGCGTCTGCCGATTTCGGACGCACAGGTCGCAGCGGGCGAAGCGATGGGCTGGATGAACAAGCCCGACGTCAACGCCCCCGATGATCAGGTTGCGATCGGCTATGCACCACGCACCATCTTCAAGGGCAAACGTCAGAGCGCCGCGCAGGCCTTTTTGCGTCCGGCCGAAAAGCGCCCCAACCTCACCATCCTGACCGACCGCACCGTCGACCGCATAGTGTTCGACGGCACGCGGGCGATCGGGGTGGAGGTGGTCCACGGCGGCGCGCGCGAGACGATCGACGCCGCGCATGAGGTCATCGTCTGCGGCGGCGCGATGGCCAGCCCGGCGATTCTCGAGCGGTCGGGCGTCGGCGACAAGGACCGGCTTGCGGCGCTCGGCATCCCGCTCGTCCATCACAATCCTCAGGTTGGCGAGGGGCTGATCGAACATCGCGGCATTATCATGCAGTGGAAGCTGACGAAGGATGCCCTGTCGCAGAACCGCGTGTTCGGCGGCTGGCGCCTGCTGCTCGCAACGCTCAAATATTATCTGACCGGTGACGGGCCGATGTCGGCCGCGGCCTATGAAATCGGCGGCTGGTTCAAGACGCGCCCGGGACTCAACCGGCCCGACGCCCAGATGCTGATCGCGCCCTTCAGCTTCGACATGGCGACGCAGCGCACGCAGCTCGAAAGGCACCCAGGCATGAATGCCGTCATCTATCCCCTGCGCCCAACCTCGCGCGGCAGCATCCATAT
This sequence comes from Sphingomonadales bacterium, assembly GCA_017309275.1. Taxonomy (GTDB): domain Bacteria; phylum Pseudomonadota; class Alphaproteobacteria; order Sphingomonadales; family Sphingomonadaceae; genus Sphingopyxis. Next base: position 32,663 of record JAFKLT010000058.1, on the reverse strand, counting down.
CGCGACGCGCGATCCCGACGCATCGGCCAGCTTCAAACCCAATTACCGCGCAACCGACGAGGATCGCGCAGCGATGGTGGGCGCGGTGCGGGTGATGCGCGACTATGCGAAGCAGGCACCGCTTGCAGAAATGATCGCCCAGGAAACGATGCCGGGGCCTGCGTTCGATACCGACGCAGAAATCCTCGATGCCTATGACCGCTTCGGCACCTGCGGCTATCATGCGGTCGGAAGCTGCCGGATGGGAAAGGACGAGGCGTCTGTCGTCGATCCGGCGCTCCGCGTGCGCGGGGTCGATGGGCTGCGCGTCATCGACACGTCGGTGATGCCGGTGATACCGTCGGGTAACACCAACGGCCCGACGATGGCGATGGCCTGGCGCGCGGCCGACATCATCCTGCGCGATGCGCCGACGACAAAGGCAGCCTGAGATGGACAGCGAACTGAAAGATGCCCTGATCGCGCGGTTCGACCGGCTGAAGGCGCATGAGGACGGCTGGCAGGCGCTTGCCGATGCCGGCGTGCTCGGCCTGCCCTTCGCCGAAGTTCACGGCGGACTCGGCCTCTCCCCGCGCGCGGGCTTTGCCGTGCTCGAAGCGCTTGGGCCGCGCGCCGTCGCCCTCCCCTATCTCGAGTGCGTGCTGCTTGCCGGCGTGTTGCTCGACCGCGCCGGCGGCGCGGCGGCGGCGCATTGGCTGCCACGCGTTGCGGCGGGCGAAGCCAAGCTCGCCCTGGCCTGGATCGATGATCGCGACCCCGCCCGCGCCGAAGCCGACGTGACGGGATGGCGTCTTTCGGGCGGCAAGCTGCTCGCGATCGGCGCGGCCGAAGCCGATGCGACGATCGTCACCGCCATGACCAGCGAAGGGGCCGCCGCCTTCCTGCTGCCGCGCGAGGTGCTGGCCATGAGGGCCTATCCGACGATCGACGGACGCCGCGCCGCCGATCTGCTGCTCGACGACGTCACGGTCGCACATGACGCGCGGCTTCCGGTGGCCGCCGACGATATTGCCGATATCCTAGACATCGGCGCCGCGGCGATCACGGCGGAGGCCGGCGCAATCATGGCGCGCTTGGTCACCGACACGCGCGACTATTGCGTCCAGCGCGAACAGTTTGATCAGCGTATCGCCGACTTTCAGGCGGTCCAGCACCGCCTTGTCGACATGCATATCGAGGCCAGGCGAGCCGCCGCCGCCGCGGCGCTGGCCGCCGACGCGCTGGACCTGGACACCAGGGATCGCATCCGCGCGATCAGCGCCGCGAAAGTCACGATCGCCGACGCGGGCCGCTTCGTCGGCCAGAACGCCGTGCAGCTTCACGGCGGCATGGGCATGACGGAGGAACTGCCGGTATCGGCCCTGTTCAAGCGGCTGACCGCGATCGAAAGCGAATTCGGCACGCGCGACGAGCATCTCGCACGCTACATGGCGCTGCCCTGACCGCGAAACCGGTGGCTAGAGGCCGAGTTCGGCCTTCGCCAGGATGTTGCGCTGAATCTCGTTCGTCCCGGCATAGATGCTGCTCGCGCGCTCGTTCAGATAATGCAGCGGCGCGATCGCCTGCCACGTCTCGCCGCTGCAATAATCGTCCAGCGCATGCCCCGGTATCGGACCGCCGGGCATCGCGACGCCGGGCTGAAACGCCCGCGCCAGCGGCCCTGCGGCATCGAGAGCAAGCTCGGTGATGCGTTGCTGCAATTCGGTGCCGAGAATCTTCATCATCGAGGCATCGGTGCCCGTCGGCGCACCCGCCGACAGGCGCGACAGGATATCGCTTTCCAGCCGCGCCAATATGTCGCAGCGAATGCGCGCCTCGGCAATCCTTGCGTCGAGCAGCGCGCGGCCCGGCCCGGTGGGTTGCGCCGCGACCTGCGTTGCCAGATCATCGAGCGCCACCTCGATCTCGGGCGCATAGGCGCTGCCGCCGCGCTCGAACTCCAGCAAATATTTGGCGACGGTCCAGCCATTGTCGATCTCGCCGAGCACATTGGCGACCGGCACGCGGACATTGTCGAAGAATATCTGGTTCTGAATATGCTCGCCCGACGCCATGATGATCGGGCGCACCTCGATCCCCGGCGACGTCATGTCGATCAGCAGGAAGGTGATCCCTTGCTGCTTGCGCCCGCCTTTCGCGGTGCGGACGAGGCAGAAGGCCCAGTTCGCGACATTCGCATGCGTGGTCCATATCTTCGTGCCGGTGCACACCAGATCGTCGCCGTCGCGCACGGCCTTCATCTGCAGCGCCGCCAGATCCGATCCCGCACCAGGCTCCGAATAGCCCTGGCACCAGAAATGCTCGCCGTTCAGCATGCGCGGCAGGAAGTGGGCCTTTTGTTCGTCGGTGCCGAAACCGATGATCGCAGGGCCGCACATCTTGATCCCCATCGGCGACACCGGCGGCGCGCCCGCACGGACGCGCTGGCTGGCAAAGATATGGTGCCGGACCACGCTCCAGTCGCACCCGCCATATTCCACCGGCCAGGCGGGCGCCGCCCAACCCTTTGCGTGAAGCTTTGCCTGCCAGGCCATCTGCGATTCATGGTCGGCATAGACGCTGGTCATCAGCCGGCCCGCGCGGCGCAGTTCGGGCGTCAGTTCGGCCGCGAAAAAAGCGCGGACCTCATCGCGGAAGGCTTCGTCGGCGGGGCTGAGCTGCATCGCCTCACGCCGCCTTGGGGATGAAGATCGCCTTGGGCCGCGTAAATTCCAGCAGGCCGGGTACGCCGTTCTCCTGGCCGAAACCCGATTGCTTTGCCCCCGCGAGCGGCGTGAACGGCGTCGACTGGAGATTCTGGTTGATCCAGACCGTGCCGGTATCCAGCCGATGCGCGATCGCGGTCGCGGCCTCGACATCGGCCGACCACACTGCGCCCGCCAGACCATATTCGGTGTCGTTGGCGCGCGCGACGACATCGTCGATATCGTCGAACTTCAACAGCGGCAGCACCGGACCGAACGCTTCCTCGACCACGACGCGGCTATCCTCCGGCGGATTGTCGACCAATGTCAACGGCACGAAATAGCCGGCCTCGGGAACTGGGCCCCCTTCGAGCAAGGTCAGCCCGCTCGCGCGCGCATCGTCGAGCAGCGCCAGCACGCGGCGATACTGCGGCTCGTTCTGGACCGGACCATAGCGATTGCCCTGCTCCGCCCCGTCGCCCACGGGCAGTTCCTTCGCCAGTTGGTGCAGACGGTCGCGAAGCCGGTCATAGATGTCGGCGTGGATATAGAGCCGCTTCGTCGCGACGCAGACCTGCGCCGTGTTGTGAAAGGCGCCTTCGAACAGTTGCGCGGCCACCGCGTCGACATCGACGTCGGGCAGCACGATCGCCGCGTCGTTGCCGCCGAGTTCCAGCGTGGTGCGCTTCAGGTCCTTCGCCGCCGACTCCATCACGCGGCGCCCGGTCGCGGTCGATCCCGTAAAGCTGATCTTCGCAAAGCCCGGATGCGCGGTCATCAACGGGCCGAGCGCGTCACCGCCGCTGATGATGTTGATCACGCCAGCAGGAAAGGCATCGCGGATCAATTCACCGATGCGCAGCGTGCAAAGCGGCGTGAAGGGCGACGGCTTCAGGACCAGCGTGTTGCCCGCCATCAGCGCCGGGCCGATCTTCCACGACGCGAGAAGCACCGGGAAATTCCACGGCACGATGCCGCATACGACGCCCAGCGGGACATGATGAACCTCGATACGCCGCGTGTCGCTGTCCTCGGTGACATCGACCGGGATGTCGAGCATCGTCGTGGCCCGCATCCACATCGCCGCGCCCAGGATTTCCATCTCGGCGCCGGGAAGCGGGCGGCCCTGCTCTTTCACGAACAGCGCGGCCAGTTCATCGGCGTGCGCCTCGATCGCGTCGGCCGCCTTCGCCAGACAGGCCTTTCGCGTCGCGAGCGGTGTGTCGCGCCAGCCCGGGAAGGCACGCGTCGCGGCAGTCACCGCGGCATCGAGATCGGCGGCATCGGCGTCGGGCGCGGCGGCAAAGACTTCGCCCGTTGCCGGGTTTCGCACCTCGATCGTCGCCTTGGCATCGACCGCGCGGCCGTCGATCGTCATCGAAAATTGCTCGCTCATTCGCCTCTTCCCTCTTGTCCTGCCGATCATTGTCGGCTCGATTGTTCGCTGCTGCCTTTACAAACTAACGACGTTAGATAAAAGTGCAATTGAAAACGAATATGGGAGAAGAGCGATGCCGGAAACCGAAATCGAGGGCGGGTGCAACTGCGGTGCTGTGCGGTATCGCCTGACCGGCAAGCCTATGGTCGTCGCAGTCTGCCATTGCAGCAATTGCCGGCGCCAGTCGGGCAGCGCCTTTTCGGTGAACGTCGTCCTGCGTGACGACGCGATGGCGATGACGGGCGCCGTCACGACCTGGGAAGATCATGACACCGAAAGCGGCCAGCCGGTGCTGCGGCAATTCTGCGCGACCTGCGGCTCGCCGATCCGGTCGCTGTCCGCCGCATCGCCCAACATCGCGATCGTGAAAGCGGGGACTGCCGACGATCCGGGGCAGTTCGCCCCGACGATCCACGTCTGGACAGCTTCCGCGCTGCCGTGGGTCGACATCCCCGCGGGCCTGCCGCAATTCGCGCGCAATCCTGCATGAGCGCCGACCGGCCGCTCGCGGGGGTTCGCGTCGTCGACCTCGTCGAGGGCCCCCTCGCACCGATCACGCGCTACCTTGCCGAACTCGGCGCCCGCGTCGACCGCTTCGTGCCGCGGACGGGCGACGCCCGGGACTTCGTCGCGAACGCCGGCAAGATATGGCACGACGGCCCGGTCGACGCCGCCACGATGGGCGCGGCGCACATCATCGTCGCCTCGCCCGCCGTGGCGCTCGACCAGGACGCGCTCGCCGCCGCCAATCCTGCGCTAGTCCTGATGCAGGTCAGCTCGTTCGGTAGCGGCAACGGCTTCAGCGACTGGAAAGCCAGCGACGCCGTGCTGCACGCCTTGTCGGGCAGCCTTTCGCGTTCGGGCATACGGGGCCGCCCACCCCTTCTCCCGCCCGGCGAACTGGCCTGGCAATGCGCCGCCGTTCAGGGCGCCTACGTGTTGCTCGCCGCCTATTACAAGGCGCTGCGCTCAGGCATCGGCGACCGGATCGACTTTGCCGCGCTCGACGGGGCGATGCAGGCGCTCGATCCCGGCTACGGCATCAACGGCAGCGCGACGATGGGGCGGCCGGTTCACCTGCTGTCGCGCGACCGCCCGGCGAAGGGCACGCAATATCCGATCTTCCCCTGCGCCGACGGCGAGGTGCGCATCTGCCTGCTCGCCCCGCGCCAGTGGCAGGGCATGTTCCGCTGGATGGGCGAGCCCGAAGCCTTTGCCGGGCCCGAGTTCGCGCGGATCATCACGCGCCAGGAATCGACCGCGCTGCAGGAGGCGCTTGCCGCCTTCTTCGCGACGCGAAGCCGCGCGGAGCTGGAGACCGAGGGCCAGGCGCACGGCGTACCGATCGCCGGCCTGTTCAATTTTCAGGAATTCGCCGCCAGCGATCAGGTCGTCGCGCGCAACGCGCTGATCGACCTGGTGGCCGCCGACGGGACGCGCACCCCGATACCCAACGGCGTCCTGACGATCGACGGCGCGCGCATGGGGCCGGTCGATACCGCAACCGACGTCCCCGCACCGCCCGCCCCCGGCAACGAGGCGGCAGCGCACGCCTTAGACGGCCTCAAGGTCCTCGACCTCGGCGTCATCGTCGTCGGCGCCGAAGCGGGCCGCATGTTCGCCGACGGCGGCGCCGATGTGGTGAAGGTCGAAAGCGCGGCCTTTCCCGACGGCTCGCGCCAATCCTACCTCCCCTATGGCCTTTCGGCGAGCTTCGCGGCGGGCCACCGGAACAAGCGGAGCCTGGGCCTCGACCTGAGGCAAGCCGAAGGCCGCGCGCTGTTCCTCGACCTCGTCGGCCAGGCCGATGTGCTGTTATCCAATTTCAAGCCGGGAACGATGGAATCGCTCGGCCTGGGCCCTGACGTGCTTGCATCGGCAAACCCGCGCCTCGTCATGGCCGACAGCTCGGCCTTCGGGCCGACCGGCCCATGGGCGAAGCGGCTCGGCTATGGCCCGCTCGTCCGCGCGGCGACGGGGCTTACGCAAATGTGGCGCTATCCCGGCGATCCCGACAGCTACAGCGACGCGGTTACGGTCTATCCCGACCATGTGGCCGGCCGGATCAGTGCGATCGGCGCCATCGCGCTGCTCATCCGCCGGCTGCGGACGGGGCGCGGCGGCACCGCCAGCGTTTCGCAGGCCGAGACGATGCTGGCGCAATTTGCCGATCTGCTGCTGCCGCCGGACACCGAAACGCCGCCCCATATATCGATGGTCCTTCCCGCACAGGGCGACGACGAATGGTGCGTCGTGACGCTGGATCGAGACGGCACGCGCCCGGAAGAATGGCTGGACGGCGTTTCGCTGGAACAATGGGTCGGCGCCCGGTCGCCGATGGAGGCGGCCACGGCGTTGCAGGCCAGAGGCATTGCGGCCGCGCCGATGCTTCGCGTCGCCGACCTTCCCGACTTTGCCTATTGCCGCGAGCGCGACAGCTTTCGCATCGACCGGCACCCGCATCTTCCCGAGCCGGTCGTCTCCGAACGCGCTCCGGCGCATGGCCGCAATCTGGTCCCGCCACAGGCGCATCCCGCCCCCCTGATGGGCGAACAGACGGCACAGGTCGTCGAGGCCTGGCTGGGCCTTGGCGACGCAAAAATCGGAGCGTTGGAAGAGGCGGGCATCCTGCAGCCGACCAGCCGCGATACATTCACCGCGATCGAAGGCGTTCTCGCCCAGGCCGCGCCTTAGCCAGCCAGCGTCACCGAAGTCAGGCGAGCTCACGCCCGCTTGCGCTTCCGCGCGCGCATCGGTCGCGCATCCATCGATTGCGCATCATCGGTTTAAGGGGATGCCGACGGCCTTGAAATGCCACGCTTCGCCGTGGCGGCAAGACTGCAATTTCGGCAGGAAATTGGAAAATGGTGGAGCCTAGCGGGATCGAACCGCTGACCTCTACAATGCCATTGTAGCGCTCTCCCAGCTGAGCTAAGGCCCCGTGCCATTTTGCTGGTCGCCCTGGGTGGTGCGACCGGGACGCCGCCTTTACCAGCGCTCGTCCGTTATGCAAGGGGCCAAATGCATCTTCCGATGCTTTTTTGGCCCCCGCAAAATCAAATGCCGAAAATAATCAGCTTTCGTCGTCGCTGTCGTCGCCGGTGTCGACGCCCAGATCGTCGTCGCCGCCAAGGTCGACGTCATTGTCGGGCGAATCGCTGTCCTCGTCGACATCGACGTCCAGATCCAGATCTTCGTCGACGCCTTCTTCCTTGGGCGCCTTGCCGGGCTTTTCGATCTGTTCGAACGGCATCGGCTGTTTCGATTTCAGCACCGATTCCGGCAACCAGGCATAACCGCAGTTGATGCAGGTGACCGGATCGTCGTTGGTCAGATCATAGAATCGGGTGGCGCATTTCGGGCAGCTACGCTTCGCGCCCCATTCAGCCTTTACCATATATGCCTCATAACCCTTTGAAGGAATGATAGAAAGTCGGGAAGGAAGGCGACGCCATCCGGGTCGCCCGTCAAATCGGCGTGCGCCTTGCCAGATTGTTTGGCCGCTGTCAAAAGCCGCACGCAATGACCGACCAGACTGCCAGCCCGCGCCGCTTTGCGGCTTCCGTACCGCTCAAAGGTAATATCGCCATTCCCGGCGACAAGAGCATATCGCATCGCTCGCTGATGCTTTCGGCCCTGGCGGTCGGCGAAAGCCGCGTCACGGGCTTGCTCGAGGGGCATGACGTGCTGGCGACCGCCGCCGCCATGCGCGCGATGGGCGCGACCATCGAACGCCGCGACGATGGCGAATGGCGAATCCACGGCGTCGGCGTCGGCGGGCTGCTCCAGCCGCGCGAGGCGCTCGACATGGGCAACAGCGGCACGTCGACGCGCCTGCTCATGGGCCTGGTCGCCAGCCATCCGATCACCGCAACCTTCGTCGGCGACGCCAGCCTGTCGGGTCGACCGATGGGCCGCGTCATCGACCCGCTGTCGCAGATGGGCGCCGACATATCGTCATCGCCCGGCGGCCGCCTGCCACTGATGGTGCGCGGACTCTCACCCGCCATCCCCCTCTCCTATCGCCTTCCGATGGCATCGGCGCAGGTGAAGAGTGCGGTCCTGCTCGCCGGGCTCAATACGCCCGGCATCACCGAAGTGATCGAGCCCGTGCCCACCCGCGACCATAGCGAGCGGATGCTCAGGGGCTTCGGCGCCGAATTGACGGTCGAGACCGACCAGCGGGGCACGCGCCACATCCGCATTCGCGGCGAAGCCGAACTCAAGCCGCAGACGATCGTCGTCCCGGGCGACCCTTCGTCGGCCGCCTTCTTCATCGTCGCCGCGCTGGTCGTTCCGGGCTCCGACGTCACCATCGCCAATGTCGGCCTCAATCCGACGCGCGCCGGCCTTGTCGAGGTGCTGCAGCAGATGGGCGGCGACATCGAACTGCTCGACCCGCGCGAAGTGGGGGGCGAGCCCGTCGCCGACCTGCGCGTCCGGCACAGCATCTTGCGCGGCATCGCGGTCGACCCCGCGGTCGCGCCCAGCATGATCGACGAATTCCCCGTCCTCTTCGTCGCCGCGGCGCTCGCCGAAGGGCGTACGATCACCACCGGCCTCGACGAATTGCGCGTCAAGGAAAGCGATCGCCTGGCGGTGATGGCGACCGGTCTGACGGCAATCGGCGTGCGCGTCGAGGAAAGCGAAGACGGCCTCGTCATCCATGGCACCGGCGGCGATCCGCTGCCCGGCGGCGCCACCATCGCCGGACATCTCGATCACCGCATCTGCATGAGCTTCGCCATCGCGGGCCTCGTCAGCACGGCACCGGTCGAGATCGACGACATGGCCCCCGTCGCGACGAGCTTCCCCAATTTCGAGGCGCTGCTCGTGAGCCTGCAGCAATGATCATCGCCGTCGACGGCCCCACTGCGTCGGGCAAAGGCACGATCGCCCGCGCGCTCGCGGAACATTTCGGCCTGCCCGTGCTCGATACCGGGCTGCTCTATCGCGCGGTCGGCTATCAGACCCAGCTCAACCATGGCGATCCGGACGACAGCGCCGATGCGCTGGCCGCGTGCGACTTTCCCGACACGCTGCTCGGCGATCCCGCGCTCCGCTACGAAAGCACCGGCGGCCTTGCCAGCCGCGTCTCGATCCACCCCGCCGTGCGCAAGGCGCTTTACCAGCGACAGGTCGATTTCGCGAACCAGCCGGGGGGCGCCGTGCTCGACGGACGCGATATCGGGACGGTCATCGCGCCGCACGCCGACGCCAAGCTTTTCGTCACGGCATCGGCGGAGGAACGCACACGCCGCCGTCATGCAGAGATGCTCGCGCGCGGGGTCGCCGTGACCTATGACGCCGTATTGGCCAACATCCACGCGCGCGACGCCCGCGACACGGGCCGCGCCGACGCACCGCTGCTTTGCGCCGACGACGCGCTGTTGCTCGACAACAGCGACATGGACATCGGGGAAACCATCGCGGCGGCGATCGCCTTCGTCGAGCAAAAGGTCGGACGACCCGCCTGATCCCGACGGGGGCCTCGCCCTACGGTTTACTGCGCCTTTCGCCTTGCTTTCGCGGCCCTTCCCCCATATATGCGCGCCGTCCGACGGGCTTTCAGCCGGTCGAGGCACGGACAGACCGCCGCCCAAAACACTGGGCGTCGGGCGTGATGGGATGCACCCATCGCGCCCTTTTTGCTTTGCCCGGCTTCGACCCATGAAGGTGCGAAGGATGTTCTGCATCGCATCCGGCGTGCAGGACCGATCGGCCAAAAGACCAGCGGAACCAACCGCTTGGCCGGAACAAATGAAGTAAGGATATATATTATGGCCTCTACGGCTTTTCCGTCGCGCGACGATTTCGCCGCGATGCTCGACGAATCGCTGGGTGGTGCTGATGGTGGCTTTGAAGGCCGCGTCGTCAAGGGCACCGTGACCGCGATCGAAAACGACCTGGCAGTGATCGACATCGGCCTGAAGAGCGAAGGCCGCGTGCCGCTTCGCGAATTCGCGATGCCGGGCCAGAAGGCCGACCTCAACGTCGGCGACGAAGTCGAAGTCTATGTCGACCGCGTCGAAAACGCCAATGGCGAAACCATGCTGTCGCGCGACCGTGCTCGCCGCGAAGCCGCCTGGGACCGCCTGGAAGAAGAATTCAACAAGGAAGCGCGCGTCGAAGGCGTCATCTTCGGTCGCGTCAAGGGCGGCTTCACCGTCGACCTCGGCGGCGCCGTGGCGTTCCTGCCCGGTTCGCAGGTCGACATCCGCCCTGTGCGCGACGTTGGCCCGCTGATGGACCTCCCGCAGCCGTTCCAGATCCTGAAGATGGACCGTCGCCGCGGCAACATCGTCGTGTCGCGCCGTGCGATCCTGGAAGAAACCCGCGCCGAACAGCGCTCGGGCCTGATCCAGAACCTCGAAGAAGGTCAGATCATCGAAGGCGCGGTCAAGAACATCACCGATTATGGTGCGTTCGTCGACCTGGGCGGCATCGACGGCCTGCTCCATGTCACCGACATGAGCTACAAGCGCGTCAACCACCCGAGCGAAGTCATCAACATCGGTGACACCGTCCGCGTTCAGATCATCCGCATCAACCGCGACACGCAGCGCATCAGCCTCGGCATGAAGCAGCTCGAAAGCGATCCGTGGGAAGGCGTCGCCGCCAAGTACCCGGTCGGCGCGAAGCTGTCGGGCACCGTCACGAACATCACCGACTATGGTGCGTTCGTCGAACTGGAACCCGGCATCGAAGGCCTGGTCCACGTCAGCGAAATGTCGTGGGTCAAGAAGAACGTCCACCCCGGCAAGATCGTTTCGACCAGCCAGGAAGTCGACGTCATCGTCCTCGAGGTCGACAGCGACAAGCGCCGCATCTCGCTTGGCCTCAAGCAGGCTCAGTCGAACCCCTGGGGTGCCTTTGCTGAAGCCCACCCGATCGGTTCGGTCGTCGAAGGCGAAGTCAAGAACGCCACCGAGTTCGGCCTGTTCATCGGTCTGCCCGGCGACGTCGACGGCATGGTTCACATGTCGGACATCGCATGGGGCATCTCGGGCGAAGAAGCCCTGCACCTCCACCGCAAGGGCGAGAGCGTGCAGGTCGTCGTTCTCGACGTTGACGTCGAGAAGGAACGCATCAGCCTCGGCATCAAGCAGCTTGAAAAGGGCGCTCCGGCCGTTGGCGGTGGCGTTGCCGCTTCGGGTACGCTGAAGAAGAACGACGTCGTGACCGTCTCGGTTCTCGAAGTCCGCGACAACGGCCTGGAAGTCCAGGCCGGCGAAGATGGCGCCACCGGCTTCATCAAGCGCGCCGACCTCGGCCGCGATCGCGACGAGCAGCGCGCCGAGCGCTATCAGGTCGGACAGAAGTTCGACGCGATGGTCATCGGCTTCGACCGTTCGAAGAAGCCCAGCTTCTCGGTCAAGGCGATGCAGATCGCCGAAGAGAAGGAAGCTGTCGCACAGTATGGCTCGTCGGACTCGGGCGCCTCGCTCGGCGACATCCTCGGCGAAGCGCTGAAGGCCGGCAAGAAGGACTGATAATTTCATTCCTTTGCCGTCAGGCATCAGAAAAGGCCCGCAGAGTGTCCCTCTGCGGGCCTTTTTCTTTCAGTGATATATTTTGACCGAACAGTGATTCATGTTAGTCTCCCGCCCGCGTTGGGAGGGGTCCTCACGCAATCGGAGCCGGCAAAGACCGGATGGCCTGCATCCCGCGGGATGCGCGTGACATATTAGGGGAAGCACATGATCCGGTCGGAACTGGTGCAAAAAATCGCGAGTGAGAACAGCGATTTGCGACTCGAAGAGGTCGAACGAATCGTCGACGCATTTTTCGATTCCATCGTAGACCAGCTCGCCTCGGGCGGCAGGGTCGAACTGCGCGGATTCGGAGCATTCTCTACCCGGTCACGCGAATCGCGGACCGGTCGCAATCCTCGCACCGGGGCACCGGTTGCGGTGAATGCGAAAAAAGTGCCGTATTTCAAACCCGGAAAGGAAATGCGCGAGCGTCTGAACGACTGAGTTCGGCGGCCGCCCATATTTCGGAACCGCAACGCTCCGGGGCAGCGCCAGCCGCCCTGGAGCGTTTCGCCGTGCTCGCGCCTCGCGGCGGCGAATCGCGAGATCAGTTCTTCAGCCGGTATCCCGTCCGGAACATCCAGAAGATCACGACGAGGCACAGCGTCAGGAACAGCGCGACCGCGCCCATGCTGACCCCGATCCCGACATCGCCCTGCCCGAAAAAGGTCCAGCGGAACCCGCTGATCAGATAGACGACCGGGTTGAACAGGGTGACCGTACGCCACGCCGCGGGCAGCATGTCGATCGAATAGAAGGCGCCGCCGAGGAAGGTCAGCGGATAGACGACCAGCAGCGGGATCACCTGCAGCTGCTCGAAGCTCTGCGCCCAGATTCCGATGATGAAGCCGAACAGGCAAAAGGTCACCGCCATCAGGATCATGAACGCGGCCATCAGCAGCGGATGCGCGACCTGCACGTCGACGAACAGGTGGGCGGTGGCGAATATGATCGCGCCGATGATCACCGACTTCGTCGCCGCGGCGCCGACATAGGCGATCAACAACTCCAGCGGCGACATGGGCGACGACAGCATCTCATAGATCGTGCCCGTCCATTTGGGCATATAGATGCCGAAGCTGGCGTTGCTGATGCTTTCGGTGAACATCGTCAGCATCATCAGCCCCGGCACGATGAACGCGCCATAGGGCACCGTGCTGACGTCGCTCATCCGGCTGCCGATCGCCGACCCGAAGACGACGAAATAGAGCGTCGTCGTGATCACCGGCAGCATCAGGCTGGTCCAGAAGGTGCGCCCGAAGCGCGCCATTTCGAACAGATAGATCGCGCGGATACCGCGAAGATTCTGGATCATGCGGGTTGCTCCGCCCTTGTCTCGTGCACCAGCCCGACGAAGATATCCTCCAGCGAGCTTTGCTGGGTGTTCAGGTCCTTGAACTGGATGCCAAGGTCGCTCATCCGGCGCAGCAGCGACGGCACGCCGGTCGCCTCGGCATGGCTGTCGAACTCATAGACCAGCTCATGTCCCTCGCCCGCCAGTCGCAGCGCCCACTGCCCCAGCTCGCCCGGCACCGCATCGAGCGGCTCCGCCAGATTCAGCGTCAGTGTCTTGCGCCCCATCTTCTTGATCAGCGCATTCTTTTCTTCGACCAGGATCAGCTTGCCCTTGCTGATCACCCCCACCCGGTCGGCCATTTCCTCGGCCTCCTCGATATAGTGCGTGGTCAGGATGATCGTGACGCCGCGATCGCGCAGACCGCGCACCATTGCCCACATATCGCGCCGCAATTCGACATCGACGCCCGCGGTGGGTTCGTCGAGGAACAGGATTTCGGGCTCATGACTCAGCGCTTTCGCGATCATAACGCGGCGTTTCATGCCGCCCGACAGCTCCATGATCTTGCTGTTGCGTTTGTCCCACAAGGACAGGTCCTTCAACAATTGTTCGATAAACCCAGCATCCGCCACCTTTCCGAACAGGCCGCGCGAAAAGCTCACCGTCGTGATCACCTTCTCGAACGCGTCGGTGTGCAATTCCTGCGGCACCAGGCCGATCATCGAGCGCGCGGCGCGATAGTCGCGGGCATGGTCGTGCCCGCCGACAGTCACCGTCCCCCTGCTGGCGGTGACGATTCCGCAGACGATGCTGATCAGCGTCGTCTTGCCCGCACCATTCGGCCCGAGCAGTGCGAAAATCTCGCCCTTGTTGATCGTGAGGTCGACGCCGCTCAGCGCCTGGTGACCGCTCTTATATGTCTTTCCAAGGTCGGAAATTTCGAGGACTGGTTGCATGACGCCCGGTCTAGCCGAGCCACCCCGCCGGGTGAAGCGTCAAACATCGCTTGACCTCCCCCCGGCCATCGGCTTGACCGACGACGATTGCGGACGTGGCGAAACAGGTAGACGCAGCAGACTTAAAATCTGCCATCCTCTGGATATCCGGGTTCAAGTCCCGGCGTCCGCACCAATATTCAGGCTTCGGCGAGCGCCTTTGCATTGGTCGCGTCGTCGGCGGGCTTTTCCCGCACCGGCCACAGGCCGAAAGGCTGGACCATCTCGTACAGGAAACCGCCGCTATGCCCCTCGACGCCGGTCGGCTCGCGGCACGGCTCGGGCGACGGCTGCCACGTCCCGTGCAGGCGATCCCACAGCGTGAACATGGTCGCAAAATTGGTCCCCGCCATCGCCTCGTCGCGGACATGATGCCAGCGGTGCGCGGACGGCGAAATCAACAGAATACCTGCCCGGCCAAGCGTCCAGCGCAGATCGGCGTGGATGAAGAAGCCCCATCCGCTGCGGACCAGACCGTTGAGCACGACGGCCCAGGCCGGAAAACCCGCGATCGCAAGAAAGACCGAATCGATCGTGACTGTCGTCAGCCGATTCACCGGATGCATGCGGTTCAGCGAAAACCAGTTCATCTCGCGATCGGAGTGATGCGTCGCGTGGAAAGGCCATAGCAGCGGGCCATGCTCGAGCCGGTGCCGCCAATAGCCGACATAATCGCCAAGGATGACCACCGCAGCGCCGGTCACGACAACCGGCAACCCCGCCCAGAAGTCCGAAAACGCCACGGGCGTCCCCAGCCATGCGACGAGCCACACGCTCGGCAACGCGACATAGGGCAGGATGACCAGCGTATCGAACAGAAAGATCAGCAGGTTGGTCCGCCACTCGCCGGCCGCTCGGCGCGCGTCCGCCATCGCCCGCCCGCGCCGCTTGGTCAGCAGGGCAAGCGCTCCGAAAAAGGCGGAAAAGGGTATCAGCGCCGTCCAGGCATTCACGCTGTCGTTGAGCCAATCCATGGCGCGCTGAATAGAGCGGGACTGGTGAATATCCGGTTAGAGCGCCCTCATCCGTTTTTGGTCCGATAGTCCCCGAACTTTCCGTCACGTTCGCTGAGCGCTGCGGTCAGCCCGTCGCTCTGGACTGCCGCGTAAAAGGCCTGCGCGCTTTTGGTCATCGCGCTCAGCGCCTGCAATTCGGTTCCGGCGCGGATACCGGCGCGAATGCCCATCGCCTCCATCTGCCGGTGAACCGCGCGCTTGTTGATCTGTTGCACATCGGTGGGCACCTTCGCCACGCGGGCGGCGATTTCAAGGACCGTCGCCTCGAGGTCGGCCAGCGGAATCGCGCGATTGGCAAAGCCATCCTCCGCGGCCTCGCGCCCGCTGATCGTATCGCCGGTCAGCATCATCTCCATCGCGCGGCGCATGCCTACCAGCCAGGGATAGAATTGATTATCGGGCGGACTGATCGACCGCACGACGGGATATCCGATCATCGCATCCTCCGCGACGTACAACAGGTCGCACGCCGCGGCGAGTTCGGTCCCGCCGGCAAGGCAATAGCCGTGGACCTGACCGATCACGGGCTTGGCGAGATCCCAGATGCGGAAGCAGCCCTCGGTCACATGGCGCGGCCAATTGCCCAGCCCGCCCGCCGAATACCAGGGCTGTTCATCGCGCACGTCGGAGGACAGGTCATAGCCTGCGCTGAAACAGCTTCCGGCGCCGCGCAGGACGATCACCGAAATGTCCGGGTCGCGATCCGCCGCTTCGAGCGCTGCAAAAAGCTGCGTCCGCAGCGCGTTGGACATCGCATTGCGTTTCTCCGGACGATTGAGCGTAAGGCGCGCAATCCGGTCTGCGGGGCGGTCGACCAGCACCAGCGCGTCGCTTGATATTTCCATGGCGGCATCCTTCCTTCGGCGGGTTTGCGATTATCGACGGACGCCCGCCGCCCGCCACTATCGAAAGCGCCGACCACGATAGGGCATGGCCTTGCGACACGCGCCGTCCTAATGTGTCCCCAATGCGTTTCGTTCGTCCTGCCGCCATCGCCATTCTTGCCGCGTCCACTTCGCTCCTGTTGACGAGTTGCGGATTGTTCGGCGTGCGCGGCCCGGTCAGGGTCGCGGCGATCGGGCCGCTCAATGCCGGCGCAACCCCGCTCGGCGGCGAGTTGTCGGCGGGCAATGCCGCGCTGCTCGATCTGGCGGCGCAAGGCCTCGTCAGCTTCGACGGCGAAGGGCAGATCGAAACCGGCCTCGCCGAGCGCTGGACCGTCACCGCCGATGGGCGCAGCTATATCTTCCGGATTCGCGAGGCCAAATGGACGAACGGCCGCAAGGTGATGGCCGAGGAGGTCGCGGCGACGCTGCGGTCTTATCTGGCACGATCCAGCCCCCATGTCCTGCGCGACGACTTTCCGGAGGTCGACACGATCAAGGCGATGACCGACACGGTCATCGAAATCCGCCTGACCGTACCGCAACCCAACATGCTGGAGCTCCTCGCCCAGCCGTCGATGGCGATCGTCTACAAGGGCATGGGCTGGGGCCCGATGCGCGCAAAAAAGATCGGCCGCGCCGTCCTGCTGTCGCCCGTCCCAGATCCGCTTGCCGAAGATCAGGAAGCTGCCGAAGCCGCGGCAGCGGATCCCGCGGCGTCGATCGAGCTTGTCGGCACCACGCCGCAGGGTGCCCTCGCGCGCTTCAAGAACGGCTATGCCGATGGCGTTATCGGCGGCCGCTTCTCGACCCTCCCCTATTTTGCCGCGTCGAACATCGGTCGCTCGCGCCTGATCGTCGATCCGGCCCCCGGACTTTTCGGCCTGTCCTTCCTGAATGCCGAGGGTTTCCTCGCCACCGATGCCAATCGCGACGCGCTCGCACGCGCGATCCGACGGCAGCGGCTTGTCGACGCGTTCGGCCTCACCGAATGGCAACAGCAGGTGACGCTGCGCCCGTCGGTGTATCGCCGCGACGGCGGGGCCGAACCGCTGATCCCGGCCTGGGCCGAGTATGACGACGACTCGCGCCTGGTGCAGGCAAAGCGCGTCGTCGATGCCTGGAGAGCGACGGGCCGAGAGATCGAGCCGCTGCGCATCGCCGTGCCCTCCACCCCCGGCGGACGCATTCTCTTCGCCTATGTCGCCGCCGATTTTGCACGGCTGGGGATCGAAAGCCGCCGGGTCAACATGGCATCGGACGCCGACCTGCGGCTGATCGACGAAGTTGCTCCAAACGACGACGCCCTATGGGCGCTGCGCCGCCTCTCCTGCCAGCGCGACACGCTATGCAACCGCGACGCGCAGGACCTGATCGAGGCGACGATGAACAATATCGACGCAGGCCAGCGCTCGCAGCAGGTGAGCGAGGCCGAGGCGGTCCTTGCGCGCTATACCCCGTTCATTCCTCTCGCCTCTCCGCTTCGCTGGTCGGTCGCGTCGCAGCGGCTTACCGGACTGCGTGCGAACGCCCGTGCGGCGCACCCATTGAATCGGTTGATTGCCTTACCTAACTAATACAGCGGCGCTTCACCCCCGGGCGCTGCCTGAAAGGACCCCGATGGCCCCTTCGACACCGAATCCCGATGCGATCTTCGATGCGCTGATCCAGAATCGCCGTGACCCGGAATCGCTCCGAAAGCGCATCGAAACGCTGGAGTTTCTGCTGGAACGCAGCTTCGTTATCCCCGGCATCAACCGGCCGGTGGGGCTCGACGCGATCGTCGGGCTCGTGCCGGTGGTCGGCGACGTCATCACCGCGACGATGGGTGCTTACATCATCTGGGAAGCCCGCAATCTCGGCATGCCGAAGTGGAAGATCTGGCGGATGGTCGGCAATCTCGGGTTCGACACCGCGCTTGGCGCGGTTCCGCTTGTCGGCGACGCGTTCGACTTTCTGTTCCGTTCGAACACGCGCAACCTCAAGATCATCAAGAAGCATCTGGACAAGCACCATCCGGGCACGATCATCATCGATCAATAGGGGCGCCCCCTTCCCCTGGGGTGTCTGATGGTGCTAGCACAGCGCCTTCACACCCCTGGGGAGAATTCCAAGACATGATCCGCGCCACCCTTGCCGCGCTGGCCCTGAGTTGTTCCTTCGCCGCCGTTTCCTTTGCCGCAGCGGGCGAAGACGATCCCTGGCTGTGGCTGGAAGACATCGAAGGCCCCAAGGCCCTCGATTGGGTGAAAAAGGAAAATGCGGCCACCGACAAGCTGATCCTCGGCCGTCCCGGCTTCGAAAAGGACCGTCAGCGGGCAAAGGCCATCCTCGACGACGATCGCCAGATCGCCGAACCCGGCGACGTGATGGGCGACACTATCACCAACTTCTGGCGCGACGCGAACAACCCTCGCGGCATATGGCGGCAGAGCCCGCTCGACGCCTATCTTGCCGGCAAACCGCAATGGACGACGCTGATCGACGTCGACGCGCTCGGCAAGGCGGAGAAGCAAAGCTGGGTCTGGCACGGCGCCGACTGCCTCGCGCCCGAATATAAGCGCTGCCTGATATCGGTCAGCCCCGGCGGAACCGACGCCGACATCGTCCGCGAATGGGACCGCACGACCAAGAGCTTCGTGAAGGACGGCTTCACCCTGCCGCAGGCGAAGAGCAGCGTGACCTGGGAAAATGCCGACACCTTGCTCGTCGCGACCGACTTTGGCGACGGCAGCATGACCGCATCGGGCTATCCGCGCATCGTAAAGCGCTGGAAGCGCGGCACGCCGCTATCGACTGCCCAGACGGTCGCCGAGGGCGAGCATGAGGATGTCGGCATGAACGTCTTCGCCTTCACCGACGGTGACAAGCGCTGGCCGATGATCAGCCGCGGCAAGACCTTCTACACCACCGACTACAAGCTGCCGAACACCGACGCGTCGCGCTATATCTCGACGATCATCCCCGACACCGCCAGCGTCCGAGACGTCATCGACGGTCAATTGATCCTCTTCCTCAACCGCGATTGGGCCGACGTCCCGGCCGGCTCGCTCGTATCGCTCTCGCTCGCCGACATGGCGGCTGGCCGACAGGTGCCGATCATCACCGCGATGACCCCGACGAAGGCGCAGGCGATCGAGAATGTCACCGCGACCGATAATATCCTGTGGGTGAAGGCGCTCGACGATGTCGAAGGCAAGCTGTTCGCATTGCGCCGCGACCCCGCCACCGGCAACTGGAGCCAGAAGCAGGTCCCGCTCGCCGACAATGCAACCGTCGGCATCGCCGGCGCGATCGGCAAGCGCGATACCATCTTCGCGACGGCGGAGACCATGCTGATGCCGCCGACGCTTTATGCGGTGTCAGAGGGCGCCGCGCCGCAAACGGTGCAGAGTCTGCCCGCGACGTTCGATGCAAAGAACATGACGGTCGAAAAGCGGTTCGCGACGTCGAAGGACGGCACGAAAATCCCTTATTTTCTGGTCCGCAAAAAGGGCGCGTCGGGGCCCGTTCCGGCGCTCGTCCATGCCTATGGCGGTTTCCGCGCGGCGCAGACGCCCGGCTACCTCACCGGCCAGCCCTACCGCGCGGGTCCGCTCGGCCTCTTCTGGGTCGAGGACGGCAATGCCTATGTGCTGGCGAACATCCGCGGCGGCGGTGAATATGGGCCGGCATGGCACCAGGCGGCGCTGCGCGAAAAGCGCCAGAACAGCTTCGACGACCTGCACGCTGTCGCGGAGGATCTCGTCGCCACCGGCGTAAGCCGCAAGGGCAAGATCGCCATATCGGGGCGCTCGAACGGCGGCGTGCTCGTCGGCGCGGCGATGACGCAGCGCCCCGATCTTTACGGCGCGGTGATCTCCGGCTCGCCGCTCAAGGACATGCGGCGCTACAACAAGATGCTGGCGGGCGCGTCATGGGTCGCCGAATATGGCAACCCCGACAATCCCGACGACTGGGCGTTCATGTCGAAATATTCGCCGTATCAGAACATCCGCAAGGGCGTGAAATACCCCCCGATCTTTCTGTACCTGTCGACGAAGGACGACCGCGTCCATCCCGGCCACGCGCGCAAATTCGCCGCGCGCCTGGGCGAATATGGCAACAAGGTCTATTATCACGAATATCTGGAAGGCGGCCATTCGGTCGGCGCCGACCATGCCGAGGATGCGGTACGCGCGGCGATGCTCCACGCCTTTCTCCTGCGCGAACTGGTGGAGAAGAGATAGCTCGCTCGCGCCATTCCCGCTGCCGCGGGAATGGCCGCGTTCAAGGCTTCGACGGCGCCGCGCTTTCGTCTTCCACCCGGATGCGAAGCTCGCCTTCCTGTCGCGTCAGCAAAGCGGTGTAGGAAAGCGTGATGGGCGGTCCGCCGTCTTCGAGGCCCCAGTCGAACAGCCCGACGATGACGATGGCATCGGGGCCGATCGGCTCATAGCTCAGGTCGCGCCAGCCAAAGCTGGCGGGCTTCTGCCACTTTTCGGCATAGAGGCGGCGGATGGCGTCCCAGCTCTCAAAAACTTTTTCGCCCTCGCCGACCCGCCACGCGCCGCGCCGGTCATAGCGATTGGTGATCGCATTCCGGTCACCACCGATCAGGTCGCCGGCATATCCCGCCATGAAGGTCTTCGCCTCGATGACGATCGACGCGTCTTCGGTATCCTCGGCGTCGCTACCTTGCGCCGCTGCACCGACCGGAACCATGGCAGCGACCAGAAAGGCCGCCCAGATCATCCGCTTCATACCCGCCTCCTCAAAACGCGACGACCCGTTTCGGATCAGAGTATCGCGCGCGAACCGCTGCGGAGCAAGGCTACCGATATGTTATGCGGGAAAAGCCGGCGCCCGGCTGACCATCGCGGGAAGCGGCCGCCCCATGACGTCGGTAAACCAGGCCGCCGCGTCGACAACATCGGGCAGCGAAAGCCCCGTCGCGACGCCGCTGCGGTCGAGCATGTAGGCGACATCCTCGGTCGGCACATTGCCTGCCGCGCCCGGTGCGAAGGGGCAACCGCCCAGCCCGCCGAGCGAAGCATCGACCGTCGCCGCGCCCTCATTTACCGCCGCCCACACATTGGCGAGGCCGGTGTTGCGCGTGTTGTGGAAATGGACGCGGACCGGCAGCCCGCCCACCGCATCGCGCACCCGGCCTACCATCTCGGCGACTTGCGCGGGCACCCCAACCCCGATCGTATCGGCCAGCGCGATTTCCCGGGGCGCCGCATCGGCCGCGCGCTTGGCCATGTCGACGACGCGGCCGATCGAGACCTCACCCTCGAACGGACAGCCAAAGGCGGTTGCGATAGTGATCTGCCCGCCACGCCCGGCCTGCTTCGCCAGCGCGACGATCTCCATCGCCGCGGCCAGCGATTCGTCCGACGTCTGTCCCTGGTTGCGGATGCCGAAGCTGTCGCTGGTCACGCAGACCGCGCCCAGCTCGTCGATCCGGCCGGTCGCCAGCGCACGCTCGGCGCCGCGGCGATTGAGGACCAGGCCGATGTAGGTAACGTCCTCGCGGTCGGGCAGCATCGCAACCAGATCCTCGGCGTCGGCAAGCTGCGGCACCTTCTTCGGGTTGACGAAGCTCGTGACCTCGATACGCCGGGCGCCATAGCCGATCGCCCGACGGATCAATTCGGCCTTGTCGGCGGTCGACACGATCGCGGATTCATTCTGAAGGCCGTCGCGCGGACCGACTTCGACCATTTCCACTTGTCTGTTTTTCAGCATCTTGCGTCCCGAATTGTTCGAGTCATTTAGCAGGTTGAAAATTACATAGCATTCTAAGTATAAAGAGCCAATGGGCAGCGCGGCCTCATCTCTATCAGGCCCGACCCCGAAAGGAATGACATGACGAAAACGAACAGCGGCGGGGGAGCGCTGGAAGGTATCAAGGTCGTGGAGATGGGACAGCTGATCGCTGGCCCCTTCTGTGGCCAGCTGCTCGGCGACATGGGCGCCGAGATCGTCAAGCTGGAGCCGCCGGTCACGGGCGACCAGATGCGCAACTGGGGCCAGGGAGAGAAGCCGAGCTGGTGGCGGGTGATCGCCCGAAACAAATATTCGGTCGCCGTCGATCTCCGTTCCGAAGAGGGGCAGCAACTGGCGCGCGACCTGATCGCGAAGGCCGACATTCTCATCGAGAACTTCCGCCCCGGCACGCTGGAAAAATGGAATCTCGACCCGGCCGAGCTGCGCAAGACCAACCCGGGCCTGATCGTCGTGCGCGTATCGGGCTATGGCCAGACGGGCCCCTATTCGTCGCGCGCCGGCTTCGGCGGAATCGGCGAGGCGATGGGCGGATGGCGCGGTATCGTCGGTTATCCCGACCTGCCGCCCGCGCGCATGGGCGTATCGATCGGCGACACGCTGGCCGCGACCTATGGCTGTATGGGCGCCCTCGCCGCGCTGCACCACCGCAGCAAGACCGGCGAAGGACAGATCGTCGACTCGGCGCTCTATGAAGCCGTGCTTCAGGTGATGGAATCGACCGTATCCGATTATTCAGCAAGCGGCGCAAAGCGTCGCCGCACCGGGTCGACGCTGCCCGGCATCGCGCCGTCGAACGTCTATCCGTGCAGCGACGGCGAATATCTGATCGGCGCCAACCAGGATGCCGTCTTTGGTCGCCTTGCCGCAGCGATGGGCAGGCCCGAACTCGCCAGCGACGAGCGCTATGCGACGCACCGCGCACGCGGCGCGCGTCAGGAAGAGCTCGACGCGCTGATCGGCGAATGGACCGCGACGATGACCATCGCCGAACTCGAAGCGAAGATGATCGAGGCGAGCGTTCCCGCCGGCCGCGTCTATGATCCCGAAGACATGCTGGCCGACCCGCATTTCGCGGCACGCGAGGCGCTGGTGACGGTCGAGGACGAAGAACTGGGCGAAGTCACCATGCAAGGGGTCTTTCCGAAACTGTCCGGAACGCCGGGCAGCGTCCGCCGCCCCGCCCCGCTGACCGTCGGACAGGATAGCGCCGACGTGCTGAAGCGCTGGCTGGACCGGGAGGCTTGACGCCATGATCACGCTTTACGGTGGGCCGACGCCCAACGCGCGCAAGATCGCGATCGCGCTGATCGAAATGGGGATCGAATGGCGGCTCGAGCCGATCGATATCCTGGCGGGCGATCAGCTGACCCCGGCGTTCCTCGCGCTGAACCCGAACAACAAGACGCCCGTGATCGTCGACGACGAAGGCCCCGAAGGCCCGGGTTTCGTGCTGTGGGAGACCGGGGCAATCCTGCTTTACCTCGCGCAGAAGACCGGCCGCTTCATTCCCGAAGATCCCGTGAAGCGCGCGATCTGCTGGCAATGGCTGATGTTTCAGGTGTCGGGCGTCGGCCCGATGTTCGGACAGGAAGCGCATTTCACCCATTATGCCAAGGATCGGCACGACTATGCGATCGAGCGCTACAGCCGCGAGGTCGACCGGCTGATGATGGTCCTCGACAAGCGCCTCGGCGAAGCCGAGTGGCTGGCGGGCGACGATTATACGATCGCCGACATGGCCACTCTTCCCTATCTGCGGCGCCAGTTCATCGACAAGGCCGGGCGGTTTCCGAACGTCGAGCGCTGGGGCACGGCGATGCTCGCGCGCCCGGCGGTGGCCGAGGGAATGAAGGTCGGCATCGCCCGCGCCGAAACGATCGAGGGCGGCCTGACCGGATTCACCGACGAACATCGCGCAATCCTGTGGGGCGAGCGGCAACACGCGCCACGCTGACCGCGGGCTCTCAGTCCTTCGTCACCGCCGCGTGGTTCGCATCGCCGAACATGTTCGACCATTGTTTTTCGTCGAGCGTCTGGTGGCGTCCGATATATTTTGCCGGTGCGGCAAGGTCGGCGCGCGCCATGGCACGAGCAACGGCCGGTCGTTCGCGAATCCGTTCGAACCAGTCCTTCATTGCGGGCCATTCGTCGAGCCCCATGCCCATGACGAACGCCGAGGCACGGCCGGGCCAGATCGCCATATCGGCGATCGTATAGTCATCGCCCGCGACATAGGCGTTTTTCTCCAACCGCTTTTCGAGCACGGTCAACAGGCGCTGCACCTCCTTCGTATAGCGCGCGACCGCATAATCCTGCCCCGCCGGCGCATAGCGAAGGAAATGGCTGGCCTGCCCACCCATGGGCCCCAGTCCCGCCACCTGCCAGGTAAGCCACGACAATGTCGCGGCACGCGCGGCGCCCGATGCGGGCAGAAAGCGCCCGCCCTTTTCGGCCAGATATTGCAAGATTGCTCCCGACTCGAAGACCGTCACCGGTTCGCCGCCGTCCGCCGGGCTCTGGTCGACGATCGCGGGCAGCTTGTGGTTCGGGTTGATACGCCCAAACGCCTCGGTCAACTGATCGCCTTCGAAGATATCATAAGGGATCACGCGATGGGGCGCTCCGATCTCCTCGAGCATGATCGCGATCTTCTGTCCGTTCGGCGTCGCCGAATAATGCAGGTCGATCATCTCACAGCACCTCGTGAATCACATGGCGAACGCCGAAGTCCGTGCGCTCACCGACGCCGATCGCCAGCACGCCGTTCAGCCAGCCGTATTTCGCGCTCGCCGTTTCGAACACGGGTGCGATTCGCAGATAGTATCGCGACGGATCGGCGTCGGGCACGGCGGGATCGGCGAAAGTCGCGCGAACGTCGTCGGGGATGATGCTGCGCCCCGTGTAGCTGAGATATATGAGGTCGCCGTCATCGGTCTGCCACACCGCGCGAGCATCGAACGTACCCACGGACGATACGCCTTCCAGCCTGCCACTTCGCGACCAGTTGCCACCACCGGGCAGAATCATGCCATTGATTCGCGGCCCGAAAAATCGGCCCCCGGTGACGTAGCCAAGCCGCTGGTCGCCGAACGGCGAAGCGCCGATCGCGATCAGGCCGCCACCAACCTCGAATTCGGCCGTGCACAGATAGCGGCTCGCGAGAGACTGCGGCGGTGAATGTTCCCTGTCTTGCGTCATCATACGAATCCTCTTCCCGAGCTATGGACAAGCATAAAACAATTAGTATACTAAGGGTCAATCAGATTGACGGATCGGAATCAAATTCCGGAACCGCCGCACAACACTCAATGGGAGGGTGAAAATGAAGTCTCGAAACCAGATTCTGCTGTCCGGCGCCGCGACGATCGCGATGCTTGGATGTGCTGCGCCGGCGATGGCGCAGAGTGCCGCGGACACGACCGACGCCAACGAAATCATCGTCACAGCGCAAAAGCGCGAGCAGAACCTGCAGGACGTTCCGATCTCGATGGAAGTCGTCAGCGGCGACCGCCTCGACGACTTCAACTCCAACGACATCAAGTCGGTGATGAACTATACGCCGAACGTCTTCGTCCAGTCGACCGCGGGCAACGACGTCATCTATATTCGCGGCTTCGGCTCGCCGCCGGCGAACTTCGCGTTCGACCAGTCGGTCTCGCTCTATGTCGATGGCGTCTACGCCGGCCGTTCGCGCCAGGCACAAGCGCCCTTCTTCGACCTTGCCCGCGTCGAGGTGCTGCGCGGTCCGCAGGGCGCGCTGTTCGGCAAGAACACCGCGGCTGGCGCGGTCAGCGTCGTGTCGGCGGGTCCGACGAAGGATTTCGAGGGCAAGCTCTCCGCGAACTATAACTTCGACTTCAAGGGCACCGATTTCTCGGGCTATCTTGCCGGTCCGATCACCGATACGCTCGGCGCGCGCCTGGCGATGAAGGTCGTCAATCAACAGGGTTATATCCGCAACCTTGCGACCAATCATGACGACCCCGAAGTCAAGCAGCAGCTGCTTCGCCTGACGCTGAAGTGGGAACCGTCGTCGGCCTTCGATTATACCGCAAAGGTCGAATATGCGAACCGCGACGTCATCGGCGGCGTCACCGTGTCGAGCCCGCTGACCAGCGGCCAGAACCCGCAGCGTGTCCGCTATCTCGAAAAATCGGCGCTCGGCGACGAAGGCACGAAGACCAAATCGGTCATGGTGTCGGGCACCGGCAACCTGTCGATCGGCGACTACACGCTCACGTCGGTCACCGGCTACAGCTGGTTCAACGCAAACATCGTCAACGGCTTCGACCAGATGATCCCGAACGGCGGCGGCGCGCACACCAACAATTCGGTGTACAACAGCTTCCCCGAGCGCTTCGAGCAGTTCTCGCAGGAACTGCGCATTCTGTCACCGACCGGTCGTACCTTCGAATTCGTCGCCGGCGCCTATTATGATCATGCGAAATACCGGCTCGACCAGTTGCAGGGTTTCAACATCCTGAACCTGTTCGGCAGCCCCTATTTCGGTCGCATCGACAGCCGCTTCAACCAGACTGCCGAATCCTATTCGGTCTTTGGCCAGGGCACGTTCAACATATCCGACGCCTTCCGCGTGATCGGCAGCCTGCGCTATTCGCACACCAGCAAGGATGGCGATTTCGCATCGCGGCTCGTCTACGGACCGTTCGCGATCCGTCCGATCTCCAGCGCCGTGGGGTCGATCAGCGAAGGCAACGTCGATCCGTCGGCGACCGTCCAGTACGACATCGCGCCGCGCATCATGGTCTATGCGACCTTCGGTCGCGGGTCGAAGTCGGGCGGCTTCGTGTCGAACACGTTGGGTACGACCAACGCCACCTTCGCGTTCAAGCCCGAGCGCTCGCGCAACTACGAAGCGGGCATCAAGTCGACGCTCCTCGACGGCAAGGTCGTCGCGAACGTTTCGGTCTATGACACCCAGTTCAAGAATCTGCAGGTCTCGGTCTATCAGCCCGCGACTTCGAGCTACCTGACCGGGAACGCGGCGAGCGCAACGTCAAAGGGTATCGAGGGTTCGCTCGCGCTCTACCTGTCGCCAAATTTCGACATCCAGGCATCGGGTGCCTATCAGGATGTCAAATATGACGACTATCCGGGCGCGGCCTGCCTCGCCTCGCAGCCGACGACCTGCTTGCCGGCTACGAACAACCTCGCGGGCTATCGCGTCGCTTACTCGTCGAAATACACCGGCAACGTCTCGGCCCATGGCCGCTTCGACTTTGGTGACGACCTGAAACTCGACATCACCGGCGTCGCCTCGGGCCGTTCGAAATATTTCGACTCGGACAACCAGAGCCCGATCTTCGGTGTGCAAAAGGGTTATGTGAAGCTCGACCTGCGCGTCCAGCTCGCCGATCAGGATGACCGCTGGTTCCTCGCCTTCGTCGGCAAGAACCTGACCAACGAGCTGACCACCGGCTCGGCGTTCAACCTGCCCGCACCGATCACCGCGGTTCCGCGTGCGATCCTTTATCTTGAGCCCCCGCGCAATCTGTCGATCGAGGCCGGGTTCAAGTTCTGATGTCCCAAGGCACGGTCGCGCTCGCCGCTTTCCTCGACAGGGAAGCGGCGGTCGCGGCCGTGACCGCTTATGCCGGGGCGCTGGATGCCCGCGATTGGACCGCCTATCGCGCACTTCTCTCGGATCAGATCACCCTGGATTATGGCGCGATCGGATCGGTCGTCGCGACGATTGCCGCCGACGAATGGACCGCGCGCTGCCGCGCGCTCGAAGGCTTCGATGCGACCGCGCATCGGCTGCACAATATCTCGGCCGACATTGCCGGTGACCGGGCGGTCGTCCGCTGCATCGTCGATGCCGCGCATTTCATCGCTGTCGACGGCGAAACACTGCTGGGCGATCTGATCGGCCATTATACCCATCTCCTGGTCCGCGACGATCAAGGCGGCGACGGCTGGAAGATTACCGGCGTCACGCTCACCGTCGCCGGCTATCCCGCCGGGCGGCCCGCGTTCGATGCCGCCTTCGCCGCTGCGCGGGCCAAATTTGCCGAAAGGGCCGCTCCATGATCGACGTCTATTTCACGCCCACCCCGAACGGTCACAAAGTCTCGATCATGCTCGAGGAGACCGGGCTGCCGCATCAGCTTCTCAAGATGGACATGCTCGCGGGCGATCACCTGACCCCCGAATATCGCCGCATCAATCCCAACGGTCGCCTGCCCGCGATCGTCGACCATGATCCCATCGGCGGCGGGGCGCCCCTGCCCATCTTCGAATCCGGCGCGATCCTCCTCTATCTGGCCGAAAAGAGCGGCCGGCTTCTTCCCGAAAGCCCGCGCCGCCGTTCGCAGGCACAGCAATGGCTGATGTGGCAGATGGCCAGCTTCGGGCCGATGCAGGGACAGGCGCATCATTTCATCCGCTATGCGCCCGAGGGGCAGACCTATCCCGTCGAGCGTTATCGCAACGAAACGCTCCGGCTGCTGCACGTCCTCAACGGCCGGCTGAGCGAAGCCCCCTATCTGGCCGAGGAATATTCGATCGCCGATATCGCCGCTTGGCCGTGGACGCGCGCCATCCGCGCGATCGGACTGACGCTCGACGATTATCCGGCGGTCGCCGACTGGTTCGCCCGGATCGGCGAACGCCCGGCGGTGATCGCCGGCACCGATGTCAAAAATGCCGCGAACCTGTCGAGCGCCCGGCCCGTACTGACCGAGGAACAATGGTCGAACCTGTTCGGGAAGAACATGCTCGAGGCGCCGACGCGCTAGGCGGCCGTATCGGCGTGCCCCCACTGATACGCGATCTTCCCGTCGATACGCCGCACCGCAACCCAGTCACCGCCGGCCAGGCTGTCGTCTTCGATCAGCATCAATACCCCCGCGGCAATATCGTCGGGGACGCACGCCTCGTTGTTCGCGAGCACCGTCTTCATCCAGTCGGACTTGCCGCCCGCGCCCGTCGTGTCGAGGATCGGCGTATCGACCAGTCCCGGCAGCATGCCCGCGACGCGGACGTTGCATTCCTCCTTCAGCGATGCGCAGCAGCGTGTGAACATCATCACCGCCGCCTTCGTCGTCGCATACATCGCGTCGTAGAATCCCGTTCCCAGCGCGACGGTCGACACCGTGTTGACGATCACGCCGCCCCCACGCCGCCGCATCGCCTGCACCGCGATCTGCGTCGCGGCGACGAGCGAGGTGATGTTGACGTCGATGATCCAGCGGATGCGCGCTGCATCGACATCGGGAAACTGCGGCAGCCCGGACACCACCCCGGCGTTATTGTAGAGGATGTCGACGTCGCCATGCGCCTGGAACCATGCCTCGGTCGCCGGGATGTCGGACAGGTCCAGGCGGTGGATCGTCGCCCGCGCGCCCGCTGCCTCGACCAGTCGCGCGGTTTCCCGCAGGTCGTCCTCCTTGACGTCGACCAGCGCGATTTCGGCAGCACCGCGCGCCGCCAGCATCACCGCGGTCGCACGGCCGATGCCGCCCGCCGATCCCGTCACAATCGCCGTCTTGCCGCCGACATCCATGCCTTTTCTCCCGTCTATCTTGTCGCTACCGTAAAGCACATTGACAGATAAACTTAAATACCTAAGTATTTTTCGACCGAGAAGACTCGTGCGATTTTGGGGAGAGTTATGACTGAGGCCACCGCCCTAAATGCAGGCGCCGCCGCATCCGACAGCGGCCTTGGGCTGCGCCGCAACGTCGCGCTGGCCATGCTGTTCATCGTCGGCACGATCAACTTCGTCGACCGCCAGCTCCTGTCCGTCCTCGTCGAGCCGATCCGCGCCGAGATGCAGTTCAGCGACACGCAGTTCGGCCTGCTCACCGGCCTCGCCTTCGCGCTCTTCTATGCCGCGATGGGCGTCCCCGTCGCGATGATCGCCGACCGCTGGAACCGCATCAAGCTGATCGGCATCGCCTGCGTCGTATGGAGCGGCTTCACCGCCGCCTGCGGCATGGTCGGCAATTTCTGGCAGCTCGCCCTGATGCGCTTCGGCGTCGGCGCGGGCGAGGCGGGCGGAACCGCGCCCTCGCTTTCGGTCATCGCCGATTATTATCCGCCGGCTCAGCGCCCGCTCGCCATCGGCCTGTTCACCTGCAACGGCCCGTTCGGCGTGTTCGTCGGCGCCGCCTTCGGCGCTTGGGCCGCCGCGAACATCGGCTGGCGCAACGCGTTCGTCGTGATCGGCATCGTCGGCATTCTGGTCGCGCCGCTGCTCATCTGGCTGGTCCGCGAGCCGGCGCGCGGCGCCATGGACACGCACAAGCCCGCCGACGAAGCGCTGCCTTTCAGTCAGAGCCTCGCGATGTTCATCCGCCGCCCCTCGCTGCGCATGGTCATGATCGGCAGCGGGCTCGCCGCTTTCGTGAGCTATGGCATGCTGAACTGGATCCCCGCCTTTCTGATGCGCACGCAAAAGATGCCGCTGGAGGCGATGGCGACCTGGTTCGCTCCCGCCGCGGGCATCACCTTCGGCATCGGCATCCTCGGTGGCGGCTGGCTCGTCAGCCGGCGCGCGAAGCATTCGGCGCGCGCCTATGGCACCATACCCGCCATCGCGACGGCAGTACTCATCCCGACCTTCATCGCCGCGCTGCTCGTCGACAGCTGGCAACTCTCGCTCGCGCTGATGCTGATCCCGATGGCGGCATGCACCGCCTATGTCGCTCCGGCCCTCGCGCTGGTGCAGAACCTCACGCCCCCGCGCTCGCGCGCGACCGCTGCGGCGGTGCTGATGCTGATGTTCAACATCGTCGGCCTCGGCCTCGGTCCGCTGTTCGCCGGGATCGTCAGCGACGCGCTGAAGGATGCGCATGGCGTCGACAGCCTGCGTTGGGCGTTGATGGCGCTGATGCCGTTTGCCGCCGCGGCCTGCGTCGCGCAGTTCGCGATGACGCGCCACCTGGAAAAGGACTTCGCCGAATGACCGACGTCGCGGGCAAAGCCGCCTTCATCACGGGCGGCGCAAGCGGCCTCGGCCTTGCCACCGCAAAGGCGCTCGCCGCCAGGGGCGCCTCGGTCATCCTCGCCGATATCGATGCGGCGCGTGTCGAAGAGGCCGCGGCCGCAATCCGCGAAACCGGCGCAAAGGCGCTTGGCCTGCAACTCGACGTCACCAGCGAGGATAGCTGGGCCGCGGCGGGGCTCGAAGCCCGCAAGTTCGGCGCAGTGCGCATCCTGTTCAGCAACGCCGGCGTCGGCGGCGGATCGGGACCGTTCGAACAATATGACACCGACGTCTGGCGCTGGAACTACGCCGTCAACGCGCACGCGCACCTCTATGCCTGCCGGACCTTCCTGGGCGACATGAAGGCATCGGGCGAGCCCTCGCACCTTGTCCTCACCTCTTCGATGGTCGCGATCGTGCCGCCGCCGATCTCGGTCGCCTATATCAGCTCGAAATATGCGACGCTGGGGATCGCGATGGCACTGCGCAACGAGCTTGCCGAAACCTGCGTCGACATCTCGGTGCTCATGCCGGGCATGTCGGCGACGCGGATCGTGGAGACGACGCGCGACCTCCGCCCGGTGGAAAACGAAGTCGGCCAGGCCGCGGCAACCAGCCAGGCGATGCAGGGCGTACTCGCCGGCGGCATGTCGCCCGACAAGATCGGTGCGCGCGTCGTGCAGGCGATCGAGGATGGCGACTATTGGATATTCACCCACCCCGAATGGAAGGCGATGGCCGAACTGGTGACGCAGGACATGCTGTCCTCCTTCGGCCCGTCGGCCGATCCGGGGTATAAGGGCGACGACATCGACGGGCTGATCGCGGCCAACGGCGGCCGCATGTTCGGCGCCAAGGCTTAAGGAGAGCAAGATGGCAGAGCAGGACGACATTCGCGCAATGGCGAAGCGCTTTTTCGACGCGATCGAGGAAGGCGACATCGCGACGATGCAGAACAGCTTCACGCCGGATGCCGAGATCTGGCACAACACCGACGGGCTGGTCGTCTCGCCCGCGCAGACCGCGCAAACGCTCACGGGCATGGTCGCGCGCATCAAGGACCGCCTGTATGACGAGCGCCGACTGACGGCCTTTCCCGGCGGCTTCGTCCAGCAGCATGTGCTGAAGGGTCGCCGCGTCCATGACGATGGCGAGGTCCGCCTGCCCTGCGCGATCATATGCAAGGTCGTGGACGGCAAGATCACCCGGCTCGACGAATATTTCGATTCGGCGCACGTCGCCGAATTCCGCAAATTTGCGAACGCCTGAGGAGTAAATCATGCCCGTCCTGCGCCAGGTTCCCCGGTCGGAAGTCACCGACGAAACCGTCACCGCTTATTACAACCGCCTGTTCGGTGAGCGCGATCCCGTCGCCGAGCCCGGCACCGCCACCGGAACGCCCGGCGACTGGTGGACGGTCTTCGCGCTCGCGCCCGACATCTTCAAACATGCCGTCGACGGCTTCGCGGTCTATCGTCATCCGGCGCGCAAGATCGACCCGGTGCTGCGCGAGCTGGGTCAGACCCGCGCGGGCTGGGTCAAGGGCAGCCAGTTCGTCTTTTCGCAGCACTGCAAGTCGCTGCGCGGCCTGGGCGTCAGCGAAGAGAAGATCGCCGGCATCGCCTATTGGCAGGTCGCCGACTGCTACGACGACCAGGAACGCACCGTCCTCGCCTATGCCGACTGCCTGAGCCAGGCCGGCGGGCGCGTGCCGCTGGAGGTGTTCGAAAAGCTCAAGACATTCTGGGATGACGAGCAGATCTTCGAATTTACCTACATCACCTGCCTCTATGACATGCACGCGGTGATCACCCGCGCGCTGCGCATGGAATATGACGCGCGCGAGGATCCGATCGTCGAAGTCGCCGCACCCGAGGGCTTCAGCGCCGCCGACTTCCTCAGCGCGCCGCGCCCCGCAAACGGATGAGCGACTACGGCGCCCCTCAGGTCGTGGCGACGGGGCTGCGCTTTCCCGAAGGGCCGGTGCCGATGCCCGACGGGTCGGTGCTGCTTGTAGAGATTGCGCGCGGCACGCTGACCCGCGTCGCCCCGGACGGAAGCCTGTCGGTCGTGGCCGAGCTTGGCGGCGGCC
>JAFKLT010000057.1 GCA_017309275.1 Sphingomonadales bacterium | reverse complement strand
GGGCGGCAGCAACTCCAACGCGGCGACTACCCCATATATGTTGCGCTCCTGCGGCTTGTCGACGAACAGGGCTGGGTCGAGAATAAATTCTTCGCCTCGGGTCGTGAAATCGCGGACGCCATGCAACTGGCGCTGTCAATCGACACCTTTCTGGAGTCGCACTGCGAGAACCGCGAATATGTCCAGCTTGGTAAGCTCGGAATTGCACGTGCGATTTCGATGGCCGAAGCGGAGAGCAAGTTGCAGCCGCGGGACCACGGAGGGAAGACATTCGAGATCCGCGCGCTCGCCGGAACTTGGTATTATAGCCTTGCGCGGCAGCTGTTCACCGGCATCCCGGCGAACCGCCCCGACCTCGCATTCGAAAATGTGAGCTTCGTCGTTTTCAACTACGACCGCTGCCTGCAACTGTTCCTTCAAAAGGCTGCGGAGGTTTATTTCCGGATCCGCGCGCAGGAGGCAGAAAAGCTGATTGCCAACGTGCGGTTCATCCACCCCTACGGCTCACTCGGATCGATATTCCCGGGAGCGGCAGAGTATGTTCCGTTTGGCTCAGGGGAGTTCGATCTCATAACGGTAGCAAGCCGGATCAAGACCTTTTCGGAAAGTTGCGACCTTCAAGCACAGATCCGGAGAGCGGTGGCGCAGGCTGACACATTGATCTTCCTCGGCTTTGGCTTCCACGCCCAGAATATCGAGCTGCTCAGTGTCGCAAGCGACTTTGGGACGAACGATCCGCCGACGCACCAACGAGTGTTCGCGACGACAAAGGGCATGTCGAAGAGCGATGCTGCAGTTGTCGCGGAGCAGGTTGGCCAGGCACTGCGCGGACGGTCAACAATGGCGAGCGAGCCGCAGTGGATGTGGACTAACGATGGCAGCTGCGCCGACCTTTTCGCAACCTATTGGCGCAGTCTTACGGCCTGAGCGCGCTGACCCACGCGGCAAATTTCCTCCGAGGCTGCCGCTATCTCCTTGCGTTCGGCAACCGCTCGGATGTGATCAGTGGCGCAGCACAAATGAACCCGCTCTTTTCCCGCGAGCAAGAGAAGCTTGTCGCGGAACAATTTGAAGCGAGCCATCGCGCGATCTCGCGGTACGCTAGGGGTGAGGTAGCATTCGCGCGCAACGCCAAGTCGAGACCTGCGAAAAGCGTGCCGAGGCCATCGCTCACGGCCTACGCAGCGTCGATCAGCGAAATTAGATGGCGACCTTGCCGCGCCAGTGTACTGCAAAGTGCGCCATGCATTAACCGAACTCTTGGCCGGGCAACGGCAGGGGTCCGGATTTGGCGGCCAATTGCAAACGTCGATCGATCGGCGATCAAGGTCACGCACTTGACAGCAGACTGCCGGGTCATCATGGCTTGGCGAGCTTCACGCGAATGGGCCTTGCGCCCTGTCGGGCGGTTCGCCAGACATGCATGGATTGAACGATATTGGCGGCTCGGTTCGGCCTTGGGTTCCCTTGGCCCTACGGGGCGTTCTCTTCGTTCACTCCAAGGAAACCCAAGGCCGAACCGAGCCTTTCAAAGGTGAAGCTTATTTTTCTGGACCGTGTCATCGAGCTGCTGAAGCTGGTTGATTTCGCGAAATCCGAGATTCGACGGGAGAATCGGACAGTTTTTCTCTGCGGGGGGCGAATTGACGCCGCCTCTAAAACACCCGCGTCGGTCCGAGAGGCCCTGCTTCGGCATGTTAGCTCCCGCGAGCAAATCGTGGGCGCTCAGATCATATTAGCGGAGCGTGCTACCGAGGCGTTGCCCGGATCCAATTTCACAAATTTGCTCGACCTCGAAGAATATATATCTGCTATTGTCGACGGCGTAATTTTGATCGTCGAAAGCGCGGGGTCGATTTGCGAGCTTGGAGCATTCGTGAAGACGCCCGAAATCAGGGCGAAACTCATTGTTTTGATATCAAGCATTCACGACAATAGCTCGTCCTTTATAAAACTCGGGGCGCTCCGATACTTCGAAGAGGGGTCGGGTAGCGATCCGGAGATAAGCCCCTTCCACTGGGATTTCGTGGACAGCGGGGTTTCCGTGCAAGACTACGTCTTGGACGACATTGTTAAGGAACTTGCTGGCTCGTTGCGCAGGGTCCGACCAAAAGGTCGGTTTAAGATATCGAGCTTAGGCGACAGAATTTATTTGACCCTAACAATCTGTCACCTCTTGCGCGGGGCACGATTGCCGGAAATCAAGGACTGCTATGAAGCGCTTGGCCTAAATGATTTCGAGAAGGAAATCATAAAACATTTGAGCGTACTTGAAATCTGCAAATTCATCGTACCCGTATCTCATGGAAAGAAAGTGAAATACTTCGTTCCTCTCATCGGGTCGATTCCGATTAGGGTCGCTTTCAATGCTGGCGTCGAGGATCGCGATCGCGACACGCTTAGATGGATCAACGAAATTTCCGCGCAAATTGTCGCCGAAGAACCCGCCCGGATGCGGATTTTCCAGGAGCATCAAAATGTCGGTTGAGCCTAAGCATTCCCTGATCCGGACATGCGCGCTCGCGACCGGACTGACCATCAATGAGGTCGTGCGAATCGCTGGAATCGGTCCGAAGCGCTATAAAATCTATCAAATTCCGAAACGATCGGGGGGGCAACGCACGATTTGCCACCCCTCTCGCGAACTGAAGGCACTTCAATATGTTTTCCTAAGAGACATATTGGCGCAATTGCCGGTGCACTCGGCAGCAACGGCCTATAAAAGCGGATCTTCGATAAAGCAGAACGCCTCCCGCCACCTCGCGTCCCGTATCATCTTGAAGCTCGACTTTGAGAACTTCTTCCACTCTATCAAAGTCGCCGACTGGATGGCCTATGCCAAAGCGACTTTCCCGCATTGGACAGCCCATGACATCGAGTTTTCACTTTTTGTGATGTTTTGGGGCGCAGGCGGTTACAAGCCTGTATGCTTGTCGATTGGAGCACCCACATCGCCCCTCGTATCCAACGCGCTTATGTATCAATTTGATGGCGTGCTCTCGAACTTTGCGGCGGCCAACGGCCTCGTTTATACGAGGTACGCCGACGATATTACGATCTCGGCGGAAGGACGTCTCGATAAGGATGCCATTATGGCTGAAATTCATTCGGCGCTCGATTTAATCGAATATCCCCGTTTGAAGTTGAATACCGCGAAGACGAAGCTTGCTTCGAAGGCAACTTCTCGCCGCGTGACCGGGCTGGTTTTGGCAAACGACGGCTCGTTATCTCTTGGCCGCGAACGCAAGCGACTGATTAGCGCGATGGTTCACCGCGCAGTCCGTGGCTTGGCGGAACCAGATGCGATCGCTCACTTGAGAGGTTTACTGGCGTTTGCGAACGATGTTGAACCGAGCTTTGTCGCCATGCTGCGAAAAAAATACGGGTCGTTCGTGCTAGATATTCTTCATTGAGGCACTCAAGATTGACGTTGGCGGCGAGATCGCAGTGAAAATGCACGGCTCGCGCACGCGAAAACAGGCCGGTGTAAGTGTGCACGCGCGGTCATCCAGATACCCTTACCCAGATTAGGAGCCTTATGTGCGGCTATCAAGGAAGCTGCAAATATGCGTGCCTCCTAGTCGCCCCCACCACGTTCCATTCCAAATGAGCGGCCGCTTTTGGGAAGCAAGCTTGGCAGCTGCTACGGCCTATATCAGGCGCATAGCAGCCGTAAACGATGGCTTAGCCACCCAGCGACTATTCGATATTTAGTCCGACATGGTGTCAACCGCGCTTGCGCCGCCCGGCGCTCTCGCGAGTTGGCCGCGCGCCGCGCATGCAAACGGGTAGCAACCGGATTTCTACGGTATCTTGCAGATGGGCGGTCACTTTGGGTATCTGGTTCACGACATCAAGCAGGATCTGGAGGCGTGTGGCGCTCGCGTATCGGTTGGCATTTTCGCCGCCATGCTTCTGACCGAGAAGATCCGACCGAAATTCTTCGAATGTCTGCAACATCTTCAATTCAGTGCTGACCATATGCCGACCGCTGTGAACCGCCTGTCCCGGCTTTACGAGTTTCAGACGTGGCTTAATGTGAAGCCATATATTTTTGAAAAATACATCTCCCAGCGCACGCCCTGTGCGACCGGGTTGGATTTCTGGAAAGAGGTACTGCTCGCCAGCTTCCTTCATGGCTTGGACATAATGCATGAAGCCCAAGCGACGCAGCTCTTCGCAAACAGGAATCTTACGAACGCTGGTCGCGTTCTTGACGCCGCCCGCAGAAGTTTTCCTGATGTTGACAAAAAAGATACCGTCTTCTTCGCCGATATCATCGACCAAAAGCTTACAAGCTTCCTCGCGCCGCATACCTGAATACCAGACCAGCGGCATGACCCAATAGGCTGCGTCGTGCCAAATCGAGCCTCCCGGCGTCACGGACAAACGCTGAGGCAAATCGACGCCCGTACCGCCGGTCCAGATGCCGAGACGAAACAATTCTTCACCCTGCGCAATCGTATAGGGGTCGCGCTCGTCGCGCTCGTCCCTGTCGTCCTCATCGAGGATAAAATCTGAAAAATCGAGAGGCGCCATTGGCGTTTTCGTCGCAAGCCACGCACACAATCTCTTGAGGTTGGCGAAATGACGATTGATGGTTCCTACGTCGAGGCCAATCGCGAACGAGATTTCTTCGCCGCGCTCCTCTTCTTCAGTAAGACGATCGAGCGCCTCGCTGCAAATTTCCTCCAGCGACATCGCTTCGTGTCGAGGCGACTTATGATGCGACGACGGTAACCGGTTCAACAGGTCGTAAAACTGGTTCAGGTCTTCCTGGCATGTTGCTGCCATGGCCTTGCCATTATTTGACTTGCCGAACAGAAAGGGCGCGGCCTTGAACTGGCGCTTCTGGCTGGCGCCCCAGACCTTCGGCTGCGACTTGCGCTTTTTGGGGTTCGCACCCTCGGCCAGGACCGGCGCATCTTCCCGTCCGCGCGCCTTTGGTTTCAGCTCCATATATTTTTCTACTGCCTGCACCGGGCTAAGGGTGGCATAATGGGTCTGCACATCGGTGAGTGTCGACGCTGACGCAGGCACAATGGTGCTGGCGTTCCACGCGTTTGGAGGCGCAGGGGCGGAGATCGGGGGAGGCATCGAAGTCTGCAGAGGCGCTCGCCCGAGCGCGTTCATCAGCGCCAAGCTGTGTTCGATCGCCCGAACCTCGGGGCTGTCGTAGGTTGCCGCGGCCGTCAACCGTGCCCCACACATGACCTGCCGGGCAATTTCGATTCGGTCAGCCGCTGGCTCGATGCCGAGCCGCTCCAGCAATGCCTTTGCCTCATTCAGCAAATTGCCGGGAACATCGCCGGCTTGGGAAAGCATCGCATAAAGATTGGCGCGGGCCTCTTCGTCCAGCGACGGAAAGCGCTTGTCGAATGACCCGATGTAATCGATGCCCATATAGTCGTCGAAGCCATTTGCGATGAAATCGCCGTTAAACGCTGCATAGATCGAGAGCATCTGGTGGAAGCGAGCGGTGACATTGCCCTCACCGTCCTTCTCGATCACCGCCAACTGATGCGCCAGCATGTTGCGATACCGCACCATCTCCTCTCGAAAGAGATGGTTCACCTGCTCGCTGGTCAGTCCTTCCTGCTCGATCCGTTCGTATAAGCTCATTCGCACAACCTCGCTTCGGCTGGTCATCGCGACCGCGCGCCGTCGCGCGACCGACTGGTCCTTCGTCAAAAGGCTGACCGTTGTTACGATGGTTATAGGACGTTCAAGCCGTCCAACGAAGCGCACCCGGCGACGCCACCAGTAGGTGGCCCCGCGACGGTTCACATTTTCGATTGCTGGCATCAGGCACTGGCTCCACCCACTGGTAGCAATTGATGCCACTGCGATGGTCGGCCTTGCTCAGTTAAGGGAGAAACCTGGGGTTTTCCGTCCCTTGGCTGAGGCACAGCACCGGCTGGCTGGGGCGGCAGGATTCGAACCTGCGCATGGCGGTACCAAAAACCGCTGCCTTACCGCTTGGCTACGCCCCAATGGCCGGTGCGACGCGCGCTCTATAGCGCGCCGCCGACGAATGCAAGGCGACCCTTAGAGCCGCGTTACCCAGCCGTGGGGGTCAGCCGCCAGGCCGCGCTGGATGCTCACCAGCTTGTCCTTGAGCATCGCCGTGACCTGTCCGGGGCCGCCGGCCCCGATCGTGAAGCTCGTCTCGCCGCGCGTCACCTTGCCCACCGGCGTCACGACCGCCGCGGTGCCGCAGGCAAAGCTTTCGGTCAGCTTGCCGCTTTCGGCGTCGGCCTGCCACTGGTCGATGGCATAAGGTTCCTCGCGCACGGTCAGGCCCGCGTCACGTGCCAGCGTGATGATCGTGTCGCGCGTGATCCCCGGCAGGATGGTGCCGTTCAGCGGCGGCGTGACGATGCTGCCGTCGTCGAACACGAAGAACATGTTCATGCCGCCCAGTTCCTCGATCCAGCGGCGCTCCGCGGCGTCGAGGAAGACCACCTGGTCGTGCCCCTTGGCGATCGCTTCGCGCTGCGCGACCAGGCTGGACGCATAATTGCCGCCGCATTTGGCGGCGCCGGTGCCGCCCGGCGCGGCGCGGGTATAATCTTCGGACACCCACAGCGAGATCGCCGGCGCGCCCGACTTGAAATAATTGCCGACGGGCGAAGTGATGACCAGGAACTGATATTCCGACGCCGGTTTCACGCCCAGGAACACCTCGCTGGCGAACATGAAGGGACGAAGATACAGCGCGCCGCCG
Source organism: Sphingomonadales bacterium (assembly GCA_017309275.1). Lineage (GTDB taxonomy): Bacteria > Pseudomonadota > Alphaproteobacteria > Sphingomonadales > Sphingomonadaceae > Sphingopyxis. Next base: position 56,121 of record JAFKLT010000057.1, on the reverse strand, counting down.
TCGACCGGCGGGAACCAGGACGCATCGGCCGCAACGGCTTCGCGAACCGCCGCAATGAACAGGTCCTCGGGCAGTTCGGCCATCGCCATGCGACGGGCGCTCTCACCGAAGCGCGCGGCGTTGGCTTCCACGCGAAACAGCGCCATCGTCCCGTCATCGAGGCGATAGGCCTTCAGCCCCTCGAAAATCTCCTGCGCATAATGCAGCACCGCGGTCGCGGGATCGAGCGACAGCGGGCCGCGCGGCATCACCTGCGCGTCATGCCAGCCCTTGCCCTCGGAATAGCGGATCGACACCATATGATCGGTGAAGACGCGCCCGAAAACCGGATCGGCGACCGCCGCCGCGCGTACATCGTCCGGCGTGGGGTTCGGATGCGGCAAGCGGGCGAAGGCGGGAACGGACATGCTGGGAAACCTGTCTTTCAATATGAGGAATCGAGCGCGCCTCTTGCCAAAGCGCGGACGCACGCGCAACGGTAGTGACTATGCCGAATGAAAATTTTCTTTCACAAGTACCCGCCGCCTCTGCCCTTTTCTTGCGTGAGGAAGAGGTGCGTCGCGGGATCGAATATCTGTTTTTCGGCCATGGCGCCTTGTGGCGCGCAATCGACGCCCGGCTTGCCGAAAATGAGCTGGGACGCGCGCATTACCGGGCACTTTATTTCATTGCGCGCGCGCCAGGCATCACGATTTCGGACCTTCTCGCGCTGCTGGGCATCACCAAACAATCGCTCGGACGCGTGGTTAAGGAGCTGGAGGCGCGCGATTTCCTGACCACGCGCCCCGGCAATCGCGATCGGCGACAAAAGGAGCTGCGCCTTACCGCGGGAGGCCGCGCGGTCGAGGCGACGATCTTTACCCAACTCCGCGACGCGATGAGCCGCGCCTATACCCACGCGGGGCAACAGGCGGTCACCGGCTTCTGGCAGGTCAGCGAGGCGCTGATGACGCCGCGCGAACGCGCGCGGGTCGCGAAACTGGGCAGCGAGCCCTAGAGCCAGGCCTTAGGCGTCGCCGCGCGCGATGTCTGCGAGTTCGCGTCCGCGGTCGCGCGCGGCGCGCAGGACGTTCGTCAGCAGGGCCGCGATCTGCCCGTCGCTGTCGAGCACGTCGAGCCCCGCCTGCGTCGTGCCGCCCTTGCTCGCGACCTGCGCGATGAGCGTCGCGGGCTTTTCGCCGCTCCCCTCGATCAACGCGGTCGACCCGCCAAAGGTCGCGGTGGCCAGCTTCAACGCGTCATCGGCCGACAGCCCCAAGCGCTCGCCCGCCGCGGCATAGGATTCGATCAGGCGAAAGACGAACGCCGGACCGCTGCCGGTAAAGGCGGTGACCAGATCCATCGTCGAATCGTCGGCCAGAGGGACGACCGTGCCGAGCGGCTTCAGCAGATTTGCGATCGCCGCCTCATCGGTTTCGCCAAGGCTGGCGACCGCGGTGACGCCCGCGCCGATACGCGCAGGGAGGTTCGGCAGAATGCGCACCTGCGCCCTTGCATCGGGAAAGCGGGCTGAGAGATCGGCGAGCGAAACGCCGGCAAGGATGGAAAGAAGGTGGACATCGCCGGTTACCGCCGGCGCCAGATCGCCCGCGACCTCGCCAAGCTGCTGCGGTTTCATGCCGAGCATGATCCAGTCGGCAGCGTCACCGACAGCGCTCCATTCGGCAAGTGACGCAAAGTGCGAAATCCCCTCGCGCGGATCAGCAAACGGGTCGACGATCGCGACCGCAGCCGGATCGAGCCCGGCTTTCAGCCAGCGGTCGAGCATCGCCCCCGCCATATTCCCGCACCCGACCAGCAGCATCCGGCCGGCGAACTTCGTCAAACTCTTTGTCATTGTCCCTGGTTCTTTTCGTTTTAGCGGCAACTGCTCTCTGGCCCGGAAATCAGGTCGAGGCAGCGGCCATCGATTTTGGTCGCATCGAGCGGCACGCCGATGACCGACGCGAGCGTCGGCAGAATGTCCACCGTCATCACGGCGTTCGGTTGCTCGAATCCGGCGAGTCCCTTGCGCCAGAACAGGATCGGCACGCGACGGTCGTAATCCCACACCGATCCGTGCGTCGCGACATAGCCCAGGCCCGATTCGGCGATCGGCGTAACGCGCGGCTTCAGCACGACGATGAAATCGCCGGAGCGGTCGGGATTATAAGAAGCGCGGAGCTTGTCCATCAGGTCCCAGGTGTCGGGCGAGCGCTTCGAAATCGGATATTTGGCAAGCTCTTCGCCGGTCACCACGGCTTCGACCTGGCGATGCGCCTTGAAACGCGCGACCAGTTCGGCGAGCGCGGCCTTGCGCTGCGGCGGCGTCAGCGCCTTCGATACATACATGTCGCCGAACGGACCGTCGCTATAGAGCAGCGGCTGTGGCAGCCCCAGCTTTTCGGCGACCGCCTTGCCCATGACATCGGGGTCGAGCGCCTTGTCGACCCGTTCGGCGGCGGGCCATGCATTCTGGCGATTACGTTCGGGAAGATCGTGCCCGCCATGGTCGGCGGTCAGGGCAACGACATAATCGATCCCCGTCGCATCCAGCTTGGTAAAGAAGGCACCGAGTTCGCGGTCGAGCGCGAGCATCTGCATGCACATCTCGCTGCCTTCGGTCCCGGTGCTGTGGCCGACATAATCGGTTGCCGACAAGCCCAGGATCAAAAGATCGGTGCTGTCGCCCTCGCCCAGCTTGCGCGCCTGGCGCAGCGCAGCGCCCGCGGCAAGGACGGCGCCATCGGCCTCGGGCGAAGCCATGAAGCGACGGAAATCGCCACCGTCGCGCTGGAAACGACCGGTGCCGACCGTCGCGCCCTTGTCGCCGATCGGGATCGCAATGTCGTGCGAGGCGCAATCGGCGGGCAGCACTGCGGCGGGGCGCGGCTGGGCGATCGCGGCGGCGATCGCGGTGCTCGCCTGCTGCGCCGTCGGCGACAGCGCGACGCCGCGATAGCTGGTCAGACCGGTGGGCACGAGCCACATCAGTTCGTCCGCCTTGCGCCCGCCCATCATGATCGCTGCGCGATCCTTGCCCGCGACCGACACTACCTGCGCCTTGGGATTGGCCGCCTTCATCCAGTCGCCGAGCGTGGGAACCAGCAGGTGATTGATCGCGGCCGCATATTTGCCGCTCGCCGAAGTGGTGCCGGGCACCGTCTCATCCTCCGCGCAATAGATGCGCTTGTCGTCGCGCCTGACCGACAGATCGAAATAATTGTTCGCGACGATCCCCGTGTGCGCGGGGTGATTGCCGGTCAGGATCGTCGAATGGCCCGGGCAGGTTTCGGTCGCGGCATGCGACTGATAGCCGGCGGGAAACACGATGCCGGAAGCGAGACGCGCAAGGCCGCCGGTGAAATGGCTGCGATATTCGGCGAAAAGATCGGCGGAAAACTGGTCGACCGAGATCACGACGACCAGTTTCGGCGCGGGGGTCGCGGCCGTCACCTTTGGTGCGGGCGCGCTCGAATCCTGCGCAAGAACCGCGCCGGTCGCGGCGATGGAGAGAGCGGCTGCAAGGGCGGTGGTCAGATATTTGATCTTCACGATGCGTGTCTCCGGTGCAGGGGGTGTCAGCGCGGGCTGTCCTCTCGTCGAAACCCGCCTATATGGCAAGCCTTAGCGCGATGAACGGCTGCGGGCAGATTGTGGATTCGAAGAGGCACGTTTTTGTGACAATTTTCTGGCGGGGCATGGTCGCGCTGCTGGCGCTCGTGGCGCTGGCCTCCACTCCGGCGCGCGCGCAGGCGCCGCATATCACCGCAAAGCTCCTTGCAGAGTCTCCCGCTCCCTCGGCGGGTGGATCGACCGCGATCGCGCTGACGATGACGCCCGAGAAAGGCTGGCACGGCTATTGGCTGAACGGGGGCGACGCGGGCTTCGGGCTGGAGGTCGAATGGAATACGCCGGAGGGCGTGACGGTCGCCCCCTTCCGTTACCCGGTGCCCGATCCGCTGATTCTCTTCGGCATGATGAACCATGTCTACGAACACCCCTATGCGCTGCTTGCCGACGTGCGCGTCGCACCGAATGTTGCCCCGGGCACCGATCTGACGCTGACAGGCATCGCGCGCTGGCTCGCCTGCACCGACAAGGTGTGCGTGCCGGAAAAGGCCGTGATCTCGGTTGCGCTTAAAGCCGGCGACGGCAAGATCGCGCCGGCGATACGCGAGCGGTTCGATGCATGGCGCGCAAAGCTGCCGCAGCCGCTGGACCGCGCGGGAACATGGGAACGCAAGGGACAGACCGTGCGCTTCGGCATCCCGCTTCCCAAGGACACGGCGCTCGACGCCCCGCACCTGTTTCTGGAAACGCCGAATGTCGTCGACTATCCGGCCAAGCAGAATTTCAGCCGCAATGGCGACTGGATTATCGTTGAAACCAAGGCAAAGGGCGACGCTGCAGGCCGCATCCAGGGGCTTCTCAAGCTTTCGGATGGGCGCGGCCTGACGCTTCATTTCGAACCCGAAGCGGTGCGCCTGTCGGGCGATCCGATCGCCGAGGCGTCGAGCGCGGGCGGCATGACATTGTTCTGGGCCGCCTTTGGTGGTGCGATTCTGGGCGGGCTGATCCTGAACCTGATGCCCTGCGTCTTCCCGATTCTCAGCCTGAAAGCGCTTAGCCTCGCCCGCGCCGGCGGCGACGCGCGGGCGGCGAAGGTCGAGGCGCTGGCCTATACCGCCGGAGCGGTCATCACGGCACTTCTGCTCGGTGGGGTGCTGCTTGCGCTCCGTGCCGCGGGCGAGCAGGTGGGTTGGGCGTTTCAGCTTCAGCATCCTCTTGGGGTCCTGATTCTGCTGTTACTGGCGATCGCGATCACGCTCAGCCTTCTCGGCCGATACGAACTGCCGTCCTTCGGGGGCGGACAATCATTGACCGAAAGGAACGGCGCAGCCGGCGGCTTCTGGACCGGCGCACTCGCCGCTTTCGTCGCGACGCCGTGCAGCGGCCCGCTGCTAGGTGCGGCGCTGGGGGCGACATTGGTGCTGCCCGTCTGGGCGGCGCTACCGATCTTCGGCGGGCTTGGACTGGGCCTCGCCCTGCCCTTTCTTGCGATCGGATTCGTCCCGGCGCTGCGCAACCGGCTGCCCAAGCCCGGACCCTGGATGGGCACGTTCCGCAAATGGATGGCACTTCCGATGGGGTTGACCGCGATCGGCCTGGCATGGCTGCTTTCGCGCCAGATCCCCGGGGACCTATGGACGGTGGTCAATCTGACCGCAGCGATGTTCGTCGGCCTGCTTAGCGTCGTCGGCGAGAGGCAGAAGGGCAAGGCGAAAGGCCGAACCGTCGCCATCTTCGCCATTGCCTTTGCAATCGGCCTGGCCTTTTCGGCGGGCAAATTGTTGACGACGGACGATGTCGCGGCCGGCGCGCAGGCGGCGCCGAACAATTTCTCTCCGGCCGCGCTGGCCAAGGCACGCGCATCGGGAAAACCGGTCTTCGTCTATTTCACCGCCGACTGGTGCCTTTCATGCAAGGCGAACGAGGCGGGCGCGATCAACCGCGAGGCCGTACAAGAGGTCTTCAAGCAGCAGGGCGTCATCACCCTGGTTGGCGACTGGACGAACGGCGATCCCGCGATCACCCGCGTGCTGGCGGAGCATGGCCGCAACAGCGTACCGCTTTACCTCTGGTATGCGCCGGGCGCCGCGCAGCCTGAAATCCTGCCGCAAATCCTGACCCCGAACTTGCTCACCGACAAGGCGGGCGGCTGATGGCGAAGCAGCGCGCGGACCAGTTACTCGTCGATCGCGGGCTCGCCGAAAGCCGGACACGCGCGCAGGCGCTGATCTTGGCCGGCCTCGCCTTCGTCGGCGACCGCAAGATCGACAAGGCGGGTCAGCAGATCGCAGAGGACGCGGACATCAGCGTCAAGGGCCGCGACCATCCGTGGGTGTCGCGTGGTGGCATCAAGCTCGACCATGCGCTGACGCATCTCGGCTGGGATGTGTCGGGGGTCGTCGCGATCGACGTCGGATCGTCAACCGGAGGGTTTACCGACGTGCTGCTGAGCCGCGGCGCCGCACGCGTCTATGCCGTCGATTCGGGCACGAACCAGCTAGCGTGGAAGCTGCGGCAGGACGAGCGCGTGATCGTCCACGAACAGACGAGCGCACGTATCCTGACGCACGACCATATCCCCGAACCCGTCGACCTGATCGTATGCGACGCCAGCTTCATCGCGCTGTCGAAGGTTCTGCCGGTGCCGATGTCCTTCGCCCGCGCCGATGCGCGCATGGTCGCGCTGATCAAGCCGCAGTTCGAGGCCGAGCGGCACGAAGTCGGCAAGAAAGGCGTCGTGCGCGATGCAGAGGTGCACACGCGCGTGTGTCGGCAGGTGCACGACTGGCTGACGGGTGAGGGCTGGACGGTGCTCGATCTTGTAGAAAGCCCGATCACCGGACCGGAGGGCAATATCGAATTCCTGATCGCGGCGACGAAGCGAGCCGCTTGACGGCGCAGATTCCAGCCGCAACACCTGTTGTCCGCAGATTCGCAGAAGCGGATTCAGAAGAGGCAGGGACCAAGCCAGCATGACCGAGATCGCTACGCCGGGCCAATTGCGCATGTCCTATTGGCGCTGGGCGATGGTCACCGTGCCCTCGATCGTGCTGATCGGCAGCTTGATGGGGCTGCTTTCGAACAGCGGGTACGGCAATCGCTGGTTTGCCGCCCTAAGCTTGCCCGCCATCACGCCGCCGGGCTGGGTGTTCGCCGTGGCCTGGACCTTCCTCTACATTTGCATGGGGCTCGCACTCGCGATGGTGCTCCATGCCCGCGGAGCAAAAGGGCGCGGATTCGCGCTGCTCCTGTTCTTCGTACAACTGCTCGCAAACTTCGCCTGGTCGCCGCTCTTTTTCGGCGCGCATCAGGTGACGACAGCGCTGTATCTGATCATCTTCATCCTGATGGTGGCGATCGCGACCTTCTTTGCCTTTGCACCGATCCGCAAAGCCGCCGCTTGGTTGCTCGCGCCTTATATCGCTTGGCTCTGCTTTGCGACGGCGCTCAATTTCCAGATCGATCAGCGCAATCCCGAAGCCGAAACCCTTGTTCCGGCCGCGGCGAGCACCCAGATAAGGTAAAGGGCAAGGGGCTCTCCCCCTGGAAGGAAATATCGATGCAGAGCGAAAACCGGATTTTCGACGACTTGGCCAAGATGATCAATGGCATCGCCGGAACCGTCGCAGGCGCCGGCCGCGAGGCCGAAGCCGCGATGCGCGAGCGCGCGAAGGAATTCGTCGGCCGCATGGACTTCGTCAGCCGCGAGGAATTCGAGGCGGTGAAGCAGATGGCCGCCAAGGCACGCGCCGAAGCCGAAGCGCTGAAGGCGCGGCTCGACAAGCTCGAGGGTACGGCAGCCAAGCCGGCAGCAGCCCCCAAGGCTGCAGCAGCGCCGAAGGCATCGGCAAAGCCGGCTGCGAAACCCGCCGCCAAGCCTGCCGCGCGCAAGCCCAAGGCCTGACGCCGATCCATTTGTGCACAGAACAGTCCCCGAAAGCGGCGGGACGCGGACTCGCGTCTCCGCCGCTTTCGGTCTAAGGCGCCGGCATGAGTGACGATATCTACGACGACGATGACGGTCAGGAAGCGGCGCCGATCGACATGATCGCTGCCTATTTCGCCGCGCACGACTGGCCGCACGAGATGGTCGGCGAGGACGAGATCGTCGCGACCGCGCAAGGAAGCTGGACGACCTACGAACTGCGCGCCGTCTGGCGCCCCGACGATGGCGTGATCCAGCTGCTCGCCTTCCCCGATATCCGCGTCGTCGAGGACAAGCGTACCGTCGCGCACGAAGCGTTGGCGATGATCAACGAGCAGCTATGGCTCGGCCATTTCGAGCTTTGGTCGAACAGCGGCACGATCCTGTTTCGCCACGGCATGCTGATCGGCAGCGACGCACAGCTACCGCTCGACCTGACGGAGACGCTGATCGAAAGCGCGATCGACGAGTGCGAGCGCTTTTACCCGGTTTTCCAGTTCGTGCTGTGGGGCGGCAAGACCCCGGCAGAGGCGCTCGCCGCGTCGCTTATCGAGACGCGCGGCGAAGCCTGAACCCTACCGCTTTTCGAAGCGCTGCAGCCCTGCACCCAGCTGATTCTGGCCGATCGCCAGCGCCTCGCCGCTCCAGTCGGCGACGAAGAAGGATTTGCGTCCCATGTCGGCGGGCAAGCTCGCGCGGTTGCCGCTGATCGCCAGGCCGCGCGACGGATTGCCGCGATCCTCGGCGGCGACGGCGATGAAGGCCGAGTAATTTTCCTTGTCGCGGCCCTGCACGAACAGATTGTTCGTGATACTGCCGACCGACCCTGAAGGCAGGTCGATCATATAGTTGGTCGCCTTGCCCTGCGTATCGTCGAAGCTGTTGTCGCTGACCTCGACCTGCTTTGCGCGCGTCTTGAGATAGTGACCGCCCGTGCCCTTTTCAAAGCGTGTGTGCGTCACGACGACACGGCCGTACAGGCCGGTATAGACGCTGTGCGCACAGCTGAGCCCGCGGTCGCAGCGACCGAGGCGCGAGAAAGTCGAGCGATCGATCGTCAGCGTGGATTCGGGATCGTCGGCGGTCAATATGCCCTCTTCGCTGTTCCGGAACATCGAATTGACGATGTCGAGATCGCTTTTTTCCAGGCGTATCCCCGCGCCGTTGCCGTCGGGCACACGCATGTTCTGAAAGACGATGCCATCAACGCGCGCACCGGCGCCGCGCAGCACGAGCGCGGCCTTGCCCTCGCACGTCACGCCGTCAAAGACCGCGCGGCCCGGCTCCGTCGCGACGAAAGCGATGCGGCCGGCGGTCTGCACGGCACAGTCGCGGTGATAGCCGGGCGCCATCCGGATCGTCCCCTCGCCCTCGCCGATCGCGTCCACCGCGTCCTGCAGCCTGCCGAAGGCGCGGCCGTTCTCGGCGACGACATAGGGGCCCGAACCCGACTGAGCCGGCAGCGGCGCCGGCGCAAAGAGCAACGGAAGGGCGAGCAGCGGCAGCAGCGGCCGGCTGAAAATCGACTTCAACATGCACCGACCATAGCCATTTTTGCGGCGCAAGTCGTTGGCGAAGCTGGTTAACCGCGCGCCTGTCCCCTTATCGGACAGGCGCGTCGCCGGCCGTTAATCGAGGTTCGGGCGCAGCCAGCGCGTCGCGGTTTCGATGTCGACCCCGCGTCGCTCGGCATATTCGCCAAGCTGATCCTGTCCCACGCGCGCGACGCCGAAATAGCTTGCATCGGGGTGCCCGAAATAAAAGCCGGAGACCGCCGCGGTCGGCAGCATGGCGAAGCTTTCGGTCAACATGGCGCCTGAATTATTGCCGGCATCGAGCAAGTCGAACAGGATCGGCTTCAGGCTGTGGTCGGGGCATGCCGGATAGCCTGGCGCGGGACGGATACCGCGATATTCTTCCTTGATGATCGCTTCCGGCGTCAGCTGCTCACCCGGGGCATAGCCCCACAGATCGGTGCGAACATGCGCATGGAGCCGTTCGGCAAAGGCCTCGGCAAAACGGTCCGCAAGCGCCTTCAGCAATATGTCGTTATAATCGTCATGCCCGGCCTTGAAGCGCGCGAGATGCGGCTCGATGCCGTGAATCGCGACCGAAAAGCCGCCGATCCAGTCCCCGTCGGGACTCACGAAATCGGCGAGGCACATGTTCGGACGTCCTTCGCGCTTCGCAATCTGCTGACGGAGGAAGGGGATGCGGACATGCTCCTCCTTCTCTTCAAGGTGCACGATGACATCGTCGCCCTCTCGGCGGCACGGCCATAGCGCCGCAACACCGCGCGCGGTGAGCCAACCCTCGGCAATGATCTTGTCGAGCATCGCGCGAGCATCATTGTACAGGCTCGTCGCGCTCTCCCCGACGATCTCATCATCCAGGATTGCGGGGAAATTGCCGGCCAGTTCCCAGGCGCGAAAGAACGGCGTCCAGTCGAACCATTCGACCAGCTCGGCGAGGTCCCAATGATCGAAGGCATGGATCCCGGGCTTTTCGGGTGGAAAAGGCCGGATATGCTCGTCGATCTTGAAGCCGTTGGCGCGCGCGTCGGCAATGGGCACCAGCGCGCTTTGCCCCTTCCCCGCACGCACATCGCGGATATGCTCGTAATCGGACTTATAGCCCTGCACGAAGGCATCGCGACCCGTCGAGCTGACGAGCGAGGTCGCGACGCCGACCGCGCGGCTCGCATCGAGGACGTGGAGCACGGGCCCCTTGTAGGCGGGGTCGATGCGCAGCGCAGTGTGGACCCTCGACGTCGTCGCGCCGCCGATCAATAGCGGCACCGTCATGCCGGCCCGCTGCATTTCCTCGGCAACCGTCACCATCTCGTCGAGCGACGGGGTGATCAGGCCCGACAGGCCGATCATGTCCGCATCATTCTCGTTCGCCGCCTCGAGGATTTTCGACCACGGCACCATCACGCCCAGATCGACGATCTCGAAGCCGTTGCACTGCAGCACGACGCCGACGATATTCTTGCCGATATCGTGCACGTCGCCCTTCACGGTCGCCATCACGACCTTGCCCTTGCCCTTCGCGCCGGGCTCCTTCGCGGCCTCGATAAAAGGCAACAGATGCGCAACGGCCTTTTTCATCACGCGGGCCGATTTGACGACCTGCGGCAGGAACATCTTGCCCGATCCGAACAGGTCGCCGACGACGTTCATCCCGTCCATCAGCGGGCCTTCGATCACCTCGATCGGACGATCCATCTGCTGCCGCATCTCTTCGGTGTCGTCGACCACATAGGCGTCGATGCCTTTGACCAGCGCATGTTCGAGCCGCTTTTCTACGGACCAGCCGCGCCATTCCTCGGCCGCCTTTTCCTGCGCCGCATCCTTGCCCTTGTATCGCTCGGCTATCGCGATGAGCCGTTCCGTCGGCGTCTCCGCTTCGCCTTCGACCTTGCGGTTGAGAATGACGTCCTCGCATGCGGCCCGAAGTTCGGGATCGATCGTATCGTACACGTCGAGCTGGCCGGCGTTGACGATCGCCATGTCGAGCCCGGCGGGAATCGCATAATAGAGAAACACGCTGTGCATCGCGCGGCGCACGATTTCATTGCCGCGAAAGCTGAACGACAAGTTCGACAGGCCGCCCGAAAAATGGACGTGCGGGCAGCGGACCCGGATGACCTTTACCGCCTCGATGAAATCGACGGCATAATTGTCATGCTCCTCGATCCCCGTCGCGACTGCGAAGACATTGGGATCGAAAATGATATCCTCGGGCGGAAAGCCGATGGTCATCAGCAATTTGTAAGCGCGCTCGCAAATCTCGATCTTACGGGCCTGCGTATCCGCCTGCCCGACCTCGTCGAACGCCATGACGACGACTGCGGCGCCATAGGCCATGCACTTGCGCGCATGTACCAGGAACGGCTCCTCGCCTTCCTTCATGCTGATCGAATTCACGATCGGTTTGCCCGGGACGCATTTCAGCCCGGCCTCGATCACGTCCCATTTCGAACTGTCGATCATCACCGGCACGCGCGCGATATCGGGCTCTGCGGCGATAAGCTTCAGAAAAGTCGTCATCGCCCGTTCGGCGTCGAGCAGACCCTCGTCCATGTTCACGTCGATGACCTGCGCGCCATTTTCGACCTGCTGGCGCGCGACCTCGACCGCCGCAGTGAAATCGTCGGCGAGAATCAGCTTTTTGAACGCGGCCGAGCCGGTGACATTGGTGCGCTCACCGATGTTGACGAAGCTGGAGGAAGAGAGGGTTTCGGTCATTGGCTTTCCAGGTTCCTCCCTTTGCGGGGAGGAGCGCTCCACGGGTACTGATGTGCTGACGAAGGCTTCCGTCAGCCTAAGGGGTCGGGCTAGGCGGCCATCGTGAAGGGCTCGAGCCCCGCCAGCCGCGTGCGAACAGGCACGTCGGGCACATGCCGCGCGGGCAGACCCTCGATCGCCTTCGCCATCGCCGCGATATGCGCCGGTGTCGAACCGCAACAGCCGCCGAGGATGTTGACCTGCCCATGTTCGGCCCATTCACGCACGAGGCTGGCGGTCGTGTCGGGCAGTTCGTCATATTCGCCGAGCTCGTTGGGCAAGCCCGCGTTCGGATAGACCATGACCAGCGTATCGGCGAGATCGGACAGGACGCGCACATGCGGGCGCAGCTGCGCCGCGCCGAACGAGCAATTCAGCCCGATCGTCAGCGGCTTCGCATGGCGCACCGCGTACCAGAAGGCCTCGACCGTATGCCCCGACAGGTTCCGGCCCGACAGGTCGGTCAGAGTCATCGAAATCATCAGCGGCAGATCGCGTCCGACCTTCGCTTCCGCTTCCAGCGTCGCGGCGATGCCTGCCTTCGCGTTCAGCGTGTCGAAGATCGTCTCGATCAGGATGAAATCCGCGCCGCCCTCGGCAAGCGCGACGACCTGGTCGAGGTAGACGGCCTTAAGCTCGTCGAAGTCGATCTCGCGATAGCCCGGATTGTTGACGTCCGGCGACAGCGACAGCGTCTTGTTCGTCGGCCCGACCGCACCAGCGATGAAGCGGCGGCGGCCGTCGCGCGCCTCATAGCGGTCCGCGGCCTCGCGGCCCAGGCGCGCGCTTTCGTGATTGATGTCGGCGACCAGCGCCTCGGCGCCATAATCGGCCTGGCTGATCCGGTTCGCGCTGAACGTATTGGTCGAAACGATGTCCGACCCCGCCTCCAGATAGGCCTCGCCGATCGCGGTCACGACATCGGGCCGCGTCAGCGCGAGGATGTCATTATTGCCCTTCTGGTCGTGCGAGAGTCCGAGGTTGCCGGCGTAACAAGCCTCGGTCAGCTTGCGGAGCTGGATCTGCGTGCCCCAGCCGCCGTCGGTCAGCAGGATACGCTCCTTAGCCGCAGCCTGCAGGGCCGCGCGGGCACTCAAGGTCGAATCTGCGGTCATGCGGCTTTCTCCGTCGCGGGTGCCGCCGCCGGGCGCAGGCCCAGCAGATGGCAGATGGCATAGCTCAGCTCCGCGCGATTGAGCGTGTAGAAATGGAAATCGCGCACGCCGCCCGCATACAGACGGCGACTCATTTCGGCGGCGATGGTCGCCGCGACGAGCTGGCGCGCCGCGGGCAGATCATCCAATCCCTCGAACAGCGAGATCATCCACGCCGGGATCGCCGTGCCGCACATGTCGGCCATGCGCCTGGTCTGCGACACATTCGACACCGGCAGGATTCCCGGCACGATCGGCGCATCGATGCCGGCGGCGGCGGCGGCGTCGCGAAAGCGCAGGAAGGCTTCCGGCGAGAAAAAGAATTGCGTGATCGCGCGGGTCGCGCCGGCATCGAGCTTTCGCTTGAGATTGTCGAGGTCGGCCTCGGCACATGATGCATCGGGATGCACTTCGGGATAGGCGGCGACCGAAATGTCGAACGGCGCCACCGCCTTCAGCCCCGCGACCAGCTCGATCGCATTAGCATAACCATCGGGGTGCGCCCGATATGCCCCGCCGCCCGGAACGTCACCGCGCAGCGCGACGATATGGCGCACGCCCGCATCCCAATAGGATTGCGCGACTTCGTCGATCTCGGCCCGCGACGCCTCGACGCAGGTCAGGTGCGCCGCCGGCGGCACCGCGCTTTCGGCGGCGATACGCGCCACGGTCGCGTGGGTGCGCTCGCGCGTCGACCCGCCCGCGCCGTATGTGACCGAAACGAAGCGCGGACCGAGCGGCTCAAGCGTGCGGAACGTGTCCCACAGCTGCGCTTCCATCTTTTCGGTCTTCGGCGGAAAGAATTCGAAGCTGACCCCGATGTCGCCGTCCAGGTTGGCGAACAGGGGCGATGCCGCGGCGCGGCGCGCCTCTGCGAGCGAATTCAAATTCGAGGTCATGCGGCAAGCCTTCTATTATGTCCGCTCTCGGTCGCGGGGTTTTGATCTTCATCGCTGCGTCGGCGCCCGAGCCAAAGCTTCACGGCAAGGTCGCCGCCTTCCAGCGTCTGCGTGGTTTCGAGCAGCAGGCCGGCAGAGGCGAACCAACCGCGGATCTGTGCGTCCGAAAAGCCCAGGCGCGCGTGCGCCGCCGATGCCCGCAGGCCTTCGTCCTCGTGCGGTGCGAAATCGACGATCAGCAAATGTCCGCCGCCGCGCAGCACGCGCGCAGCCTCCGCGATCACGCGGTCGGGCTCGTGCGCGAAATGGAGCGCCTGATGGATGACGATGCTGTCGGCGCTCGCATCGGCAAGCGGCAAATCCAGGAAATCGCCCTGCACAAGGTCGATCGGGACATCTTGCCCGGCCAGCTTGGCGCGCGCGATGCGCAACATTTCGGGGCTGCGGTCGAGCGCGGTGATGCGCCGCGCGGTCGGCGCGAAAATCTCCGCCATCCGGCCGGTGCCGGTGCCGATGTCGAGCAGATGGCCCAGCCGGCGATTGTGCATCATCGCCAGCATCGCTGCCTCCACCTCGCTCTCAGCGACATGGCGCGAGCGGATCGCGTCCCATTCGGCGGCATGTTCGGCGAAATAGCGCTCCGCGACCGCCGCGCGCTCGTCGCGCACGGCCGCGAGGCGGCGCTTGTCGTGGGCAACCACCAGTGCCTCGCCGGCCGAGAAAGGCCAGTTTTCGGCCTTACCGACAATATCGCCGATCGGGCCGCCATCGGCGATCCGCAGGAACACCCAGCTCCCCTCGCGCCGCCGCTCGACGATACCGGCCTCGGCGAGAATACGGACATGGCGCGACACGCGCGGCTGACTCTGATCGAGCACCGCGGCAAGCTCGCCAATCGCAAGTTCCATCTCGCACAAGAGCGCGACGACTCGTAAACGCGTCGGATCGGCAAGCGCCCGGAAAATGTCGATCAGCTCGGTCATAAATCAACATATAAAGATTTCTTTATATCTAGTCAACCGGCGCTTGGAGCGGGATTTCCCCGGCATCCCGCCCATCCTTTGCGAAATTGCGACGAACCGTAGGACATCTGTGCAAAAAGCCCGTTGCGCCGATTCTGGCGAAACGGTAATTCTGCAAGCGATTGGCAGTTTTCGGGAACGAATTGGTCCCTGTGCCGGTCGATCAGTTCAAACCGAGAGGGGTATTCCCAAATGAAGAAGTCGATCACTCTGTCGCTCGTCCTGGCCGCCTCGATGGGCCTCGCCGCCTGCGCCGAAAAGGCTGCCGACGACACGGCCACCACCGAAACCCCGGCAACCGAAACCGTCGAAGGTGCTGCTGACGGCGCCATGCAGGCCGCTGAAGGCGCTGCTGACTCGGCCGCTGCCGCCGGCGATGCCGCCGCCGCTGCTGGCGACGCTGCCAAGGCTGGCGACGCCGCGACCGCAGGCGACAAGGCTGCTGAAGCTGCCGGCGCCGCCAAGGAAGCGACCGACGCTGCCAAGGACGCCAAGGCTGCTGCCGACGCTGCCAAGAAGTAAGCTTTTTTCAGTCGCCAACCGGCTGATAGGAATTGGGGTCGTCGGCTTTCGCCGGCGGCCCTTTTTCATTGCCTGAAGATGCTGCGCGGCGCAGTTGCCAAGCCCCTGATCCGCGGTTAGTCTTTGGCAAGATGGCCCCGCGGCCATTGGCATTTCGAAAGGACTACCCCCAATGCGCAAGATCATTATCGCCTCGATGGCTGCAGCCGCTTTCAGCCTCGCGGCCTGCTCGGAAAAGACCCAGGACGCCGCGTCCGACACCGCCGCTTCGGCAGCTGACGACGCCGCCGCTGCGGGCGATGCCGCCGCCGCAGGCGCTGCTGACGCCGCCGATGCGACCGCCGCTGCCGCCAAGGATGCGGGCGCTGCCGTGGAAGGCGCCGCCAAGGACGCCGGCAATGCCGTCGAGGGCACGGTGAACGCCGCCGGCGACGCTGCCTCGAAGGCTGGCGACAAGATCGCGGAAGAAACCAAGAAGGCCGAAGCCAACGACAAGAAGTAAGTCGCAGGCTCGCCTTCGGGCTGGTATCGAAGGGCTCCATCCTCGCGGGTGGGGCCCTTTTTGATGGGAATGGACAATGCGCAAACTTTGGCCGGCGCTGGTGCTGGCGTCGGTTTCACTCACCGCGTGCAGCCGCACCGACAATGAGCCGGGGCCCGGAGGCGTCACCGTCAGCGAGGCAAAGGCGCTCGACGATGCCGCCGACATGCTGGAGAGTCGGGACGGCACCGCATCCGGTGGCGATAAGACGCCGACCGAAACAACCAAATAGCCTTGCCCCTGCCCGCGGCGGCGCTAGACTGATGCTGTCCCGCGACTGGCGCTGAAGATGGAGTTCCATCGGGGAGTGGGGCCGATGCGAGCCGCGCGCCTGGGTGTTCCACCGCCAAAGAGGGACCATCCGCATGACCGATACTCCCACCACCATCGTTTTCCTGCTCTTTCCGGGCATTACCCAGCTCGACTTTACGGCGCCCGCGCAGGCGCTCTGCCGCATGCCCGGTGCGACGCTCGTCGGCGCGGCGGCCAGCCTTGACCCGATTGCGACCGACAGCGGCTTTTCGATTCTGCCGACGCATGATTTCGCCGGCGCGCCGCAGGCGGACATTCTTTGCGTCCCCGGCGGACATGGCGTCACCGATGCGCTAGGCGATGCCGCCACGATCGATTTCATCGCGCGGCAAGCGGCCGGAGCGCAGTGGGTGACGAGCGTATGCACCGGCGCCTTCCTGCTGGGGCGCGCCGGGCTGCTCAACGGCAAGCGCGCGACGACCCACTGGGGCTACACCCACCTGTTGCCGCTGGTCGGCGCGACCCACGAGGCGGCGCGCATTATCGAGGATGGCCGCGTCGTGACCAGCGGCGGCGTGACGTCCGGCCTCGATTTCGCCCTGACCCTGATTGCGCGGATCAAGGGCGATGCCGTCGCGCAGGCAATCCAGCTTGCGATCGAATATGACCCCGCCCCACCCTTCGTCGGGGGCCATCCCGATCGCACGCCGGATGCCATCACGTCGGGCCTGAAAGCGCGCGTCTATGACGCCGCGGCGGCACGAATGGAGGCGGCGCTAATCGCCTAGCGGCAGTCGGCGAGCGTAATCTCGTAGAGCTTGGGCCAATATTTGCCGGTGACGAAGAGTCGTTTCTTCGCCGCGTCCCAGGCGATGCCGTTGAGCACGCTGTCGCCGCCCTTCGCGCCGGCTTCCTTCTTGAGCCCGGTCAGGTCGATATAGGATGTGATCGCGCCGTTCGCGGGATCGATGCGGACGATCATGTCGGTCATCCAGACATTAGCCCAAATCTGACCGTCGATCGTTTCGAGTTCGTTGAGCATCGCAAGCGGACGCGCACCGAAGCGGACCGTGACGCGCCTCCGCTCCTGCATCGTCGCGGGGTCGAGAAAGCGGAGCTGCGACGTACCATCGCTGAGAACCAGGCTGTCGCCGACCATCGTCACGCCCCAGCCCTCTCCTTCATATTTGAATGTGCCGACGCGCTTCAGATCCTTGATCGACCAGCGATTGCCCTCGCCATTTTGCCACGTCACGCCGATGATCTGGTCTTTCCAGCGCGTGATGCCTTCGCCGAACTGGTCCATCGGCAGCTTGACCTGCGCAAGCGCCTTGCCGGTCTGGAGGTCGAGCCGCGCGACACGCGACGCGCCATATTGACCCGTGCTTTCGTAGAGATGCCCGCCGTCCCAGAAGAGACCCTGGGTAAAGCTCGACGTGTCGTGGGGATAGCTTTGGACTATGCGATAGCCGCACCGTTCGATCGGCGCGGGGTCGGCAGCGGCTATGGCGGCGGCAAAAGCGTAGAGCAGGATCATGGCCCCTAGCTATGTCCCGCGCGATGAACTGGCAATGTCCCACCCGCCCTGTTTCGCCAACCATTTCCACTTTCGTTACCCCGGATCACGTCGACGATGACGAAGAAAGCAGGACCGCAAAGGAAAAGGGCCGGAGGATTGCTCCCCCGGCCCTCTTTCTGTTGGCTAGGTGCCGAACGGTACGGACTTAGAAGTCCATGCCGCCCATGCCGCCCATGCCGCCGCCGCCCATCGGCATCGCCGGCTTGTCTTCCGGCAGCTCGCTGACGGCAGCTTCGGTCGTGATCAGCAGACCCGAAACCGACGCGGCGTCCTGAAGCGCGGTGCGCACGACCTTGGTCGGGTCGATGACGCCGGCGGCCTTCAGGTTTTCATAGACGTCGGTCGCGGCGTTGAAGCCCTGATCCTGGTCGTTTTCGCGCAGCAGGTTGCCGGCGACAACCGCACCGTCGTGGCCGGCGTTGGCCGCGATCTGACGCAGCGGCGCTTCGATCGCCTTGCGGACGATGTCGATGCCACGGGTCTGGTCGTCGTTGGCGCCCTTCAGGCCTTCGAGAGCCTTGGTGGCGTACAGCAGGGCCGTACCGCCGCCGGGGACGATGCCTTCCTCGACCGCAGCGCGGGTCGCGTGCAGCGCGTCGTCGACGCGGTCCTTGCGTTCCTTCACTTCGACCTCGGTGGCGCCGCCGACCTTGATCACCGCAACGCCGCCGGCGAGCTTCGCCAGACGTTCCTGCAGCTTTTCACGGTCGTAGTCCGACGTCGTGGTTTCGATCTGCGCGCGGATCTGTTCGACGCGGCCCTTGATCGCTTCATGGTCGCCAGCACCATCGACGATGGTGGTGTTGTCCTTGTCGATCGTGACGCGCTTCGCCTGGCCGAGCATGTTGAGCGTGACGCTCTCCAGCTTGATGCCCAGATCTTCGCTGATCATTTCACCGGCGGTCAGGATCGCGATGTCCTGCAGCATCGCCTTGCGACGATCGCCGAAGCCCGGCGCCTTGACGGCCGCGACCTTCAGGCCGCCGCGCAGACGGTTCACGACGAGGGTCGCGAGTGCTTCGCCTTCGATGTCCTCTGCGATGATCAGGAGCGGACGGCCCGACTGCACAACCGCTTCGAGGATCGGAAGCATCGACTGGAGGTTGGAGAGCTTCTTTTCGAAGATCAGGATGTACGGATCGGCGAGTTCGACCGTCATCTTTTCGGGGTTCGTGATGAAGTAGGGCGACAGGTAGCCGCGGTCGAACTGCATGCCTTCGACGACGTCGAGTTCAAATTCGAGACCCTTGGCCTCCTCGACGGTGATGACGCCTTCCTTGCCGACCTTTTCCATCGCTTCGGCGATCTTCTCACCGACTTCGGTGTCGCCGTTGGCCGAGATGATGCCGACCTGGGCGATTTCCGAGGTGCCGGCAACCGGCGTCGAACGGGCGGCGAGGTCAGCGACGACCTTGTGCACCGCGAGGTCGATGCCGCGCTTCAGGTCCATCGGGTTCATGCCAGCGGCAACCGACTTCATGCCTTCGCGAACGATCGCCTGGGCGAGGACGGTCGCGGTGGTGGTGCCGTCACCGGCCTTGTCGTTCGCCTTGCTGGCGACTTCGCGCAGCATCTGCGCGCCCATGTTTTCGAACTTGTCCTTGAGTTCGATTTCCTTGGCGACCGACACACCGTCCTTGGTGATGCGGGGAGCGCCGAAGCTCTTGTCGATCACGACGTTGCGGCCCTTGGGGCCCAGCGTGACCTTGACGGCATCGGCGAGGATGTCGACGCCCTTCAGGATGCGTTCGCGCGCGTCGCGCGAAAATTTAACGTCCTTGGCAGCCATGATTGCTTCCTTCAAAAAATCGCAGAAATCTGCGTAACTTTACTCTGAAATCACATTTCCGCCGGAGCGGAACGACAATGCTCAGGCAATGACGCCGAGGATGTCCGATTCCTTCATGATCAGCAGCTCTTCGCCGTCGACCTTGACTTCGGTGCCCGACCATTTGCCGAACAGGACGCGGTCGCCGGCCTTGACGTCGAGCGGGGTCACCTTGCCGTCGTCGGCGCGAGTGCCCGAACCGACCGAGACGACTTCGCCTTCCTGCGGCTTTTCCTTGGCGGTGTCGGGGATGATGATGCCGCCAGCCGTCTTTTCTTCGGCTTCGATACGGCGGACGAGCACGCGGTCGTGCAGCGGACGAAATTGCATGGAAATCCCTCCAGAAGTGCAAAAATATCGTTCTTAGCACTCACACAGGGAGAGTGCTAACAGACGGCCATATGGGTGGGAGTCAAATGACCGTCAAGCGGACTCGATCAACTTTTTTGCGTCAGGCCGGGAGTAGTCCGAGACGGCCGCGCATCCGCCAGCGCATAAGCAGCATCGCGGCCACGACTATCAGGCCCACGGCCAGTCCGATCCACACGCCGACGCCGGCAAGCGGGGTCCAGAAGCCCAGGTAGATCGCGGTGCCATAGCCGGCGATCCAATAGCCGCAGACCGCAATTATCATCGGGATGCGGGTATCCTGCACCCCGCGCAGCACGCCAGCCGCGACGGCCTGGGCTCCGTCGAAGAGCTGGAAGGCGGCCGCGACGACGAGGAACTGCATCGCGAAGCCGACGAGCGCGGCATTTCGCGCGGCGTCGACATCAACGTAAATCGAAAGCACCAGGCTGGGGAACAGCCACATGATAAGCGCGGTAAAGCCCATGAAGCCGATGCCGAGCGCAAGCGAGGCGTGGCCCGCCATCCCGATGCCGCGATGATCGCGCGCGCCATAGGCCAGGCCGACGCGGATCGTCGCCGCCTGTGCAACGCCGAACGGTATCTGAAAGGCCAGCGCCGCGACCTGAAGCGCGATCGTATGCCCGGCGAGTTGCGCCTCGCCGATGCGGCCCATCAGAAAGGCCGCGCCGGTGAACAGGCCGGCCTCGGCCAGAATGGTCAGGCTGATCGGCGTGCCGATACGCAGCATTTCGAAGAAGCGGCTCCATTCGCTGCGCCACCAATTGCCGAACAGGCGATAGCGGCGAAGGCGCCGGTCGCTCTGGATAACGACGACATAGGCGAGCAGGATCAGCGTGCTGGTGATCACGCTCGATATCGCGGAACCATGAAGCCCGAGCGCGGGCATGCCGAGATGCCCGAAAACCAGCAACCAGTTGCCGAGCGCGTTCACGAACAGCGCGCCGAAGGTGATCGCGGTCGCGATCGTCGGTCGGCCGAGCGCGGACACGAAGATACGCAGCACGTTCGCCGCGATCATCGGGAACATGCCCCACATCAGGATCAGCAGAAAACTGGCCGCGCGCACCGTCAAATCCTCGGGCTGTCCGGTCGCGCGCATGATCGGCCCGCCCGCGGCGCAGACACCCATGAAGAACAGCGAGACGAGCAGGCTGAGCCATAGCGCCATGCGTACCGTCCGGCGCACCTCGCGCACCGAATGCTTGCGCCGGCCGAGTTCGGCGGCGATCAGCGGCGCCGCTGCACTGACGAGGCCGGTCCCCGTCCAGAGCAACAGCCCGAAGATCGAAACGCCCAGCGACGAGGCCGCCAATTCGGTATCGCCGAGCCGCGCGACGAACATGACGTCGATCGCATGCACCAGCATCTGAAGCAGGTTTGCCGCCGCCAGAGGCACGGCGAGCGCCAGCGTCGCGCGGAATTCCGCACGAAAATCCTGCGGACGATCCGCAGTCAGAGGGGTGGCCTGCTCCAGCATAGCCGGCCCGGATAGGCGCGGCCTTGCAAGGGTTCAAGCCGCCGCTTGCGACGTGCCGCAAATTGTCGGTGATGGTGGCATTAAGGCCACAGCAGCTCAGCGCGGAGGAAGCAGATAGACCTCGACGCGGCGATCGCCGCCCGCTCCCGCAAGCTTGCCGACGGGCGAAATCGCCTGGGGATCGACGCCCCGGCCCCGCAGTTCGGTCGCGACGGTCGCCGCCATCGCGGCCCCCTCCGCCGCGTCGCCATATCCTTCGACGCGGACGGGACCGCGGCATTCGCGCCAGGCGAGCCAGATATTACTGATCGTCAGATTGCCTGCAGGCGGCATGTCGGTGCGGCCGGGAGCGAAGCGCAACACATAGGGCTTGTCGGGCCGGCAAAAGGCAAGCTTTCCCTGCCCCGCCGACGCCATCGGCGTGACTGTGCCTTGCGCGGATGTCGCCGCGCTATCAGACTTTGCGGCGACATCCGCAGCGTCAGACGCGCCACCGGCCCCGCCCGCGCCGCCGAACGCCAGCACCAGCACCGCGCCGACCATCAGGACGCCGCCGGCAAGCATCGGCCAATAGTGCCGCGCGGGATCCGCTGCGGGCACCGGCGCGACGACGGCAGGCGAAGCCGGCGGGGAAACGGCCCCGCGATCAGCCGGCGAGCCAAGCGCCGCGGCGCGCTGCCTTGCCATGTCGACCAGCGGATCGTCCGGATTGGCCGCGATCCATCCGCGCCACAGCCCGGCATCCGCCGCCTGTTCGCAGCGCACATAGTCGCCGAGGCCCGGGCGACCGATCAGACGGCCGATGCGCGACACGATCTGTCGCCACCCTTCGCCCGATTGGAAGTCGCGTCGGTCGAACAAGTCGACCGCCTGTACGGAGGCGAACTCCAGCGGCGGCAGGCAATCGTCAAGACGCGCGGCGACGAGGCGCTCGTTCTGCCGCCCGGTGCGGGCTTCGGCGCGGATCCAGTCGCTGTCGGCGGCGAGCGAGGACCAGAGGACGAGTACGGCCTTCGCGCCGCGCACCTCGCGCTCGATCTCGCGGTCGAAATCGGTGCCGGGTTCGATATGTGCGTCGAACCAGACCGACAGCTTCAGGTCGACGAGCGCATTGTAGATGGCAACGCAGCGCGGCCGCTCTTTGCGCTTGTAGCTGATGAAGACGTCGGTCATCGCTCCATCAAATGCTTTGCGGCGTCATTGGCTCCAGACGAGCGCCATTTCATAGGCAAATGCCAAGAAGGTCAGCGTCAGCCCGACGACGAACAGCCGGTAGGCATAGGCAAGATAGCGATATTTGCGTCGCGCGAGGATGACCCCGTTCTGATAGGTGTCGCGCAGCATCGTCTCGTACAGATCCTCCTCCGTACGCAGCCGCGTCTTCACCGCATCGATGAACTCCTGCTCCTCCATCTGTTCGAACCGGCCGAAGAAGAGAATATTGCTGTGGTCCTTCCCGTCCTTGTACACGGCGGGCGGCGCTTTTCCGACACGCGGAAGCACGGCCGAGATCGCGAGCAGCGCCGAAAGGAAGGAAAAGGTCGCGAGCACCGTCAATGGCATCGCGAACGCCCCCGCGCCGACGCGCGCCTGACCGACCGCGAGGGTAAAGACGACGAAGGTTGCCCCCATCAGGATCGACGCCTTCTGGTCGGCCATCTGCGACAGTTGCATCGTTATCTGCTGATTGGTGCGGACGAGGTGGACCGCGTTCGGCGGGAAGGAAATAGCCGGCCGTTCCGGCGCCGCAATCGACTTTTCGCTGTCCATACAGTCCCCTCCCCTGCCCCATAAGCTCGGGCGACCCCGTCACACCGATGACATGAAGCGCCGCGAACGGCAAGATGCTGCCCGATTCCCGCCGCATTCGCTTGCCAAGCGCAGAGCATCGCGGCATTCCCGCGCGCAACTTTATTCCTTTATGGGACGCACAAAATGAGCACCGCCCTCCGCGACCAGATTTTCGGCCTGATCGAACCGTTCAACAAGAAAGGCGTCGACCTGACCGACGCGACCACCTTTGCCGGCGACCTCGAATGGGACAGCCTGACGGTGATGGACTTCGTGGCCGAAGTCGAAGACACGTTCGACATCATCATCAGCATGAACATGCAGGCCGAAATCGAGACCGTCGGCCAGCTCGTCGCCGCCGTCGAGAAGCTGCAGGGCTGACCCTGCCGCCCCCCGGCACTCGCCGGGGCCGATGGCAGCATCGCGGCCGCGCCGCATAACTCATCTGGACCCTGGCTTTCCGGGGCACACGGAAGAAACGCAAATGACCGATCTTTTCAGTAAGTTCGACCCGCTGATCCAGCAGCGTGAAGCGCTGCTCGCCACCGGCGTGACCGACCCGTTCAGCCTGGTGATGGAGCGCGTCGTGTCGCCGACCGTCGCGATCTGCAACGGCCGCGAGACGATCCTGCTCGGCACCTATAATTATATGGGCATGACCTTCGACGAGGACGTCATCGCCGCGGGAAAGGAGGCGCTCGACAAGTTCGGCAGCGGCACCACCGGGAGCCGCGTCCTCAACGGCACCTATCAGGGCCACAAGGAGTGCGAGGAAGCGCTGAAGGAATTCTACGCCATGGATCACGCCATGGTGTTTTCGACCGGTTATCAGGCAAACCTCGGCATCATTTCGACGATCGCCGGCAAGGGCGATTATGTCATCCTCGACATCGACAGCCACGCCTCGATCTATGACGGGTGCAAGATGGGCGACGCCGAAATCGTCGCCTTTCGCCACAACGACATCGAAGCGCTGGAAAAACGCCTGAAGCGCCTGCCTCCCGAAGCGGGCAAGCTGGTCGTGCTCGAGGGCGTCTATTCGATGCTCGGCGACATCGCACCGCTGACCGAAATGGTGCGCGTCGCCAAGGAAAATGGCGCGATGGTGCTGGTCGACGAAGCGCATTCGATGGGCTTTATCGGCGAACATGGCCGCGGCGTCGCCGAGGCGCAGGGCGTGATCGAAGATGTCGACTTCATCATCGGCACCTTCAGCAAGAGCGTCGGCACCGTCGGCGGCTTCTGCGTGTCGAACCATCCCAAGTTCGAGATCATGCGGCTCGTCTGCCGCCCCTATGTCTTCACTGCCTCGTTGCCGCCGAGCGTCGTCGCGACCGCGGCGACCAGCATCCGCAAGCTGATGCACGGGTCGAACAAGCGCGCGCATCTGTGGGAAAATTCGAAGAAGCTCCACGGCGGGCTGCGTGCGTTGGGCTTTCAGCTCGGCACCGAAGAGCCGCAGTCGGCGATCATCGCCGTCATCATGCCCGACCTGGAAAAGGGCGCGATGATGTGGGAAGCGCTGCTGGAAGAGGGCCTGTACGTCAATCTGGCACGCCCGCCGGCGACGCCCGCGGGCATGACGCTGCTGCGTTGTTCGCTGTGCGCCGAGCATTCGAGCGAACAGGTCGACGAGATTCTCGGCCGTTTCGAACGCGCGGGCAAACGCGTCGGCATTATCGGCTGATCCGGGCGCCGCACCGACCAGCGGATTCCTTTTCGCGGCGAGTTGAAGCAGGGCGCGCCTCGCGTCCCCTTCCCCACTTTGCCCGGCGGTGCTTGTTCGATACAAGATCAAGGTGTTCGAGAGGGACCTGGAGAATGAAACCGAAGGTCGGCGGGAGCGGCTGCGCTTCTGGCTGACGATCGGACTGGGCGCGATCCTGACCGGGGTCGTGGCTGCGCTCGTCCTGCTGCTCGCCCGCGCCAACGACAATTACGACCGATCGCTGGGGTGGCAGGCGCACAGCCTGGAAGTCATATCGCAGACCCGCAGCCTCGACGCCGCCCTCGCGCGCGCCGAAGCCGCGCTCGGCCGCTTCGCGGTGGGGCTGCAGAAGGAAGATGGCCGCGTCTATCAACAGCAATGGGGGCTGTCGCAGCAATATCTGTCGCTGCTCCAGCGCAACGTCCGCGACAATCGGAAACAGGCGGAGCTGGTCAAGAAGCTGACCGACGAACTCGACGCCCGCGGGCGGCAGCTCGGCGATGCGGCGTTGAGCGCCAACTACCGGCAGACCGTCGCCGCGATTTCGAAATATAACGCCGCGGGTCATGATGCCGCGCTGATCCGCATCGATCGGCTGCTGTCCGAACTGATCCGCAACGAGCGCGCGATCCTTGCCGAGCGCAATCGCCTCGCTTCGGCCGATCGCGCGAGCCTGAATCAGGCGATTCTGCTCTTTTCGCTGCTTGGAGCCGCGGCGGCAGTGATCGCCATCGCGGCGACGGTATCGCTCGTTCGCGCCGAGAACGAACGGCGCACAGCGCGACGCGAGACGCTGTTCGAGGCCGACCGCGCGATGCAGCTCGAGGCCGCGGTCGAGGCACGCACGGTCGAACTGGCACAGGCGAACGACGCCCTGCGCAGCGAGATGAACGAGCGCGAAACCGCCGAGGCGCAACTGCGCCAGGCACAGAAGATGGAAGCCGTCGGCCAGCTGACCGGCGGCATCGCGCATGACTTCAACAATATGCTGGCGGTCGTCGTCGGCGGCCTGGAGCTGGCGCAACGGCTGGTCGTCACCGCACCCGAGAAAGCGCAGCGGCATCTGAGCAACGCAATGGACGGCGCCAACCGCGCCGCCGACCTCACGCGCCGACTGCTGGCCTTTGCCCGGTCGGAACCGGCGCGTCCGGAAATGGTGCTGATCGACGATTGCATTGCGGGGTTTTCCGAGTTGATCGAGCGCACGATCGGCGACCGTATCGCCCTGACGCTCGACCTGCGCGCGGCCGGATTGGCCGGGTGGGTGGATCGGCAGCAATTCGAAAATGCGCTGCTGAATCTGTCGGTCAATGCCCGCGACGCGATGGAGGGTCATGGGTCGCTGACGATCCGCACGCTGCGCGACGAAGAAGAAAATGCGGCGGCGCTCGCGGTGCAGGTGATCGACACCGGCTGCGGCATGTCGGCCGAGGTTCTGGAGCGCGTTTTCGACCCCTTCTATACTACGAAACCCGCCGGGCAGGGCACCGGACTGGGCATGAGTCAGGTCTTCGCCTTTTGCCGGCAATCGGGCGGTGAGGTGCAGATTTCGTCGACCGAAGGCGAAGGCACCAGCGTCGCGATGCTGTTGCCGGTCGCCAAACCGGAGGAGGCCGCCGCGCCCGCGAGCGATCAGGCCGGCGATCAGGCCGACACGGTGCCGGCCGAAGCGCTGAACATATTGGTCGTCGAGGACGATCAGCGCGTGCTCGCCGCGACAGTCGATGCCGTCGAGGAACTTGGCCACAGGGCCGTCGCCTGCGCCAATCCGCTCGACGCCGAAAATCTGGTCGAAAAGCAACTCGCAGAGGTCCAGGGCGGCTTCGACCTGATCCTGTCCGACGTGCTGATGCCCGAACTGACCGGCCCCGAAATGGTCGCCCAGCTAAAGCAACGCTGGCCCGAACTGTCGGTGCTGTTTGTCACCGGATATGCTGGCGATGCGAGCGAGGTCGCGTCGTTCGGCGACCATGATGTGCTGCGCAAGCCCTTCACCCTGACGGCGCTCGATCAGGCGATCCGGCGGATCGGCGACACGCGGCCCGAGGGGCAGCGCCTCGCCAGCTAGCGGATCGCGCCGCTCTTCATCAGGCGCGGCACCAGCGTCAGCGCGGCGACGAGCGGCCAGCGGCGCTGCCACGGCTTGATCTCGATCTGCGTGCCCGCATGGCGGTTTATCTTCCACGCGAGATAGTCGATCCCGCCCGCATAGGTCAGACTTGCCTTCGCAAGGCGGACGATGCTCAGCAGCTTGCCTTCGATACGACGACGCGCCCAGCTGCCGCTTTCGGCATCCGCCGGGATGGCCGCCATCGCCGGATCGCCGAAGCGCAGATAGCGTTCGGTATCGGCATCGACGACCGACTGCGCCCGGCTCGTCCGTTCGGCGCGAAGTTCGACCGAATAGGTCAGCGAAAAAGCACGGCGCCACCAGTCGAGCACGGCCTCACCCTCGGCCCGGCCGGCCGCGGCGAGCAAGGTCGGGGCCGCACGCGACACGGCGGCGACGGCCCGATCCGCGGCGGTATCGTCGACCGCCCAGACCAGCCGCGACGGCTGCGCAAAACGCGCCCAAACCGACACGTTGCGCGTTTCGGTACCGTTGAGCCGATCGAAATCGGCTTCGCTGAGCACGGCATATTTGGCGATCAGCCCGTCATGCTGAAAGGGAAAGACGTTGGGCGGGATCAACCGGTTCGCGACCGCCATCCAGTGTTTCGGATACGCATCGCCATAGTCCGAGACGATCAGGTAGAAATCGAGCATCAGCCCGTCGAGCTGGGTCTCGCGCAGGCAGCTGCCGTAGAAGAGTACCGCCCGCGCGCTGCCCGGATATTGTGCCGCGATCGCCGCCGCCATCGCGGTCGCGCGCGGGTCGACGGGGGTCCACAGCTCTTCGCGGACAAGATCGGCGATGGCGGACATCGGGCCCTCAGGCGGCAAGACGGAGGAAGGGCACCGGCTGGGTCGAGGTCAGGATGATCGGCTTGCCGTTCTTTGCCTCGAAAATCTCGCCATCCAGGATGACGTTGGACCGTTCGCCCTCGATGCGGATTTCGTCGCCCTGCTGAAAATGCACGCCTTCAAGCTGTTTTTGGCCCAGCGTGCCGCGCCAGGTCGCGCCGAGCATGCGGAACAGCGCCCCGACGCTCGTCTCGGTCGCAAGCAACTTCATATTGCCGTTCGTTCCGTGCGCTTCGCTGGTACGAATACTGAGCAGCAATTTCTCGAGCGTGGTGACGATCAGCAGCGAGAATTTGCCCTTGAACTCGCCCTGGCGGACCAGCGAGACGGTCATCGGCTGCGGCTTGGGCGGCAGGCGCCCGCCGCCGAGCCCAAAGACCATCGCAAACAGCCCGAGGACCGCCGCGAGGAAATGCGAGACGCCGTTCGGCAGGCCAAGCGGATAGATGCGATGCCGGCAATAGAGCATGATATCGGCCAGATAGGCACCGCCGAGGAACATGCCGAGCACCGGACGCGCGCCATCGCGGTCAAGCGAGATCAACTGACGTTCGATCACATGATCCTCGAGAGCACCGCTCTGGACGAGTTCGACGACGCGCTGCAGCGCCTTGATCGGATCGCCTTCGGCGCCCAGATCGAGCGCGATCAGATTGGTTTTGCCATTGGGCAGCACCGCGACCGGCGGCGGCGATCCGCCGAAATGACCGCCCGAATGAAGTTCCGTCAGCGCCGCCTGCACCGTGCCGTCGCCGCCGTTGATCGCGACGACGCGCGGTGAGACCATCGCGATCGTACGGATCGCCTCGCCAATCTGGTCGACATCTTCGACTTCATAATGGAAGATGTCGGGATGCGCCGCACAATATTCACGAACCCGGGGCAACAAGGCACGGTTCCCCGTCGATCGCGGATTGGAAAGAAGCGCGACGCTTGCCATCCTCGCTTACATATATTTCATCGAGATGGAGATCGTCTTGGGCGAATCCCCGACCGAGAAGGCGGTCTTCTTGTAGCTCGGCTTGCCGAGATTGAAGATGCT
This sequence comes from Sphingomonadales bacterium, assembly GCA_017309275.1. Lineage (GTDB taxonomy): Bacteria > Pseudomonadota > Alphaproteobacteria > Sphingomonadales > Sphingomonadaceae > Sphingopyxis. The sequence continues at coordinate 27,204 of JAFKLT010000057.1, read as the reverse complement.
GATGCTGGGATTGTTCGACATCCCGCCGCCATCAGCGGACAGGTCGGTCTTGCCGTTGCCATTGACGTCGTGACGCACCGCAATGCCATAGACACCGGCCTCGGGCAGCGGCACGCAAATGGTCATCGACCCAGCGCGCGCCGGCACCTCGACGCGGGTCAGCCAGCGCCCTTTGGCCAGCCAGTCGGCAGCCGTTCCGCGATAGCTTTGCACGCGAATCTTGCCGGTCGATGCCTTGACGCCGCTGATCTGGACCAGCGTCGACGGACCGCTTCTGCACTTGGACAGATCGTTCGATATGACCCGGCCTTCCGCCTGCGCCGTTGCCGCGGAAGTCAGCAATGCAACACCAAGCAGCGCCGATACAAATTTCGACATGACCTCAAAACCTCCAGACGCTATAGCCACATGCCAGCAGTCAAGCTGACATGGGTCCCTGTCGCCCTTGAATCGGCATATCGGAAACATTTGCGGCCAAATCATGGTGATGGGGCGACGAAAGATTGAATAAGCTACCCTCCATCGACCGCTACATCGCGCGGCTTGTCTTTTTCCCGATGCTCGGCACCCTCGTCCTCTCGGCGATGCTGCTGGTGCTCGAGAAGATGCTGCGCCTGTTCGATTTCGTCGCCACCGAAGGCGGCCCCGTCAGCGTCGTTTGGCGCATGCTCGCGAACCTGATTCCCGAATATCTTTCGCTGGGTATCCCGATCGGCCTTATGTTGGGAATTCTGCTGGCTTTCCGTAAGCTTGCGACATCCAGCGAACTCGACGTCCTGCGCGGCGTGGGCATGAGTTTCGGGCGTTTGCTTCGCGTTCCCTTCGCTTATGCCGTCGCGCTCGCGGCGCTCAATCTGGCGATCGTCGGCTTTATCCAGCCCTATGCCCGCTATGCCTATGAAGGGCTGCAGTTCGAACTCCGCTCGGGCGCGCTCGGCGCTTCGATCAAGGTCGGCGAGTTCACCAAGCTGGGCAGCCGGATGACGCTGCGCATCGAGGAAAGCTATAACGACGGCCGATCCCTGCGCGGCATATTCGTGCGCGGCGAGAACAAGGACGGGCAGCGCGTGTCGGCGACCGCATCGCGCGGACAGTTTCTAGCGACCGACGATCCGAACACGATCATCCTGCGGCTGACGCAGGGCGTGCTGATCCATGAATCGCCCAAATTTGCTGTGCCGCGCGTCCTGACTTTCGACAATCACGACCTGCCGATCCCGCTGCCCAAGATCGAGGCGTTTCGCCTGCGCGGCGGTGCCGACCGCGAATTGACGATCCCCGAACTGTTCGTTGTCGGGAAGGATAAGAGCGAGCCGCTCAAGACCAGGCTCGAATCGCGCGCGAATTTCCACTTCCGCATCGTCGAGGTGATGTCGATGTTCCTGATCCCGCTGATAGCGGTCGCGCTCGCGATACCGCCAAAGCGATCGACATCCTCGCTCGGCGTCTTCCTGTCGATCGTGATGCTGGTAACCCAGCACAAGATCAACCAATATGCCGAGGATCTGGGCGCCCGCGGAACGATCGACCCGCTGCTCGCGCTGTGGGTTCCCTTCCTTCTGTTCGCCGTGCTCGCGATCTGGATGTACTACACCGTCGCGCACGTGCCTGGAGGCCAACCGATCGGCGCGCTCGAACGCGTCGCGGCGAAGGCGGGCCAGCGTCTCCGCGGCCTCCTCCGCTTCTTCCAGCGCACTCCGCGGACCACCTGATGCAGCAACTCAGCTTTTTCCCCTCGCGCACCATGGCGCTTTACGTCGGGCGGTTGTTCCTGATCCGCAGCTTCTCGATCCTCTTTGCCCTCGTACTCGTCCTGCAGACGCTCGACCTGCTGGGCGAAAGCGGCAAGATTCTGGCGGTCGCGGGCAATGGCGACAGCGAGGTCTGGCGCTACGTCGGGATGCGGCTGCCGCAGATCGTCGAGACGTTCCTGCCCTTTTCGGTGCTGCTCGGCACGATCCTGACGCTCGCGACGCTGAACCAGAACAGCGAGGTCATCGCGATGAAGGCCTCGGGCATGTCGGCGCATCAGGTCCTCGCGCCGCTGTTCCTTGCCGCGTTCCTGGTCGCCGGGATCAGCTTTGCCTTCAACGAACGGATCGTCACCCGATCGACCGCGGCGCTCGGCGCGTGGCAGAAGGTCGAATATGCGAAGGTGCCGCCCGATAGCGGGGTGCGCACCAATATCTGGGTCCGCGCCGGCGATGATCTGATCAATGCCGGAACGGTCGAAACGGGCGGACCGGCAATCGTGCTGCGCGATGTCACCGTCTATCAGCGGACGCAGGGTGTGCTGTCGTCGATGCTGAAGGCCGACAGCGCGAAACAGGTCGCCGATGGTTGGGAGATGACCAACACGCGGCGTTTCCTGCGCCGTTCGGGCACGCTCGAACAATTGGGCACCTTCACCGCGATGAAGGGCGTCCGCGCGGACCAGTTCACGCTGGCGCAGGTCGACGGCGACGAGCTTCCCTTCACCCAGCTCCAGTCGGCGATCGCCGATCTGGAAGCCGCGGGCCGGCCCGTCGACGCGCTGAAAGGCGTGCTGTGGCACAAGATTTCGGGGCCGCTGTCGGCGATCCTGATGCCGCTGCTGGGCGCGGTCGCGGCCTTTGGCCTGGCGCGCTCGGGCAAGCTCTTCGTCCGCGCGATCCTGGGGATGGCGCTGGGCTTCGCCTATTTCGTCGCCGACAATTTCGCGCTCGCGATGGGCGATCTCGGGGCCTACACCCCGTTCCTCGCTGCATGGGGACCGTTCATCCTGTTCGCGCTGATCGGCGAGATGATCCTGATCCGAACCGAGGAATAATCAGGCAGCGGCACCCCGCCCCGCGCCGGCGACGAGGTTCATCACCAGCTTGGGCAGGCTGCGATAATTCGCGCCATGATATTGCGAGTCTGCGGGCAAAGCATCCTTCAGGCGGCGATGCGCCTCGGCCAAAGAGTGATAGGGCACGCCCGGCAGCAGGTGATGCAGCGCATGATAGCGCAGCCCCACGGGCGCCCACAGCTCCGGCAGGAAACCGGGCGGCGGAACGTTGACGCTGTCCAAGAATTGCGCGGTCACGGTCAGCACCTCGCCGTCATTTTCCCAAAGGTGCGCGACGAGCGTGCGGATCTGGTTGAGGACGATGCTGGCCGACGCGATGCCGCCAAAGATCAGCAGCGCCCGCAGCGGCACCCATCCGAACACCGCAGCGGCGACCAGCAGCGTCGACCAGAGCCATGCGCCGCCTTCCTGCCACGCCCATTGCCGGCGGAACTCGCCCTCCGGCGGACGGCGACGGAACATCGGGTTGATGATGAGACCGGAATAGCGCTCCATCACCATCCTGCGCAGCGGCGGGATCACGAAGGAGAGCGGCGTCAGCACCGCATAGCGAAAGATCAGCGCGATCGGCGCAAACGCCGCCGCGACGACGAACAGCGGCACCGTCCACGGCTTCATCAGCGCCAGCGGCAGATATTCGGGATCCTCCACCGTGCCATATTTGGTGCGATTGTGGTGCAGGCTGTGGATCCCCTCGTACATGAACGACGGGATCAGCAACGGCACGCCGATCAGCATGTTCCAGACCAGGCGAAAGCCCGGCAGCGCATTCTTCCGGATATGCGTGATTTCGTGGATGAAGCTGCCCGCGCGATAGAGCGCGAGGACGGCAACGAGAGCCGCGGCGAGCATCCAGCCCGTCGACGGCGCAAGGATCGCCGCCGCGACGCCGGCGTAGCCGACAAAGGCCGAGGCAAGGAAATCGGTCCAATAGATACGCGCGCTCGGATTGACGAGATCGCGCGTCAGCTCGGACGCTGCGCGAATCATCGCCATATCGTCGGCAATCGCCGATTTGGGCGTTTTCGTTGCCGGCGCCGCGGGGGGGGTCGCGACCCGATCGGCAGAGGGATTGATCGTCGTCATAGCGGGTTCTTCATCATGATTTCGTGGCAGCAAAATGGCCGAATGCGGGTCGCCAGCGCCACAGCAATGCCCTAATGCGTCGCCATCAATATAGGATCGCTTCCCCGGGAAAACAGCATGACCGCACATAATGAAGGCCCGATCACCATCCATGTCGTGAAAGACAAGGCCGACAAGCGCGAATTCATCGAGCTGGCCTTCCGCCTCAACCGCGGCGATCCGGCATGGGTGCCACCGCTGAAAGGCGAAGCGTTCGACCTGCTGACGCCGGGCAAGAATCCGTGGTTCGAGCATGGCAAGGCGCAACTCTTCCTGGCGCGCCGCAATGGCCGCACCGTCGGGCGCATATCGGCTCATATCGACGCACTCGCGATCGAGCAGCCGGTCGAGCAGGGCATGGGCCCGGGGACCGGCAACTGGGGACTGCTCGAGGCCGAGGATGCCGAAGTCACGCACGCGCTGTTCGTCGCCGCCGAGGACTGGCTCCGCAGCCAGGGCATGCACCGCTCGCTAGGTCCGCTGTCGATATCGATCTGGGACGAGCCCGGCCTGCTGATCGAGGGGTTCGAGCGGTCGCCGACGATCATGCTGGGCCACAACAGCCCGCTCTATCGCGGGTGGGTGGAGGCCGAGGGCTACACCCCCGTCAAGAAGCTCCAGAATTTCTCGGTCCATATCCTCGACGGTTTCCCGCCGCTGGTGAACCGCATCGTCGCGGCGGGCGAGAAGAATGATCGCATCCGGATCCGCAAGGTCGACAAGAAGAGGTTCGACGCCGAAGCCCGGCTGATCATGGGCATATTGAACGATGCCTGGTCGGACAATTGGGGCTTTGTCCCGCTGACCGACAGCGAGATCGCCTTCATCGGGAAAAAGCTGAAGGACATCGTCTTCGAGGACCTGATCCGCATCGCCGAGGTCGATGGCGAGGCCGTCGCCTTCATGATCGTTCTGCCGAACATCAACGAAAAGCTGATCGACATGGACGGTGCCCTGTTCCCCTTCAACTGGGCGCGGCTGCTCTGGTGGCTGAGAAAGCCCAGAAGCAAGCGGCTCCGCGTGCCACTGATGGGCGTGGTCAAGAAACTGCAGAACAGCCGCATGGCCAGCACGCTGGCGTTCATGATGATCGAATATATACGCCGCGACGGCATCGCCGAATATGGCGCGGAAGAAGGCGACATCGGCTGGGTCCTCGACGACAATCAGGGCATGAATGCGGTCGCCGAGGCGATCAACGCCAGCGTCAACCGCGTGTACCAGATCTACGACAAGCCGCTCTGATCGCCGGGACAGCGGCGGCGCAATCGCCGCCTCCCTTGACGCGCACCGCGCGGCGTCTACGCTCTCCCCAAAATGGCGGGTAGGGACAGAATATGTGCCGCGCGATGATGTATCTGGGCGAGCCCGTGCAGCTCGACGACCTGCTCTTCAAACCGGACAGCAGCCTGGTCAATCAGGCCTATATGCCCAAGATGCTGCATATGCTGAACCTGGCCGGGTTCGGGATGATGGCATGGGATTCGTCGAGCTTCGTCCCGGAACAGCCGCACCGTTATCGCTCGCCATCGCTCCCCGTCTTCGACGGCAATCTCAAATCCCTGGCGGTCAAGACGCGCGCCGAATGCGTGATCGCGCATGTCCGCGGCGTCGCCTATTCAACGACGGTCAAGGTCAGCGAACAGAACACCCATCCATTCCACTTCGCCGGCGCCGCGGTCGCCATGGCGCATAATGGCGACATCTATCACATCGGCGAGATGAAGGGGACGCTGATGCCCGACATCGACCCCGCCCTGCTGGCCGAGATTTCGGGATCGACCGACAGCGAGTGGGTCTATGCGCTGCTGCTGTCGCAGCTTCCCGACTGGCGGATCGAGCCAAGCCGCGACGAACTCGTGTCGGCGGTACAAAAGACGGTCGACATCATCGAGGCGGCGCGGCGCCATCACGGCATCGCCATCTCGTCGAGCTGCAACCTGTTCATCACCACGGGACGGCAGATATTGGGACTACGGCATTGCTTCGACTTCGGTCATTACCGCACCGGATCGCCCGACCAGGTGCACGAGGCGAACATGAATTTCCTGTCGATGTGGTTCACCACCGGCCGCGATTATGGCCTGCACGACGGCGAGTGGCAGATGGTCGGCGGCGAGGAAGAACCACGCGCGGTGATCGTCGCATCGGAACCGCTATCGTCGAACAGCGCGACCTGGATGCCCGTTCCCGAATATGCGATGGTCCATGCGGAAATGGACGGAAATCTACCAAGATTCAGGGTGATACCGCTCGCGCGCTAGGCGGCGACGGCATGCCCGCGACGCATCGCCAGAATGCGCGCCTCGACCTGATCGAGCGCATCGAGCGCGGTAACCAGATCGGCATTGACCGACGCGCCCAGTTCGCGGCTGAGCGCGTCGCCGGTGTCGAGCATCTCGGCAAAGGTCGCGCGATCGAACGCCAGCAGGGTCGACTGTTCGCTCGTGCGGAGCAACCGATCGTGCGCCACATCCAGAAGCATCGCGGCGATGCCGACAAGCTGGCCGGGACCGGTAACGGTAAGCTGATAGATGCCGTCCCCGTGCGGCAGCGCGCTGCGCACGGCGCCGCGAACGACGAGCCATAGCCGGTCGGGCGCGCCGCCGACGGCCGCCAGATCGGTATCGGCCGCGGCCTCGATGCGCTCGCCCGCGTCCCAGAAGGCACGCCGCTGCGCGGGCGTCATCGCCGCGCAGCAGGGGAGCTTTTCCAGAAAGGGCTCGGGCGAAAAATCATCTTCGACGACCGGGGCGAGCGCGCGCTGCGGTCGCGGCGTAAAAGCGTCGGGCCCCTCGACGAGCAGAGCGGCGATATCGGATGCCTTCGAAACGACACGTCCCGCGACGAGCCGCCCAAGTTCGCCCTGCAGTTGCAGCGAGGCGGGGCGCAACTGGGACAGCGCGGCGCGAAACTGGTCGGCGGGCAGATACCAGCTTGCCACCGGGCCGCGGGCAATGCCCATCGCGGTGCGGCGAACATCACGTCCGACGAGCGCCATATCGCCGATCACCTCGCCCGCTCCGACCGTCGCCAGCAACGCAAGGCCGCCGCCGGGAAGCCGCTTGCCGATATCGACACAGCCGTCGTCGATCAGGAACAGCCCCTGTGCGCGCTCATTCTGGACCAGGATCGCGTCGCCATCGGCAAAGTGGCGGGGAACGAAGGCGTCTGCGAGTTCGGTGCGCTCAGTTTCGCCCAATCCCGCGAAGAGCGGCACGTCCGCCAAGCGACTGGCGGACAGGAGGCTCATGCAAAGACCGCCCAGGTCGGCGCGTGGTCGCTCGCCTTTTCGCGCCCTCGATGGTCCTTGTCGACGCCAGCGTCGACCAGCCGGTCGGCCATCGCGGGGCTGAGCAGCAGGTGATCGATGCGGAAGCCGTGATCGCGCTGCCACGCGCCCGCCTGATAATCCCAAAAGGTCCAGACGCCGCCCGCCGGATAGCGGCTGCGCACCGCGTCGGTCCAGCCGTCGCCGAGCAGGCGAAACCAGGCATCGCGCGATTCGGGCTGCATCAGCGCATCGTTCGCCATCGGCCCACGCGGGTCCCAGACATCGTCGTCGTGCGGGATAACATTATAGTCACCGGTCAGGATCGCCGGAATTTCCGACGCGAGCAGCGCCCGCGCCCGTTCGCGCAGCCGCGCCATCCAGCGCAGCTTGTAATCGAATTTCGGGCCGGGCTGCGGATTGCCGTTGGGAAGGTAGATGCAGCCGACCCGCACGCCGCGAACATCGGCCTCCAGATAACGCGACTGCTCATCCTCGGCCTCGCCGGCTAGCCCGCGCTGGATCTCGACGGGCTGCGCATCCTTCGCGAGGATCGCGACGCCGTTGAAGCCCTTTTGCCCATGATAGAGAAAGCCGTATCCCGCCGCCTCGATTTCCTTGGTCGGCATCGTCTCGTCGCTCGACTTGAGTTCCTGGAGACAGGCGATGTCGGGCTGCGTTTCCTCCAGCCATTCGACAAGACGCGGCAGGCGGGCCTTGATCCCGTTGATATTGAAGGTCGCGACTTTCATGGCCCTTCCTATGGCAGGAAGCGAACCGCTTAGAAAGACGTCAGATCGAGAAGCTGGACCCGCAACCGCAGCCCGAGGCCGCGTTGGGATTTTCGACCTTGAACGACGAGCCGCCGAGCGAGTCGACGAAGTCGACCAAGCAGCCGCGCACCAGGTCGATGCTTATCGGGTCGACGACCAGCTTCACGCCGTCGGTCTCGCTGACCAGGTCATCGGCATCGATGCTTTCGGCAAGACCAAAGCGGTAGGTGAAGCCCGAACAGCCGCCGCCATCGACCGCGAGGCGAAGCGCGGCTTCGGCCTCGCCCTTGCGGTTCGCGATCCAGCGGACGCGGGCCGCGGCGGCGGGCGATAGGGTGATATCGGAAATCTGCGTGGCCATGCGCACAAGATAGGGTGTGTGCGCTCAAATGAAAAGGGCGCCCCGGCCTGTGGCCGTAGAGCGCCCCTCCTCTCCGACCCAGGAAAGCTCTGTTATTCGGGACCGCCCATCGCGAGCTTCTTGTTGCCCGTCATCGCAGCGATCGTCATCGAGTCCGACTGGCAGAAGGGCATCGGATTGACCGGCGCGCCTTCGATGCGGACTTCATAATGGAGGTGGTTGCCGGTCGAACGACCGGTCGAGCCGACGTAGCCGAGGATGTCACCCTTCTTCACCTGCTGCCCGGGAGCAACGATGTAGGACGACATGTGGCCGTAGCGCGTCTGGATTGCGTTGCCATGTTCGACCTCGACATAATTGCCGTAGCCGCCCAGGCGCTGGGCGCGGCCGACGATGCCGTCGGCGGTCGCGTAAATCGGGGTGCCGTAGGGCGCGGGAATGTCGATGCCGTTGTGGCGCGCGAGCTTGCCGGTGACCGGGTGAACGCGCATGCCGTATGACGACGAGAGCGACATTTTTTCGATCGGGCGGCGCGACGGCACGGCAACGCCGATGTTCGCGGCCAGGCCGGTATCGAGACGGCGCCAAGCCTGGAAGATCGCGCGAGCTTCGCTGTCTTCGCCCGGCGCCAGCGTCGCGGGATTGAAGCTGTCGTCATCGGGTTCGTCGGGAACGACGATGCTCGCATCATTGCCTGCATTCGCGGCATGTGCCGCCGGAGCGGTGATGCCGGTCAGCGCTGCAGCGCAGAAAATCAGGCCAAAATGAAACTTTTGCGCCAGTGAAGCGTATCGCACGTATCGACCCCGCAGTCCTTGTCGCCAGTGCCCTTTTTTGGGGGCCGCTGGTGCCGGATATTTCGTCGGATGGGATTATTCCCTGCCCGCGAGCATTACTGCTGGTGCAAACCTTACGAAGCAATAACGGCGTAGAAGTCTTGCGTTAAACCGGCTTCATGGCGCGCCGAGTCGTTGAACGGAGGCTTTAGCGAGCCCCGAAATCGCGATTTCACGAGGCTTTGCCACGTTTCGACGACGTTGAATCCCATTTCATCGCACTTTTGGTTAAACCAGACTGTGCCGGCGGTCACATGTCGGATTTCGTCGTTGTAAATACGCGATAAAATCTTCGCCGACGCCTCGTCACCGCCTGCACGAAAGCGGTCGACCGTCGCCGGCGTGACATCCAGACCGCGCGCTTCGAGGACCATCGGAACGATCGCGAGGCGCGCCAACGCGTCGTCGCTGGTCGCTTGCGCCGCCTCCCACAGGCCGGCGTGAGCGGGAAGCTCTCCATAGAAGCTGCCAAGCTGGCGCAAGCGTCGATCGAGCAATGCGAAATGCATCGCCTCATCCGCGGCCACCCCGATCCAGTCGTCGACGAAGGTGCGGGGAAACTCGCCGCCAAAGCGCCCGACAAGATCGACCGCCAGATCGATCGCGACGAATTCGATATGCGCCAGTGCGTGGAGCATCGCGATCCGCCCGCGTTCCGAACCGCCTTTGCGCCGGCGCGGCATCTGGCCCGGCGGCAACAATTCGGGCCGCTCGGGCCACGCCGGCCGGTCGGGCATCGCAACGTCGCAGCGGTGCTCGAGTTCGCCGCGCCGCCATGCCCGCGCGAGGCCGCGCGCCGCCCGGCGTTTGTCGTGCGGGTCCGGCGTCAGCAGGACCGCGCGCGCGGCTTCACCCAAGCTTTGCATCAAAGCGCCTTTGCGGCCTCCAGCACGGCCTCTGCATGCCCCTTCACCCGCACCTTGCGCCATTCCTTGGCGAGCTTGCCATCCGCCCCGAACAGGAAGGTCGAACGCTCGATCCCCATATAGGTACGGCCGTAATTCTGCTTTTCGACCCAAGTGCCGAACGCCTCGCACACCGTGCCCGCTTCGTCGGAAGCCAGGCAGACGGTCAAACCATATTTGTCGCGAAACTTGCAGAGCTTTGCCGGAGCATCGCGCGACACGGCAAGAACCTGTGCCTTCAGATGCGCGAATTCGGGGGCCAAACGGGTAAAATCCTGTGCCTCGACCGTGCAACCCGGCGTATCGGCCTTGGGATAGAAATAGACGACCAGCGGCGCGCCCTTCAAACTTGCAAGATCGATTGCCGCGCCATCGGCATCGAGAAGCGTCACCGCCGGAATGGCGTCGCCGATTGCGAGTGTCATGCTTGCGTCTCCTGCTGCGGCGGGCGAATCGTGGCCCACCAATTGGCGATCTCCTGCCGCGCCGCGTCATGCGCGGCAAGCAGTTGCGGCCAGCCGGGTTCGCCGCAGGCACTCGCGACGAGCTGGCGCGCCGCGGCGGTCGCAGGCTCACCCTCGGGCGCGGTGAGGCGCAGCATCACCAGCATGCGGGCGAGCAGGCCGTGCGCGTCGCATATCTCCGCCGGCGCGAGGCCGTCGATCCGCAGGCAGGCGAGCGCCGAGCCGATGTTGGGATCGTGACACCTGCCGCTCGCTAGCTGCGTCACCTGCATCGCGAATTCCAGGTCGACGAGCCCGCCAGGCCCGCCCTTGATGTCGAGCGCGCCCTTGGGCGGTTTGTGCGCGGCGATCTTGTCGCGCATCTCCGCCGCATCCTGGGCGAGCTTTACCGGTTCGCGCTGCGGTCCGAGGAGATCGTCGATGATGCGGTGAACCTCGGCCTTCGCATGGTCGGATCCATAGACGGGTCGCGCCCGCAAAAGCGCCATATGCTCCCACGTCCACGCCTCCTCGCGCTGGTAACGCTCGAAGCTGTCGAGCGACACGACGAGCGGCCCCTGTGCGCCCTGGGGACGAAGGCGCGTGTCGACGTCATAGAGCTTGCCCGCCGCGGTCGGCACCGACATCGCCCCCGTCACGCGCTGCGCGAGGCGATTGTAATAGGTCGTCGCGCCTAGCGGACGCGGTCCGTCGGATTCGGCCAGATGATCGCCGGTGAAAAGATAGATGAGGTCGAGGTCGGACGCGTGGGTCAGCGCCCTGCCGCCAAGCCGACCGAGCGCCAGCACGACGAGCTCGCTGTCGGCGATGCGGCCATGCGCCTGAGTAAACTCGGCGACCGTCGCATCGGCGAGCACCTGCAACGCCGCCTCGGCCAGCTCCGAATAGCCGCAGGCGATGACCATCGGGTCGGTCGCCCCGGCGATCAGCTGCACACCGTAGGCGAATCGCCGTTCGCCGACGCGATCGCGCACGCGGTCGAGCAGCCGCTCATAATCCAGCCCCGAAAGTCCCGGCGCCCATTCGGACATCAGCTCGGTCTTGGTCGCGGGGGCTTCGAACGCGCGCTTGTCGATCAGCCCCTCGATCAGTTCGACCCGCGCGCCGAGCGCGTCGGCGAGCGTCGGGGCAAGCGAAAGGATGCGCGTCGCGATCTTCGCCAGCTCGGGCTGCGCGGCGAGCAGGTGAAAGAAGTTGATCGCGCTCGGCAGACCCGCGACGAGCTTGTCGAAACGCAGCAGGGTCGCCTGCGGATCGGGTGCGGCGCCGATCGCCTTCATCAGTTCGGGCAGCACGGTTTCGAGCGCATCCAGTGCCGCCGGGCTGCGCAGCGCGCGCAGCTTTCCGCCGCGCCATTCGGCCACGGTACGCAGCGCGCTCTCCGGCGGCTCGAACCCCGCGGCCATCAACGCGCCCGCAAGCTCGCCCTCGTCGCGGGGAAGGCCGGTGGTCGCCGCGCGCTCGACCACCAGCCGGTCGTAACAGGCGGCGACGTCGGCGGTGACGGGCTCGAGCGCCGCCAGCAGCGCGGCGCCATCAGCCTCTCCGTCCAGCCGGGCGACCGCGTCGAGCGCGGCGGGCTGCGTCGGCAGGCAATGCGTCTGCTGATCCTCGATCATCTGCAGCCGATGCTCGATTCGGCGCAGCGTCGCATAATGCCCCGTCAGCCGTTCGGCGATGTCGGCGTCGACCCGCCCGGCCTTCGCCAGCGCCGCGAGCGCATCGACCGTTGCGGGAGCGCGAAGCGACGGATCGCGTCCGCCATAGATGAGCTGATGGACCTGCGCGAAAAATTCGATCTCGCGAATGCCGCCGCGCCCGCGCTTCAGGTCATAGCCCGGACCGAACGCCTGCCCTTGCGAGAAATGGTCGCGGATACGGTCGCTCATCGCGCCGATTTCCTTGAGCTGCCGGAAATCGAGGCTGCGGCGCCAGATGAACGGCTGGATCGCGCCGAGGAAGCTTTCGCCGAGCGCGCGGTCGCCGGCCGATGCGCGCGAGCGGATGAATGCCGCCTGCTCCCATGCCAGGGCCTCGGACTCATAATAGGAAATCGCCGCGCTTTCGGGCAGCACGATCGGCGTCACCTCCGGATGCGGACGCAGGCGCAGGTCGACGCGCAGCACATGGCCGTCGGCGGTCCGCGCCGACAATATCTCGACCATCCGCCGCGCGATCCGCACCGCCGCTTCGTCGGGATCGTCGCGCTGGCGGCGCGGCAGCGTTTCGGGATCGAAGATCAGGATCGGATCGATGTCGGACGAATAGTTGAGCTCATGACTGCCCAGCTTGCCGAGCGCGATGACCGACAGCCCGCGCGGCTCCTCGCCGGCGACGCGCTCGGCAAAGGCGGCCGTCAGCGCCGCGTCGCACGCCTGGTCGGCGAAGGCCGAAAGCAGCCGCGTCGTCGTCGCGACATCATGCTCGCCCGACAGATCGCCAAGCGCAAGCAACAGCGCCATGCGCCCGCGCCATTGGCGCAGCGTCCGCATGATATCATCGTCGACCGGGGGCGGCGCGACGGATGCAAGCGCCGCGTCGGTCCCCTCGCCGAGGAATCGCGTCACATCGTCGGGATTGAGTTCGGCGAGCCGGGCAAGGAAGGGCGCGTTGGCGGTCAGCCGGTCAAGCGCGGACTGGCGGTGGGAAGCGTCGGGTGCGATCATCACCCGCCGCTATCACCCGCCCATGCCGAGGTGGCAACCCCGACCGCGTCATTGGACGCCGACGTTAGGCTGGAACCGTGCTCTCGTCGAAGAAAAGAACCTGCGAGATCGCCGCGCGCAGCGTCGCCGGCTGGTACGGCTTCGTCAGCAGGAACGCGGGCTCCGGCCGATCGCCGGTGAGCAGCCGCTCGGGAAAGGCGGTGATGAAGATGACCGGCACCGACATGCTGCCCAGGATTTCCTGCACCGCCTCGATCCCCGAGCTGTTGTCGGCAAGCTGGATGTCGGCAAGGACCAGGCCCGGCTGATGCTTCCGCGCCTCCGCCACCGCTTCGCCATGCGTGGTCGCGACCGCGACGACATCGTGGCCAAGGTCGCGGACGATCATCTCGATATCCATCGCGATGATCGGCTCGTCCTCGATGATCAGAATGCGCGCGCGGGTCTGACGATCGATTTCGTCGGTCGCCTCGTGGATCAGCTTGTCGACATCGGCCGCGTCGCGACCGATGATGCGGCCGGCGTCTTCATGACTGAAGCTCTCGACCGCCGTCAACAGCAGCGCCTGCCGCGCGAGCGAGGGAATGCGACGGAGCCGCGCATCGGCGATCGCGATCTCTGGAGCGATCTGTTCGTCGGCGCCTTCGCCTTGCGCGCTGGCCAGTCCGAAATTGTCATGGACCATCCGGTAAAGCTGGATGCGAAGGTCGCCGCCGGTATCGACCGCGTCGGGATTGGCGACCAGCGTCTCCAGAAGCTTCGCGACGAGCGCATCGCCGCTGTGCTGACTCCCCGAAATCGCGCGGCCATAGCGGCGCAGATAGGGAAGATGCGGCGCGATCGCCTGACCCAATGACATAGATTACCCTCCTGAGCGGGTGGAAAACCCGCCGATAAATGCGAAACGCGTCCGGAATCCCGCCGCGTCCTGACATAATTTCACCCCTTGGGAACGATTCAAGCGCAAAATAGTTTCATCACGAAGGAACAAAAGGCGCATTGCGCTTTGGTTTATGCACGGTTAGCACAAGGGCCCATGTCCAAGAGATGCCACGATAATGACGTCTAAATCCGGTTCGCCGCCGCAGAAGACGGCCGGAAAGGACGCTGAAAAGCAGCTCCCCAGAAAGGTGCAGGACGTCAACGTCGCCCTGCGCCGTGCCTATGATACTGCGGTCGACGAAACGATTCCGCAGTCGATGCTCGACCTGCTCAACAAGCTCAGCTGATCATTTTCTATAGCGCGCGGCGAAGTCCGCCTGAAAGGCACTGAAGCTGCCAGCCGCGATCGCGTCGCGCATCCGCTGCATCAGCGCCTGATAGAAATGCAGGTTATGCTGCGTCATCAGCATGGCGCCCAGCATCTCGCCCGCGCGGACGAGGTGATGGAGATAGGCGCGCGACCAGGTCGTGCAGACCGGACAATCGCAGGACGCGTCGAGCGGCCCAAGATCCTCCGCATGCTTGGCGTTGCGGATGTTGACCGGACCGTCCCAGGTGAAGGCCTGGCCGTTGCGGCCCGAACGCGTCGGCAACACGCAGTCGAACATGTCGACTCCGCGCGCCACCGCCCCGACCAGATCGTCGGGCTTGCCGACCCCCATCAGATAGCGCGGCTTGTCGGCGGGTAGCTGCGCCGGCGCATAGTCAAGCACGCCGAACATCGCCTCCTGCCCCTCACCCACGGCCAATCCGCCGATCGCATAGCCATCGAATCCGATATCGATCAGCGCCTCGGCCGACCGGGCGCGCAATTTTTCGTCGAGCGATCCCTGCTGAATCCCGAACAGCGCCGAACGCGCCGCATGCTCCTCGCCGGCGTCAAAGCCTGCACGACTGCGCGCGGCCCACCGCATCGAACGCTCCATGCTGGCGACCGCACGCTTTGCGTCGACGCCGTTCGGCGGACATTCGTCGAACGCCATCACGATGTCGCTGCCAAGCAGGCGCTGGATTTCCATCGATCGTTCGGGGGTCAGCATGTGGCGCGAGCCGTCGAGGTGGCTCTTGAACGACACGCCCTCTTCGCTCTGCTTGGTCAGCGCCGACAGGCTCATCACCTGATAGCCGCCGCTGTCGGTCAGGATGGGGCGATCCCAGCCCATGAAGCCATGCAGTCCGCCAAGCCGCGCCATGCGTTCGGCACCGGGACGCAGCATCAGGTGATAGGTGTTGCCGAGGATGATGTCGGCGCCGGTCGCGCGCACCTCGGCGGGGCGCATCGCCTTCACCGTTGCGGCGGTGCCGACGGGCATGAAGGCCGGCGTGCGGATTTCCCCGCGCTGCATCCGGATCACGCCCGTGCGTGCGGCGCCGTCGGTCGCGGCGACCTGAAAAGCGAATCTGTCGGTCATGGCGCGCGCCTATGGCCGCGCGCGCGCCAAAAGTCGAGCGGCGGGCCTAGGCGCGTTCGTGTTCGCTGGAGGGGTCTTCCTCGGCCGCCTTTGCCTTTTCCTTCGGCTTTTCCTTTTCGAAGATTTTCACGAGCTCGCGCTTCTTGGCGTCCGACAGGCCCTTCTCGGCCGCCGGGAACATCTCTTCCTCCTCCTCGTCGATATGGTGGAGATAGCGCTCTTTCATCGTGCGGAACCGCGTGAGCCAGCCGGTCGAGGCGAAATCCATCTCGAACAATTCGGTCAGGAAATCCTCGATCTCCTTATGCTCGGCAACGCTATGCTGCGCTTCGTCGCGCAAGTCCGGATTGGCGAGCATCGTCGCATAAAGCGACATTTCCTCCGACGCGGCATGCGCGGTTACCTCGACCCGAAACGCCTCGAACAGATAGCGGCGATCGTCGCTGTCGCCATGCGTCTGGTCGATCCGATCCAGCAGGTCGCGATGGCGATCATGATCGGCCTTCAGTCGAGCGAAGATTTTTGTCTCTGCCATGTCGGTCTCCGTCCATAGGGGGCGAAGACAGAACCGACGGACCGGCACGCTGGTTCCCGCGTCAGGCGGCCTTCCAGTCGCTCGTCGTCGTGAAGGCGGGCAGCGCAAGGTGCGACGTCGACTGCTGGGTCGCGGCGGCGATCAGATAGGGCGACACGCGGTGGCGCGTGCACAGCCCGCCATTGCCGTCGCTCACCATCGTCTGCTCGAACTCGACGCCCTGCTGATGCTTCATCGATCGGCGGACCGTCGCCGTGGTAAGCTGGCCCTCGCCGAAATCGATCACGAACTGGGTGCCGACCGGCACATCCAATATGCCCTCGATAAAGGCACCCGTCGTCGACAGGTTGCGGATCACGACGTTGTAGCGGTGATTGCCGTGGATCGCGCCGACCTTGCGGAACATCTGGAATCGATCGTTGCGCTGCTTCGCCGGCCCCGATGGCTTGATCGTCCACGATCCCACCTCGGCATGATCGATCAGCTCGGCATGCCCGACAGGCTTGCTGTAGACATAGCCTTGCACGTGACTGACGTTGAGCTTGCGGATCAGGTCAAGCTGATCGAGCGACTCGATGCCCTCCGCCGTCGTTTCCATCTCCAACGCATCGGCAAGCGCGACGATCGCCGCGATGATCGCGCCGTTGCGCGAACCGGGCACGGTCGCGCCGCGAACGAAGCTCTGGTCGATCTTGATCTTGTCGAACGGCGCCGATTGCAGATAGCCGAGCGAGGAATAGCCGGTACCGAAATCGTCGAGCGCAAGGCGGACGCCAAGGCCCTTGAGCGCCTTGAACATACGCGCCGTCTCGGCCGAATCGCCAAGGAAGACGCTCTCGGTGATCTCCAGTTCGAGCCGGTCGGCTGGCAGGCCGGTCGTGGCAAGCGCGCTGGCGACGATCTTGGGCAAATCCTCGTTCGCGAACTGGATCGGCGAGACATTGACCGCGACGCGCAGATCGCCCGGCCAGCGCGCCGCATCCTCGCAAGCCTTACGCAGCACCCACTCGCCCAGCGGCCAGATGAGGTTCGCCTCCTCGGCGATCGGAATGAAGACGGCAGGAGAAATCAGACCGCGCTCGGAATGCGTCCAGCGGATCAGCGCTTCGACGCCGGTGACCATGTTCGATTTCGAATGGACGACCGGCTGGTACGTCAGTTCCATCTCGCCGCGCACGAGTGCGTCGCGCAGATCCTCTTCCAGCGCACGCCGATCCTCGGCCGCCTGGTGAAGGTCGCTCGAATAGAAGCGAAAGCGGCCGCGGCCGTTACCCTTGGCGGCATAGAGCGCCAGGTCGGCATTGCGAACCAGGTCGTCGCTCGTCTGACCGTCAAAGGGCGCGATGGCGACACCCACCGACGCGCCGATGATGCAACGGCTGCCCTCGACCGAATAGGGTTGCGACAGGCTGGCGATGATGTCGGCCGCCATGTCGCCCAGCTTGCCGCGATCTTCCAGGTCGGGAAGGATGATCTGGAATTCGTCGCCGCCAAGGCGGCTGACCATTTCCTTGTCGCCGACGATCTTGAGCAGGCGTTCGGCGACCTGCTTCAACAGCGCGTCGCCCGCGGGATGGCCGAGCGTATCGTTGACCTGCTTGAAGCGGTCGAGGTCGAGCAGCATGATCGCGCAGCTACGCTGCTGCTGTGAAAAGGCGGCCAGCGTCGTGTCGAGCTTCTTCGAGATGTTGAAGCGGTTGGCGAGTCCGGTCAGCGAGTCGTAAAGTGCCAGGCGCGAAGCGTCCTCGGCCGAACGGCGCTGCGCGGTGATGTCGTTGCCGCTGCCGCGCCATCCCGCCAGGGCGCCCCCTTCGTCGAAATGCGGACGTCCGGAAACCGCCCACCAGCGATCGTCACCCTCGAACGCGCTGCGCAGCGGCAACTCGTCGAATTTCGATTGCTTGGTCAGCAGGAAGGGCAGCGTGCGCTGGCGCTCGCCGTGACTGTCGACGGGAAGAAACAGGTCGGTGAAGGCGGTCCCGAGCAGTTCGCTGCCCGAACGCCCCATCAATTGCGCAACGGCATCGGTGATATACGAGATGCGGCCGGCGGCATCGGTCGCCCAGAACCAGCCCCGCCCGCTTTCCTCGTAATTCTGGAGCAAAAGCAGCGCATCGCGCGTGTGCAGATTTCCCGCCGGCGCCTCGCTGCGCTGGCGCGACCGTCCCCCGAACTTTCCGAAAAAACCGCGCGAGCCTTCATCGGCGGCGCCGCTGCTCCGGTCGTCGGCAGTGTTGCGCGATGGCATATCCATCAATGACTCTTACTGGCCCCTCTTAACGATGGGGTCCGGAATGCCTGCAATGCCTTGCGATAATGTAAATGTTCACCCCCCGAAGGGCCGAAATGTCCCATTTAGGGAAGCAGCAGACTCGCATCGCCATAGCTGTAGAAACGATAGTCGTGCGCGATCGCGTGGGCATAGGCCGCCTGCATCGTCTCCAGCCCCATCAGCGCGCTGACCAGCATGAACAGGGTCGAGCGCGGAAGGTGGAAGTTGGTCATCAGCCCGTCGATCGCCTTGAAGCGATAGCCCGGGGTGATGAAGATGGCGGTATCCCCTTCGAAAGGAGCGATAATTCCGTCATCGCGCGCTGCGCTTTCGAGCAGGCGAAGGCTGGTGGTGCCGACGGCGATCACGCGGCCGCCATTGGCGCGGACGGCGTTGAGCCGGTCGGCCGTCGCGGCGTCGATGCTGCCCCATTCGGCGTGCATGACATGGTCGTCGGTATCGTCGGCTTTCACGGGCAGAAAAGTCCCTGCGCCGACGTGGAGCGTCAGCGTTTCGGTGCGGATCCCCGCCTGCCCCAGAGCGGCGAGCAGGTCGGGGGTGAAGTGCAGCGCCGCGGTCGGTGCCGCGACCGCGCCATCCTTGTCCGCGAACATCGTCTGATAGTCCCGGCGATCGTCCTCGTCGGTCGGCCGCTTGCCCGCGATATAGGGCGGGAGCGGCATGGTGCCCGCGCGCTCGAGCAGCACCTCGACCGGCTCGTCGCCGCCAAAGGCAAGGATGAAGCTGCCGTCGGGCAAGCGCTCTTCGGCCAATGCGCTGACATCGGCGCCGAAATCGACGCTTTCGCCGACGCGCAGCCGCTTGGCATTGCGGATGAAGGCCTGCCAGCGGCGAAGGTCGATGCGCTTGTGCAGCGTCGCGCCGATCCTGGCGTCGCCGCGGCGTCCCTCGAGCTGCGCCGGGATCACGCGCGTGTCGTTGAATACCAGGCAGTCGCCGGAGCGGAGCCACGACGGCAGGTCGCGCACACCGGCATCGGTCGGCCCGCTCTTTTCGACGACGAGCATCCGCGCCGCGTCGCGCGGGCGTGCCGGCCGAAGCGCGATGCGCTCGGTCGGCAGTTCGAAATCAAAGGCGTCGACGCGCATGGAGTCCGGAACCAGGCCTTGCGCGCGCGTTCGCGCCTAGCGCTTGATCGGCGCGTTGAGCTGGTCGACGCTCACGTCGGCCTGGGCGGCGGGCTGTGCTTCGGTCAGCATCGACGCGGGCGGAACCGGCTTGTTGTCGGCGGCGACCGACATCTGGACGATGCGCGACATCACCGCCGGCGGCTCGCCCTTCTGGATCGCGTCGACATATTGCATGCCCGAAACGACGCGCCCGAACGCCGTGTAGCGGTGGTCGAGGCTGAAACGCGGCTGGAACATGATGAAGAACTGGCTGTTCGCGCTGTCCGGGCTTTCCGCGCGCGCCATCGAGAGCGTTCCGCGCAGGTGCGGCAGGTCGTTGAACTCGGCCTTGATGTCGGGAAGCTCCGAACCGCCTGCCCCGGTCGCCGTCGGATCGCCCGTCTGCGCCATGAAGCCGTCGATCACGCGGTGAAACTTGATGCCGTCGTAAAAGCCGGCGCGAGCCAGCGTCTTCAAACGCTCGACATGATGCGGCGCGACGTTCGGATAGAGCTGGATCACCACCCGGCCGCCGGTCGAGAGGTCGAGGTCCAGCATATATTCGGGATTGTTGATATATTGGTCGGGCGTCATCGCCGGAACGGCGGGCACCTCTGCCGCAGGCGCGGCCGTCTCCGCGGGAGCGGGAGCCGGCGCCGGCGCCTCGATCGGCGCAGGCGTTTCGGCGGGGGCCGGAGCAGGCGCTTCGGTACCCTGCGGCGCGGGGGCCGGGGGCACCTCCTGCGCCAGGACAGGGCTCGCAAGGCAAAGCGCCATCGCCGTCAGAACCAAGGAGCGGGGGGGGAATGTCATGCTGGATCGGCCTCTATCTTGATTCTCTGTGCGCCCTGTCGGCGCGGCCTAGCGGGAAAAAGCTGAACGCTCAATGATTGGGATCGGGATCGGGATCGGGGCGAGCCCTCAGCCCTCGCCCTGACGAAGGCCGCGTTCCTCGATCCGCGACACCACCGCGTCCCGCACCGCCGGGGTGACGAACTTGTGGATGTCGCCGCCGAAGATCGCGATTTCCTTGACCAGGCGCGAGGCGATCGGCTGCAAGCCGACGTCGGCCATCAGAAAGACCGTCTCGATCCGGTCGTTCAGTTGCTGGTTCATCCCCGCCATCTGATATTCATATTCGAAGTCGGCGACCGCGCGCAGGCCGCGGACGATCACGTTCGCGCCTTCGCGCTCGGCGAAATCCATCAGCAGCGAGTTGAAGCCGACGACGCGGATGTCGCCGCCGATGCCCGCAACTTCGCGGCGCACCATTTCGATACGCTCGTCATCATCGAACAGCGGGGATTTGGTGATGTTGGTCGTGACGCCGATGACCAGCCGGTCGACGAGTTTTGCGCCGCGCCGGATGATATCCATATGGCCCAGGGTGATCGGATCGAACGTCCCCGGATAAACCCCCACCCGCATCAATGGTCCCTTTCCACGACATAGCGCGCGATAGCCCGCAACAATGCGGCTTCTTCGCCGAAACCGGCCAGATGGGCAATCGCCTGATCGACGAGCAGCCGCGCCTGTTCGCGCGCGCGCTCGATACCCATCAGCGTGACGAAGGTCGCCTTGCCCGCCGCTTCGTCCTTGTGCAGCGCCTTGCCGGCCAGTTCCTCGTCGCCTTCGATATCCATGATGTCGTCGGCGATCTGGAAGGCGAGCCCGATGTCGCGGGCATAGCCGCGCAGCGGCCGGCGTCCCTCGACGGGAATGCGCGCCAGGATCGCGCCCGCCTCGACCGAAAAGGCGATCAGCGCGCCGGTTTTCAACTGCTGCAACCGGGTGACGGTCGGCAGATCGAAATCGGACGTTTCGGCGGCCAGGTCCATCATCTGCCCGCCCGCCATGCCGGCAGGCCCGGCGGCGCGCGCCAGTTCGCAGCACAGCTCGCTGCGGACGAAGGGATCGGCGTGGGTCGCAGGGTCGCACAGCCATTCGAAGGCGAGCGCATGAAGCGAATCGCCGGCCAGGACCGCCGTCGCGTCGTCGAACGCCTTGTGGACGGTCGGCTTGCCGCGCCGCATGTCGTCGTCGTCCATGCACGGCAAATCGTCGTGGATCAGCGAATAGACGTGCATCGCCTCGACCGCGGCGCCGACGCGCAGCGTGGTCGTCCGGTCGACGTGGAAAAGGTCGCCCGCCGCGCGGACCAGAAGCGGACGCAGCCGCTTGCCGCCGGCGATCGCGGCGTGGCGCATCGCTTCGTAAAGCGGCGCGCGCGGATCGGCGGGAACGGCGAGCAGGCGGTCGAACAGCTGGTCGATCCCCGCAGCGACATCGTCCTGCGCGGCGCCCAGCAACGATGTGGATTCGACGAGTGCCACGGCGGCCTCAGCCTTCGCCAAAAGGCGCTGTTCCCGCCGCCTGTCCGTCACCGCCAAGGCTGACCTGTTCGATACGCGCCTGCGCCGCGGCGAGCCGCGCTTCGCAATGAAGGCGCAGCGCATGGCCGCGCTCATAGAGGCTGACCGACTTTTCAAGGCTGACGTCGCCGCTTTCCAGATGCCGGACGATGCTTTCAAGCTCGCTCATCGCAGCCTCGAACGACAAAGCGGAAATCGGAGTGGCGTCGGCGGTTTCGGGGATATCCGTCATCTCCATGCTTTGGCCCCTTCGGCCCCTTGCGGTCAAGCTTGACGTCGCGCGGGCGGTCGATAACGTCGGCATATGTTCATCGGTCATTTCGCACCGGCGTTGGTGGCCGCAGCGCAGCCGAAAGCCGCAGGGCTCGGCACGCTGTTCGTTGCCGCACAGCTTGTCGACATCGGTTTCGCCGCGCTGCTCATCCCCGGAATAGAGGCGATGCGGATCGTCCCGGGCATCACGGCGATGAACCCGATGGACCTTTATCACATGCCCTATACGCACAGCCTGTTCGGTGCTGGCGTCTGGGCGCTCGCCTTCGGGCTGATCGTCTGGGTCGCAACGAAACGCATGGCGGCGGCGGTCGGCGCGGCGCTGGTCGTGCTGTCGCACTGGTTCATCGATCTGCTCGTCCATATCCCCGACCTGACCCTGTTCGGCGCCCCGCCGAAACTGGGGCTGGGGCTCTGGAATGCGCCGCTGATTGCGATGCCGCTGGAGCTTCTGCTGATCGGCGGCGCGCTCGTCTATTATGCGCGCCGGACGCGCGGCGCGTCGGGCAACTGGCGCCTGTGGATTCTCGTCGCCCTGCTCGCGCTGGTCCAGGCGATCGACTGGTTCGGCGCGAAGGAGCCCGTCTATTCGCTTGCGATTCCGGCGACGATGCTCGCGGCCTATGCGCTGCTCGCCGCCACGGCGACCTGGGCGGGCTGGCGCCGCCGGGTCGCGGCGCCATGACCGTGCAGGCCATCGGCGGCTATGCCGTCACCGCCATCCTGTTCGGCATTCTCGACGCATTATGGCTGACGAAGGTGGGGCCAAAGCTCTATCGGCCCGAGATCGGCGACCTGTTGATGGACGGATGGCGGCCGGCACCGGCGCTGGCCTTCTATGCCCTCTATATTCTGGGCATTCAGATTTTCGCGGTCGGGCCGGCGCTCGCCGCCGGCAAATGGCAGGTCGCGGCCGGCTATGGCGCGCTGTTCGGCTTCTTCTGCTACATGACCTATGACCTCACCAATCATGCGACGATGAAAATCTGGTCGACGAAGGTCACCCTGGCCGACATTGCTTGGGGGACGGCTGCCACGGGTGTCGCCGCGGGCGCCGCGGCCTGGCTCATTCTCACATTATTGCCGCGCGGCGCCTGATCCGTTCACCAAAACGCAATCACGTTTCGATTTTTTGCAATTGCTCCGCGCCGCGCCGC
Source organism: Sphingomonadales bacterium (assembly GCA_017309275.1). Lineage (GTDB taxonomy): Bacteria > Pseudomonadota > Alphaproteobacteria > Sphingomonadales > Sphingomonadaceae > Sphingopyxis. Next base: position 3,880 of record JAFKLT010000057.1, on the reverse strand, counting down.
GTTTCATGCTGCACCGCACAAGAAGAGAGGGGCTCAAAGGCAAGTTTTGTTCAACCGACAAGGACTTGCATCATGAAGAAATTCATCCTCCCCACCCTCACCCTTTTTGCGCTCGCGCCGACCGCCGCCATGGCGAAGGATCAGCGTTTCGAACATGAAGGGCGCGTCTACAGCTACACCGTCGAACAGGCCGATGGCTATCGCGTCATCAGCGGCGTCGAGGAAAAGACCGGCAAGCCGTTCAAGCTGCGCGTCGGCGACCACCGCGTCCGGGGCACCGTCGGATCGCAGCAGGTCAGCTTCCCGCTGCGCGATGTCGAACCGCTCGCGAAGGTCACCATTCTCGCCTCGCGCTGAACCCTCTCCGTCCGCAGACCCCATATCGTCCGAAAGGCGATATGGGGTCTGTTCGTTTCGCGCGCGCGCGGCTAAAGGCGCGCCATGACTCAGACAGCACCCGCGCCCGCCTCCGTCATCACCCCAGAGATCGTCGCCGAACACGGCCTGTCTCCGGAAGAATATGAGCGCGTCCTGTCCGCGCTCGGGCGCGAGCCGAACCTCGTCGAACTGGGTATCTTCTCGGTCATGTGGTCGGAGCATTGCAGCTATAAAAGCTCGCGCCTCCATCTGAAGAAACTGCCGACCGAAGCCCCCTGGGTGATCTGCGGACCCGGCGAGAATGCGGGCGTCATCGACATCGGCGAAGGCCCGGACGGCAAGAAGCTGGCCGCCATCTTCAAGATGGAGAGCCACAACCACCCGTCGTACATCGAACCCTATCAGGGTGCGGCGACCGGCGTCGGCGGGATTCTGCGCGACGTCTTCACCATGGGCGCGCGGCCCGTGGCCAACCTCAACGCCCTGCGATTCGGCCGGCCCGACCATCCGAAGATGAAGCATCTCATTTCGGGCGTCGTCCACGGCATCGGCGGCTATGGCAATTGCGTCGGCGTGCCGACCGTCGGCGGCGAGGTCAATTTCCACAAAGCCTATGACGGCAATATCCTGGTCAACGCGATGACTGTCGGCGTCGCCGAGCAGGACAAGATCTTTTATTCGGCCGCCAGCGGTGTCGGCAATCCGATCGTCTATGTCGGATCGAAAACGGGCCGCGACGGCATCCACGGCGCAACGATGGCATCGGCCGACTTCGGCGAAGATGCCGAGGAAAAGCGCCCCACCGTGCAGGTCGGCGACCCCTTCACCGAAAAGCTTCTGATCGAGGCGTGCCTCGAACTGATGGCGTCGGACGCGATCGTCGCGATCCAGGACATGGGCGCCGCGGGCCTGACCAGCTCGTCGGTCGAAATGGCATCGAAGGGCGGCGTCGGCCTTCACCTCAAGATGGACGACGTGCCGCAGCGCGAAACCGGCATGACGGCCTATGAGATGATGCTGTCGGAAAGCCAGGAACGCATGCTGATGGTCCTGAAGCCCGGCCGGGAAGATTTCGCCAAGGAAATCTTCCACAAGTGGGAGCTGGATTTCGCCGTCATCGGCACCGTCACCGACACCGGCCGCATGGTGCTGGAACATCATGGCGAGATCGTCTGCGACATTCCGCTCGCTCCCCTCGCCGATGACGCGCCGCTCTATGACCGTCCGCATGTCCCGACGCCGAAGGCTGCGCCGCTGACGAACGTTCCGGAAACAAAGGATGTCGCGGCGGACCTCAAGGCGCTGATGGGCACCCCGGACATCGCCAGCCGCCGCTGGATCTGGGAACAATATGACAGCCAGGTCGGCGCCGACACGGTGCAGACCGGCGGCGACGCCGCGCTGGTCCGCATCCACGGCACCAATCGCGCGCTCGCGATGAGCACCGACTGCACCCCGCGTTATTGCTACGCCGATCCGGTCGAGGGCGGCAAACAGGCGGTCGCCGAAACCTGGCGCAACATCAGCGCGGTCGGCGCGACCCCGCTCGCTATCACCAACTGCCTCAACTTCGCCAACCCGCAGCGCCCCGAAATCATGGGCCAGATCGTCGGCTGCCTCGATGGCATGGCGCAGGCATGCCGCGCGCTCGACTATCCGATCGTGTCGGGCAACGTCAGCCTCTACAATGAATCAAAGGCGACGGGCGGCGGCAGCGCGATTCTGCCCACGCCCGCGATCGGCGGCGTCGGCGTGATCGACGATCTGAACCGCGCCGTCAGCATCGGCTTCAAACGCACCGGCGACATCGTGCTCGCGGTCGGCGAACGCGCCGGACATCTTGGCCAGTCGGTGTGGCTGCGCGAGATTCAGGGCCGCGAGGAAGGACCGCCTCCGCCCGTCGACCTGCGCGCGGAAAAGCGTACCGGCGATTTCATCCGCACCGCGATCAACGCCGGCTGGATCACGGCATGTCACGACGTTTCCGACGGCGGCGTCGCGGTCGCGCTTGCCGAGATGGCGCTCAAGTCGAACATCGGCGTCCTCGTCAGCGAAGAACAGCCCTTCGGCGTCGCCGAAAGCTTCTTTGGTGAGGATCAGGGCCTGTATCTGGTCACCGTCTGCGACACCTGCCTCGCCGATTTCCTCGACGCCGCCGGCCGCGCCGACGTGCCGGTCGATCCGATCGGCCGAACGATCAAGGACCGAATCGTCTTCGAACTGCCCGAGAGCGACCATCAGGTAACGCTCGCCGAGCTGCGCGCAGCGCATGAGGGCTTCTTCCCCACGCTGATGGGGGCCGACGCGGCTCTGGCCTGACCCGTTCATCGCGAGCGTAGCGAAGCAAACCAGGGCGGTGTAGGTCTGCTGTGGATTGCTTCGCCGCGCTCGCAAAGCGCGATTTGGTACGGAGGTGAAAGAGCCATGAGCATTCATGTCGGCGTCGGCGGCTGGACCTTCGAGCCATGGCGCGGTCCCTTCTATCCCGCGGGTCTGGCGCAGAAGCGCGAGCTTGAATATGCCGGGCAGCAGCTGACCGGCATAGAAATCAACGGCACTTATTACGGCAGCCAGAAGCCCGAAAGCTTTGCCAATTGGGCGGCTGCGGTGCCCGACGGTTTCAAGTTCAGCGTCAAGGCATCGCGCTTTACGACCAACCGCAAGGTCCTGGCCGAAGGCGCCGGATCGATCGAGAAGTTCCTGACGCAGGGCCTGACCCGGCTCGGCGATCGGCTCGGCCCGATCCACTGGCAGTTCATGGCAACGAAGAAATTCGACCGCGACGACTTCGCGGCCTTCCTCGACCTGCTGCCGGAAACCCAGGATGGCGTGCCGCTGCGCCACGCAATCGAGGTGCGTCACGAAAGCTTCCGCGATCCGGCGTTCATCGACATGCTCCGCGATCGGAACATGGCCGTCGTCTTTGCCGACAGCGACGAATTTCCCTGCATCGACGAACAGACCGCCGACTTCACCTACGCCCGGTTGCAACGCAGCCAGGAGGATGTCGAAACCGGCTATGACGACGCGGCGTTGGACAAGTGGGCGAAACAGGCGAAGAGTTGGGCAAAAGACGGCCGCGACGTCTTCCTCTTTTTCATCGCGGGCGCGAAGGTCCGCAACCCGGCCGCCGCACAGGCACTGATCGCGCGGCTATGACGACGGGCTATTCGGGCACGCCGCTCGCGAAGAAGCTGTCGCTGAAGGACGGAATGTCGGCGTGGTTTCACGCGATGCCCGAGAGCGTGCGCGAAGAGATCGGCCAGCTTGCCCTTGACGAACGCCACGCGCCCGAGGCGGGGCTTCAGGCCGCGCATATCTTCACCACCGAGCGCGCCGAACTCGAACGATTGCTTGCCGACTTGCGCACGCTGATCGATCGGGCCGGCTTCGTCTGGGTCAGCTGGCCCAAAAATGCATCGAAAGTCCCGACCGACATCACCGAGGATGTCATCCGCGAGATTTGCCTTCCCATGGGCTGGGTCGATGTGAAGGTCTGCGC